>CAMWLY010000005.1 GCA_947175145.1 uncultured Muribaculaceae bacterium | reverse complement strand
AAGTGATTCCAGTGCAGACTTTCACCCTTAAACAATAAAATTCAAACAGTGAGAACACAGTCAGAGAGATAACTTCCTGTATGACCTTACGCTGCATGATAGAGAACTGGCCTCCGTTGCCGATGAATCCATACTTATTGGCGGGAATCATGAAGAAATACTCAAGCAGAGCAACACCCCAGCTGCCGAGTATGATAATCCATAGCGGAGTGTCGGAAGTAATAACCTTCATATCCTGCAGCTTCAATTGCCCATACCAGGCAAAAGTCATGAAAACATTTGACACCACGAGCAGTGCCACCGTCAGCCATCCGTTCATATCAAAAAATCAAGTTTTTACGGCATTAGAGCACTATAATCCTTTGCGGAGCAGAGCCGCCGATTGTGGCTATATACACACCCGGTGCAAGTGTGATTTGCATGCCATCGTAATACTCGGCCACACTGGCGACCGTGATACCATTCACATTAAAAATTCGGATTAGTCCACCTTCACCCTCGGCGCATCTTATCACTATACCTCCATCGCAGGCATATATATGACATGGAGCCTGAGTGCGGATGTCATGCAATCCGGCAGCGGCGATATAGATTGTATTGCTGCTGGGAGATTCCAGCCCGAGCCGGTAATATGTCACCGAATAACTTTCGGGCACATTCGGGTCGCGTTGCAACAGATATTCAGTTTCGCCGGTATCATAGGTTTCAGCTTCCTCGCCGGAGTCGGTATACCTCACTCTTGTCAGCACATAGAAATCCGCGATACCCGCCGGTGCATTCCATCGGGCAGTATAAGAAGATTCGGTCAGGTCGGCCGGCTCAAGAGCTGTCAGAGCATAAAGCTCGGGCCGGTCCAGAGCCTCCCCCTTGAGGTTGACCACAATGCTTCCTTCGAGACCTCCATCTGAAAGAGTAAGCTTGGCTGAGTGGCTTCCTTTCTCTTTGGGCCGATAGCTGATGTCGAGAAGATAACCGCCACCGGAATTAATAGTGGAAGCCGGCACACTCTGCACTTCGGGAATGAAATAATCCCGGTGCTCTCCGACCACTCTCAGAGTGAGGGGTTGTGTGAGATTACTGCCGGAAATCTGCAAACCGCGGCGAGTGGTGACATTGACCGCAATTTCACCGAAATCGAGATACTCACCATTGACCGGGGCTGTGAGTTCCGGATCACCGGTGATAGGGGGTGTCAGACCGGTGTTAGGTTGGTCGGCAATTATAAAATCTTCCGACACACGCTGTCCCCAGATGTATTCGGCGAGATTCGGGAAATCTATAAACGGATTGCGGTTACCCTGATATTGTTGCACCGCATTATTGCGGTCTATCTCCTTCTGGTCCACCGGATCCTTGCGGCTCCACTGCAGAAGCATATTCACAGCCCAGGGGAGCAGCGTAGGATATGTTTGCTTCACAAACATATAATCATATTTCCAGGGCAGGTCATCATATACGGTCGCTACATAGAATATGGCTCTGGCGAAATCTCCCTTATACTCGTCGGCCGGTTCAAACACTTCAGGAGAGCCTCCGCCGTAGCCTGATTTCGGAGGGCCGACCTTGGTCACACCATTATCGAAAGAAGTGGTGCGTGTCTCACCAAACGGATAATTCAGTTTGGCCTGATTCGCCGACGGGTCAGAGGGATAAAGATTCCACATATCGGAGTAGCATGGAGTATACTCCACATCGCTGCCTACTTTCCACCAGGATTTAGGCACAGCATGTTCGCGCTGCATCTTATTGGCCGAGAATGACTGTTTCCCCGATTGCCCGGCCTGTATCAGGTACACGGCATCGGAATACATATCCCACCAGCGTTTGAGACCATTGACAGTCTCGGGATATACATCTGAATATTGCCAGTAGTTTGGGAGATCATAGTATTCGAGGCGTGTATGGGTAGAGACACAAGCCTTGGCGGCGGCCTTTAGAGCCTCTGCGCGTTTGCCGTCCATGCGGGTATAATAACCGTCGGGATAGGCGGCAGATATAGGATGCTGTGCGCCCGCAAGAGCGCACAGCATCAAGATTGCAATAAAGCGAATTTTCATAATAATCAGAGTATAACTACCTCAGAGATATTGCGCACACCGCGCACACCGAGATAAGAAGCGACCTTGCACTTTACTTTCACACGGGTGCCGAACACTTCCGGGTGATCCTTGAGTCCAAGCATCGGGCGCGACTTGGCATTGAGCTGGCATGGCACCGAATTCTCCACATTGGCCACCGCGGCCTTTACACCGGAGAGAATCACATTGCTCTGGTTGAGCCAGTTGCTTGAGCCGGCCACTTCATCGGCCGAGAATTGGCAAGTGGCCTGCGTGAAGTCACCGCTGATCACATAACCGGCCACATAGCCTTCCACCCAGACATCGCTCATGTCGGTGGTTGATTCCATGACAGCAGTTACATTATACGGGTCATTTTCTGTGCCGGAGCCGGCGGCTGCAGGAGCTTCCGAGCCATCAGAAGGAACTTTGCCGTCAATCAGGAATTCACCGCGTGCGCTCTTCGGATTAACCACACCCGGCAATCCCAGGTCGAATCCGAGAGTACCATAGACTTTGAGTTCCTTGCCTATGACACCGGGGTTATCGAGCAGGTTGGCACTGTAGCGGAGTGCGCTGTTGAGCGGCAATTGCACAATAGCACAGCGGGTATAGTCAGTCTCTCCTGCAGATGCTGCGATTAGCAGATTGTTGTCAAGTTCCGCACCGGCGGCTCCAAACACCACATCGGCTGCTGAGTTCACGGCAGACACACCGGCTTTCACAGAACCGACTATGTAACCTACAGACCAGCCCTGATAGCCTTCAAATTGATTGCCGGTGATGTCGGCTGTGGTGAAGGGATCTGATTCCTGACCCTTGGTGGTAATCATCACATCGCTCAGGCTGCGGAGCACAAGTTGCCAGTCGCTGCCATAGTAAGAGAGAATGCCGCGAACAGCGCCGGTACCCTCCGGTAGTAACTGTGTGTAGAAATTTGAATAACCGGAGTTGCGGACTGTCAGAGTCTTGCCGTTGGCATCGACAAGCGTGCGGTTCACCGACTCCTGGAAGGGAGCGTAAGTCTCTTCGCCGGGCACAATGTTGAAATGCACATTGCGGAACTCCACAAGCTGGCTCTGCATCTCGGGGAGAGTGGCCTGATTGACTTCATCGAAATCATTCATCACTATGCAATATGCGTTTGCATCTGGGTAGCCGGAATTGATTTTCACATCGGAGAAATCAGGATTGGGGAGCCCGTTGAGATGTGCGGCATCTACCCAGCGGTCATAAGCCATGAAGCCGAGCTGAGGTTCGCCATCGGAAAATTCATTGAGCGAGCCAATCTGCTGCAGACCGCGGTAATATCCGATAGTCAGGCCGGTCATGTCGACCACCACGTCCTGTCCGAGGCGGTAGTCATTGTAGAGGCTGCCCTGATTGATGGAGAAAGCCAATGCTGCGGTCTCATCCTGTATTACCAGAGACTTATAGATATTGCCGGTGGCATCTGAAGATACCACACGACCATGAATCACGCATCTTTCGCCACCGATAATCTCTCCGGTCTCGTCGGTTAATTCAGTGCCGGGACGAACCACCAGGCCGGTCTTACCCTCGTAGGCCTGCTTCAATTCGAGTATAGTGGTATTGGCAGTTAAATCGGCCACCGGTACCTTGAGTTCCGGAGCATCCATATTGGCCTGACAGCCGATAAGGAGTGTTGCCATGGCCAGCGATGCCAGCGCACCATGAAATATATTGAGTTTCATTTCTTAGTGTTTTGTTTTAATTATGGTCACCTGATTCAGGGTTGTGCGTTGCCTACATTGATGTCATCGATGCAGAAGGTTGTAGAAAATCCCGAACCGCCATGAGCCGAATAATATTTCCAACCGATATATATGGTTCCGCTGAATCCCGAGAGGTCGAGAGTGCCGGAATTAATCCACTGGCTGTAAGCCGAGCCTTCCGGCGGTGTGGCGATAGTTGCTTCAAGCTTGTTGAGTTCCGCCTTGGTCGGATTGTCAGTAGACATCACATAGACCTCGAGATAACTCGGGTCGGGGCATGAATAAGCAGCCTGAGTTATAAAGCTCAGCGTCTTGTCGGTCAGGGCATCGAGGTCGATAGCCGGAGTGATGAGCCAGTTTTCATACGGGCCACCGGTAGCCGAGCCGAGATATGCGCTTGTGGTCACATAGTTATTTCCGCTGAAAGTCTTGATATACCAGCCGGAGAGACCACCTTTGACAGCGACTTTCTTCCAGCCCTGATTCAGCCAGGGTTCGATAGTTGCGGCCTGATCCCAGTCCACAAAGAATGGTCCTGTGATAGCCGGGAGCACCACCGGCTCCTTGCCGACTGCGCCCCACTCATAATCATTTACACCCTTCACACCATAGCAGCCGCAGTATTTCACACCAACGGTGCCGTGAATTGTGACCTGACGTCCCAGGTTGCCCGGATTAGAGGCGAGATTCAGGTCGTTGCGGCAGTTGCCTGAGGGGAGCTGCACTGTCGCTACATGTTCCCAGCGGGTATCTGATACTACCACCTCTTCGCCGGATTCTTCATCGATTTCAGTAACCATGAATTTCTCCTTAAGCTCTGTAGGTGTATAGATGGAGATAAGCATATTCTTATCCTCGTTGAAAGCAGGTTCAAACTGCGCGCAGCGCTGATTGAGGGTATTGCCGATTTCGGTGTTGACCACACCCACGATATATCCTGTGGCCCAGATCTCTTCCATCTCCTCATTGACAGAGCCGATCTGCACCTGATATGCAGTCAGGGGGTCATTCCAGAGTCCGGAGCCCACGGCACCACCCTCCGGTAGTATAATCGGAGGTTCAGCCTTGAAGTCATCGCATGCGGTGAGCGCTGTAGCCATGATGGCCGCAAGCGAGATATTGCGTATTATTGCTGTGAATTTCATAATGATCAGAATTTGATGCCTAAGTTCAGGAATACACGAGTTCCCTGTGCGTACCAGACCTTGTTTGGGAACTTGTTGACATCGTAGTTGGTATAATCGAACTTACCCTCCTGATAACCGTTGGTCTGTATATTGCGGTTATTGAGCAGGTTGTTTACAGAGAGGTTGATATTTACAGAACCGAATTTGGTGTAGATAATCTTACCTATAGAAAGGTTCATCACCCACTCTGAGTTGAGATGATCCTGATAAGCGATTTCATCGCGTTTCTCTCTGTAGATTTCTTCAGCGGTTTTGTCGGCTGTGGGCACACAGAGTTTCCAGAGTCCCGGCATCTCTTCGTGGCGTGAGGGTGAGATGTCGTAATATGCGTCGCCAAACCACTGTGCGTTGACTTCGAAGAACCACTGTTTGATATTGTAGTTCAGACCGATCGACATGGCAGTTTCAGGAGTGCCACCCACATGATAATGCTTCAGATAGACGCGGCGGGTCACATCTTCTTTCGAACCATTTTCATAGCTTCGGGTGCCGAGCGGATTATTGTTGTACTGGTACTTGGCCAGAGTGCCGGCAAATGTAGCCGAGAGGTTGCTCAGAATCTTATACTGCATTCCGAGTTCTATGCCCTGATAGAGAGTTTCCACTCCCGACATGGCATAATTCATAAATGAAGAGAGCTCATAATCATAGAATCCTGAGCGTTTCATGCCGTCCCACATCTGGGTGTAGAATCCGGTGATTGAACCGCGGAAGCGGGGATAATTCCAGGTGTATGAGAGGTCGGCTGATAAATATCGTTCGCTCTTGAGTTCGGGCACTGCGGTATCCTTGGTTCTTGGAGAGATGTAAGCATCATTGGGTAGAGGGGCGCGAGTTCCGTAGCCGGCATGTGCGGTTATGTAATTGCGGCCATCAATCTTATAAGTAGCGCCTGCTTTAACACCCCAGTTGAAGAAAGAGTGTTCCTTGCCTTTACCTAAAGACTGCACGGCTGCCGGGTTGCCGTTATGGTCAAGACCATTCTCATCGCCGGGGGCGCGGCCATTGCGCATATTGCCGTGGCGCCAGAAATCAGTCCATGAGAATTCAGCTGCGTAATTCACATTCCAGTAGGTTGTGGTGATTTGATTCTGCAGCCACACACCTGCATTCCAGTTGCGAATGTAGTAATCATAACCGAACTTATCCCCCTTGCCGACTCTGCGGTTGGGATTGTCGAGGTCATTCTGCATGATATTTACATCGCCTGCGAAATCGCGTTCGGAGAAATTGTCAACATCGCGCCAGAACTCGCCGCCGAGCAGGTCGCGCACAGTCTTGTAATAGCGTGCATCGGTAAATGTAGCGTTTACACCTCCCTGAAGGGTCAGGATATCCGAGAAGCGATGATCCAGTGTGGACTGGAGCATATATGCATTGAAATTTGAATGCCTGTTTTCGAGGATATAAGAAGATTGTCCCTTGAGGTCGGGGTCGCGGTCATATTGCAGGCAGTTGAGTCTGTTGGCCTGATAGAGTGAGTTCCAGTCAATCTGGCGGTGAGATTTGGCGCCACCCCAGTAATCAGCCACATACTCCTGCTGAGCAAGCTGCGCTGCATAGAGTTCGGGATCGAGCTCCGGGTCGGCAGTGGGGCGGAAGTATGAAGGGAGATTGCGGTAGTAGTCGGGGCGCGGGTCTGCAGACTGATACCAGTTGAGAGCCGATGAAGAATAATTGTTGGAGCGGAAAGCGAGACCGGTGTTCAGTCGGGTGCCGAACTTCGGTTTCCAAATCCAGTTAAGCATAACCGATGGGTCGAAACTCTCCACAATTTTCGATGATTTCTTTTTGCCATCGAGATAACCCCAAGATGGGTTGTAGAGGTTAGAGCCTGCCAGGTCGTAAGCCTCCTGAGTGGCGGCCGAATTAGTGGCGCGCTGAGTGGGAGCGCCCCAGGTCGACAGGTTGAGAGAGTGTTTGTCGTTGAATACCTTCTGCAGACCCAGGAAATAGCCGAATGAGTTGTAGAAAGTGCCTTCGATCACACCCTCGGGAGCGTAGCGGCCGATAATTGAGGCTGTGAACGCCCAGCCATGCTTGTTAAGGCCGGTGGCATACTGCAGCATCGCGCGCAGCATATAGTTTGAGTTAGTATATGCCAGGGAGCCTTTCCAGCCGGGAGCATACTCCGAAGCATAGGTAGTCACGCTTGTGGAACCTCCGATGGAGCCATAACCGAAGGCGGCGGGCGCCTGTCCGATTTCTGTAGAGCGGTTGCGGAATGCCGACGATGTCATGCCGCCGAACATTGAGAAGTTAAACTGACCGCGCATCGCATCGTTGAGGTTGAAGCCGTTGACATAACCTGTCTGCCATGTCTGATTGTAACCGCGGTTGCGGAATCTCACTATCGAGAAGTTATAGTTCGCGGTCGAATAATACACATCGTCGGTAGCACCCTGGATAGTGCCGATAGACTGCCCGATACCCTCATCTTCGAGAATTTCCTCCTCGTTGAAAAGGAAATTGTCTGAATTCAGGGCACCGGCTTCAAAACCCGAAGGATTGAGCTTGATTTCACCGAGGTTGTTCATCAGTCCATCGGTGAGTTTGATGTCTACGAAAGCATCTTCGAAACCTGATGCTATAATTTCGAGCACATCAGAGCCGGGAGCGGCATTGCTTATGGTGAAAGATCCATCAGGTCCGCTCACCACAAAGATAGCCTGGTCGGCGAGCAATAGGTTCGCGTCAGCAACCGGCCGGCCAGTTTGTGCGTCGACTACTGTTCCCTTGATTCCTGTCTGGGCTAATGCCAGCGAGGGAAGCAGGGCACACAGCAAAACGAGCAGTGTCAATCTGATTCTCATGTTGTATGGTTGTTTTGTTGTTTTATGATGGTATTGTGATTAATATTCCCCGGTTGAGTTACTGTTGAGTCTGCACCTCTTTAACCAGGAATATCTCTGTGGGGAGATGGTCTGAGTATCCGTCGGTCCAGGCACCACCTGAGAATGTGCGCAGCGGGTATCCTTTGTACTGGCCGTCTTGCTGGAGCAGAAACGGTTTGTTGAGGACTTCGGCAGCGTGAAATTTAAGACCGCCCTTGCCGTTGACCAGGTTCTCATTGATGATAATCTGGTCGAAGAGATTCCAGCCGCCGCGGTATATGTAAGAGCCGATACCCTTGTCGAGTTTTTCCCAGAAGGGGTTGTAGAAACCGCCGGGTTTTACCTTGTTGATGTCGCGCACGGCGCCGAGGATTTCAGAAGTCGATTTATTGAAGGGGTCATCGTTGAAGTCACCGAGGGTTATGATACCCATATCGGGATATTGAGCTGTGAGTTCATCGGCAATCTGCTTATTGAGAGCGGCGGCAGCTTCGCGCAGCCAGCTTGACTGAGCCTCACCTCCGCGGCGCGACGGCCAGTGGTTTACAATCACCGCCACACGCGAATAGCCGGTAACCTTATTCCCCATCAGACCGATAACCACCATCTGGTCGCGGGTCTTGAATTCGGGATATTCCGGGATAACCAGCGGGCGGTTCTCAACCTTGAGCACTCTGAAAAGCTGAGGGTTATAGAGCAGGCCCACATCGACACCGCGACGGTCGGGAGAATCATGGTGCACAATCTTGAGCCCCAGATCGCGGATAGGCTCCGCATTCACCAAATCCTCAAGCACGGTGATATTTTCAATCTCGCTCACTCCGATTACCGCCGGACCCAGAGGTGTGGTCTTGGTCGGCATCTGGGAGATGGCGTAGGCCATGCGGTTAATCTTTGATTTATACTTATGGGAATCCCACTTGTGATCCCCTTTGGGCGAGAACTCAAAATCATATTTGCCATTGTTGTTGATGGTGTCAAATAAGTTCTCGAGGTTATAGAAAGCCACACCGAAAGTGGCCATCTTGCGATCTTGCGCAAAACCTGCAGCGGCTGTGAGCAGAAGCAACGCGCTGAGCAGAAAGGTGCTGACTCGTTTCATATCTGTCGGTTTTCTCTTGGTGTTCGGTATCAGAAGAATTTAACTTCCTTATTTTCAAGTTTTGAAAGCATGGCGTTGGCCAGCGAGCTTGCGCCAATACGGAAATATTCAGGGGTCAGCCATTCGTCGCCGAGCACATTCTTGACCACTGCGTAATATTTCACAGCATCTTCGGCAGTGCGTATGCCACCGGCCGCTTTGAAGCCGACGCGGTTGCCGGTCTGCTCATAATATTCGCGGATGCACTGACACATCACATAAGCCGCTTCAAGAGATGCACCGGGATAAACCTTGCCGGTAGAGGTCTTGATGAAATCAGCGCCGCTGTAGATTGAGAGCAGGCTTGCCGCTTTGATAAGTTCGGGAGTCTTGAGCGCGCCTGTCTCAAGTATTACCTTAAGTTTCGCCCCCTTGCTTGTGTGCTTGAGTTCGATAATCTCGTCGCAGAGGTCTTCATAGTTGCCGTCGAGAAACATTCCGATATTGAGCACAATATCGACTTCATCGGCACCGGCCTCGCGAGCCAGAGCCACATCGGCTACCTTGACCGCCTGAAAGGTCTGACTTGAGGGGAAGCCGGCGGCAACCACACACACATCGACACCCTCCACATCGAGATGACTCTTCACTACTTCGGCAAAATTGCTGTATACGCAGATGGCCGCTACGTGGGGGTACTGCGGATATGCCTCATCGAAATCATTGACACGTGTGGTGAATTTCGCTACGCTACGATCCGAGTCCTCGGTCGACAGGGTAGTCAGGTCTATGCTGCCGAGTAGGGCGGCATAAACTTCCGGGGTTTCAAGTTCGGAAATATTTTCGAAAATCTTATCGAGAGCCTTCTTGATTTCGGCCTCATCTACAGTGACTTTGCTTTTTGCGATTACTTCCTGATATCTGTCCATATGGGGTGTGAATTTGTTTTTCTATGGTAGAGTTCAACGGTCGAAGAGGCCGCTAAACGGGATAGTCGCAAATTTAATGAAAAAATTGAGCTTTACGAAATTTGATTAGTTTTAGGTTTTAAGTTTTGGGGTGCGGCGGGGGGCGATGCGGTCAGGGTTCTTTTTGAGGAAATCAGTCCATGATTTCGGGCCTTTGGCAATCTCCGGCTTTCCGGTTTCATAATAGTGAGTCAATGCCACAGCCAATGCATCGGTGGCATCGAGTAGCTTAGGCATTTCCTCCTTGATTTTGAGCAGATGCTGAAGCATATTGGCCACTTGTTCCTTAGAGGCCTGACCATTGCCGGTCACAGCCATTTTCACGGTGCGGGGAGCATATTCGGCCACCGGAATATCGCGGCTGAGCACTGCGGCCATAGCCACACCCTGCGCTCGGCCGAGTTTGAGCATGGATTGCACATTCTTGCCGAAGAAGGGTGCTTCGAGAGCCACTTCGTCAGGCAGGTATTGCGCGGCCAACCCGGATACCCTTTCGAAAATCCTGTGCAGACGCTTATAGTGGCTTTCAAATCGAGAAAGCTCGATTACACCCATGACCAGCACATCGAGTTGCTTGCCATTGATGCCGAGCACACCATAACCCATCACATTGGTACCCGGGTCGATACCCATAATTATCCTTTCGTAATTCATGATTCACCTGCGGTAAAAAAGACTGAAAGGGTGTCAGATGTCGCGGAAGATCGAGTTGAACACAAGAGCCTGAGGTGCGTAAAGGTGTTCGAATTCAGCGGCGATGTCGGCAAAAACCTCAGAGTTCCATTGCCGGGCTTCCTCGTGTGTATGGAACTCGGTCTGCCAGGCCACAGTCTGCGCCTCGGCGAGGGTGTAATCTACACCGCCGGCTTCGCGCATGGCGGTGACTCTCGAGTGTGCGGGCAGTTTGCCGTCGGCTTCAAGCCGGGCAATCTTGTCGCGAAGCCAGTTCACAAACTGAGCCTCCTTGTCACGCTCTATCATGAAGCTTGAATTGTGGATAAACATGGTGAAATTCTGCGGGTTGAAAAAACGGCACGTTTATCACTAAACATGCCGCCAAAACAAAATTATGAAAAACATTTTGAGCCTCTTGTCGGATTCGAACCAACGACCCCGAGATTACAAATCACGTGCTCTGGCCAACTGAGCTAAAGAGGCAGGTGGGCGAGCTTGCTGCATCGCACCGCTCAACCCGCTACCCTTGCTTCGGTCAAGATCTGGGGGATTTCACGGGGAGCTGGTCGTGCAGGACTCACCCGATGCAAAATTACAACTTTTTTTGGACTTGCCAAAATTTTCTATGCCTAATCATTGCAATGTGAGTACTATTCTGTCGAGAAGAGCATGATTTGTCGCAATGTTCATATTCTCATCTTCAGGCAGATAGACAATTTCAAATGTGTGATTGCCTTTCTTCAGGTCTGCTTTGATACCATTAGAGAGACCCCAGTCGTTCCAGTTGGCTACACCTCTGGTAGGCATGACCAGTGTGCCTGCTTTTACTCCATCTATCAGAAGTGTGCGCACTGCAGCCTTATTTTCGGTATTCACCGGGCCGTTGCCGTTGGCATATCTAACTTGCAGACTGTATACTCCATCTTCAGGTATCGTAACATCGAGTTTCACAGGATTGCTGCGGGTGTCGGTCTCTACAAATCCGGCATTCATTCCCTCGATCAGCGCCGACGGATATGATATTTCGGCAGATTTCGCGGTAGCAGTTTCATTGGGGAATTCGATGGTATACGCTGTCCGGTTCGATCGAGGTTCGGAAGCGAAACTTTCTGTGCCGTCGCCACTCACACCGATAACCTGCCATTCTCCGGGCTGTGTGAGCAGATATGAAGTCTGTAGGGTTTGCGTTACCTCCTTGCCATTGCGAAGCACCTTATAACCTGCGATATATTCTATCGGGTTCCAGGTCAGCATATCACCCTGGGGTGTGCGCTCTATCCATGTTTGCGGAGTGAGGGGCGCCTTCAGATTCGGCTGGTGATTGACCTGCATCGGTGCGATAGGCTGATTATCCATAATCACCTTGATGTCACCGCCTTTGGCAAGCATCTTGGCGGGGATTGTCTTGTTCGGGTCAAGAGCTTTTCCGTTTAGTGTCAGAGATTTCACCTTATCACCGAAACCTGATACCGAGATATTCAGTTTGGCGTTGCGATAAGGGAAATTCTCAAGAGTGCGGTCCGCTGCCATGGTTTGAGGCACAAAGGGGCTGATTCTCAACCCTTCGGCTTCGAAATGAATGCCAAACAGCAACTGCTGAGTCACAGCCAGATTGGCCGAAAGCGACCAGAGCATGTTCGACGAGTTCAGTTCGGTATAGAAATCGCCGTTGTCGAGGTTGAAATTTTCCTTATTGGTAGCGAAGAGAGCCGCGGGTCGGAAAATCGAACCGATACCCTCGAGGGTGCCCTGTTCATTGCCGGCTTTGGCCTGAGCCAAAGTCCAGTAGCCGGCCACAAAGGGCCATAGAGCATTATTATGATAGTTTGGCATATCGGCAATCTGAGGATAGAAAATTGCCGGGCCGAAAGGAGTGGTCGGATTGTGTTGGGAAATTTCTTTCTGACGCTCAGCCGGGGCAATATCGTAGAGAATTGCGAGAGCTTCACCGAGAGTTTCGGCTCTCGGGTTCAGAATCTTGTTGTCGCGACCATAGGTATACATGCCATAATACCCCTTGTCGGGCATATAGAATGTCTCATCTATTTTGCGTGCCAGAGATTGAGAGGCTTCGGCATAGTCTGCGGCTTCTTTCTTTTTACCGAGCGCGGTAGCCATGTCGGAGACTGCCTGCAATGCCGCTGCATAGAGCACATTGGTACCCATCGCTTCCGACTGCGAAATGTCGGTGGTCTGCATCCACTTCGGATATGACTGCTCGCGCCAGTCTATAAAGGAAGTTTCACCCTTGACCAGTCCCTGCTCGGAGCGGATTGTGGCATCATCTTTAGCGATGCTTCTGCAGGCTATCGGATATACGGTGCGCAGCCAGTTATTGTCGCCGGTCACTTTATAAAGTTCCCATGCGGCGAGCACCCAAATCATGCGGTCGGTCGAGATAGGCCAGGCACCACCCGAACCGGTATCCTGAATAATCTGACCTGAAGGGTTGACCTTTTTCATGAGTGAAATCATGGAAGCTTCAGGCTGCAGAGCCGCCATGGAGAGGATTATCGAGTAAGACACATCTCTGGTCCACACGCCGGCCCACTCCTTGCCGGTGCGTAGGGTGGTGTCGGGTTCCACAGCATTGACCATTTCATCGAGACCCATGTTGTAGATAGCCTGATGCAAAGTCTGACCACCTTTGAGGACGGGGTATGCCGATAGGTCATTCTTTCGGGTCCAGATCTGCTCCACGGGCATAAAATATCCGGGGCGTCCATGATAATTGGAAACGATCTTGTCGGAGCCCTCCGCCCAAGCCTTGAAAGGTCCCTGATAAATAGTGTCGCCGACCCAGGAGTAGGCGGAAGTTTCAACTATCGCATTCCTATTGTCGGTAGCGGCAGAGGCAATGCCGGGGAGAAGAGCCGCGGAAGCCAAAGCAGCCGCGGCCAGAAATTGATGGTGAGTCGTCATATCAGAAATTTAGGTTAATGGCTCTTGGTGTGCGTGCGGCGTTTGTTGCGCCGGTTATCACGCTCGTGGCGTTTGCCGGGTTTGCGCTGCTCTAGCGGTTTGTTGGGATTTCCCTTGTCATCTATGAGTGCGAAGTCGAGTTGCTTACGCTCCAGGTCGGCACGCGCCACCTGCACACGCACCCTGTCGCCGAGAGTATATCGATTACCATGATTGCGGCCTATCAGGCAGTAATTCTTATCATCGAAATCGTAGTAGTCATCGGCAAGGTCGCGCACCGGCACAAGCCCTTCGCACATCGAGTCGGTCAGCTCCACATAGAAGCCCCACTCGGTGACACCGGAGATTACTCCATCATAGATTTCACCGAGTCTGTCTTTCATGAATTCGACCTGCTTGTATCTTATCGAGGCTCTCTCGGCATTCGAAGCGAGCTGTTCCATCTCGGAATCATGCTTACACTCATCTTCAAGTTTTACCTTGTCAGCGCTGCGGGCTCCTGCGGCATATTTAGCCAGCAGGCGGTGCACAAGCATATCCGGATAGCGGCGGATAGGTGATGTGAAGTGCGTATAGAATGGCATAGCCAGACCATAGTGACCGATATTGTCGGTGGTATATGTGGCTTTGGCCATGGAGCGTATCGCCAGGATAGAGAGCATATTCTCCTCTCCTTTACCTTTGACATCGCGCAGCAGTCTATTGACCGATTTATTGATGTCTTTGGCGCTTCCCTCTGTGTTCAGCCGATAGCCGAAGCGTGAAGCGATAACCGACAGATTGCCGATTTTTTCAGGATCGGGGTTGTCATGCACACGATACACGAATGTCTTCGGCTTCTTATTGGTCTTGGAGACCTTGCCGATGGATTCTGCAACCGAGAGATTCGCAAGAAGCATAAACTCCTCGATAAGCTTATTGGCATCTTTTGATTCCTTGAAATATACGCTTACCGGTTTGCCGTTTTCATCGATTTCGAAGCGCACTTCCGCACGGTCAAACTCCAGGGCGCCCTGCTGATACCTGCGATGGCGCAGTTCCTTGGCGAGGTTATTGAGCACCTGAAGTTCGCGTGCGTAATCACCCTCTCCCTTCTCGATAATCTCCTGAGCTTCCTCGTAGGTGAATCTTCGGTCGGATTTTATGACAGTTCTTCCGATGCGCGAGTTAATCACATTAGCCTTATCATCGAGTTCGAATATGGCGGAAAATGTCAGTTTCTCCTCGTTAGGGCGGAGCGAGCAGATGCCGTTAGACAATCTCTCGGGGAGCATCGGTATGGTGCGGTCCACCAGGTATACGCTTGTGGCGCGCTGGCGTGCTTCCTTATCGATTATGGAGCCCGGTGTGACATAGTGGGTCACATCGGCTATATGCACACCGACTTCCCAGTTGCCGTTGGCGAGCTGGCGCACTGAGAGAGCGTCGTCGAAGTCCTTGGCATCGCGCGGGTCTATGGTAAAAGTGGTGACACCGCGGAAGTCCTCACGTTTTGCCACCTCCTCGGGAGTGATGCCGGCGGTGATTTTCTCGGCGGCTTTCTCCACTTTCTCCGGATAGCGATAGGGGAGACCGTATTCCGCAAGTATGGCATGCATCTCGGCATTATTCTCACCTTTACGGCCGAGAATATCAATCAGCTCGCCGCGGGGATTCATCTCATCGTCGCGCCACTGCACAATTCTTGCCACTGCCTTATCTCCATCTTTTGCTCCGCGGAGCTGCTTGCGGTTCAGGATAATATCAGCTGCCAGGAATTTGGAATCGGTCACGAGCGCCGCCACATTGTTGTCGATTTTCACGGTGCCGACAAACTGCTGCTCATTTGCTTCGACAATTTCAATCACGCGGGCTTCAGGATCCTGACCGCGGCGTGCGGCCGAAACCATCACGCGGACTTTGTCGCCGTTGAGGGCATGCATTGAATTGCGCTCGGCGACCATAATCATCTCATCATCAATAATCACAGCGTTCTTGCCGTTGCTGCGACGCACAAATGTGCCGATATTTTCCGCGCCACGGTTGGACTTGGCTTTATACTTGCCCAAATCGACCTCGAGTATATCATCGGCGGCCACGAGTTCATCGAGCGCATTGAGCACATCAAGGCGCTGTGCCGGATTCTCGACTCCGATGCCGAATGCTATCTGTTTGTAGTTAAAACTTTGTCTCGCCTGCGATTGCAGGAAAGATACTATATTGTTGAGCAGATCCTGCTTGCGCATGCGCTTGCCTCCGCTCTTGCGGTTATTATCTTTCTTCATCTTGATTAAAAGCCGGTTTCAGAGTGCCGGCGCACTTATGGGGTTATATACTGAATTTACTTGATTAAATACACTGTGGCAGTTCCCTCTTATTCACATAAGAAGGAAGTTCCTATATCAATATAACGCTGATTATGGTGTTTTTGCCTAAATCGGGTTAAAATTAGTTGGGTAAAAGCAAAAACCAGGCCAAAAAAAACAGTACCCCAAGAATTGAGGTACTTATTTTAAGTTGAAATATTTTAATTGGAGCTATAAACGGAACTATCGGAGTTACACAGATACTACCCCTTTGATGGCAGGGTGGGGATCATAACCCTCAAGCGTGAAATCATCATACTTGAAATCGAAGATGGACTTCACATTCGGATTGATTTTCATGACCGGGAGAGCTCTCTCCTCGCGCGATAACTGTTCATGAACCTGGTCGAGATGGTTCAGGTAAATGTGTGTATCGCCGAGTGTGTGAATAAACTCACCCGGTTCCAAGCCTGTGACCTGCGCCATCATCATGGTCAGCAGAGCATAACTCGCTATATTGAAGGGCACCCCGAGAAAGCAGTCGGCGCTGCGCTGATATAGCTGGCAAGATAATTTGCCGTTGGCCACATAGAACTGGAAGAAGGTGTGGCAAGGCGGTAGGTTCATATTGTCGAGGTCGGCCACATTCCAGGCGCTGACAATTATTCTGCGGGAATCGGGATTGTGTTTGATATCCTTCACCGCGCGGGTTATCTGGTCTATGGAACCTCCTTTATAATCGGGCCATGAGCGCCACTGATAACCATAGATATGGCCGAGATTTCCATCGGGGTCAGCCCATTCGTTCCAGATTCTCACACCATGCTCCTGCAGGTATTTCACATTGGTATCGCCGGCCAGAAACCAGAGCAGTTCATGAATTATGCTCTTCAGGTGCACCTTTTTGGTAGTGACCAGAGGGAAGCCCTTGGATAAATCGAATCTCATCTGGGCTCCGAATATGGAGATTGTGCCGGTGCCGGTGCGGTCATGTTTTTTCACACCTTCGGCTAAGATGCGGCGAAGCAGGTCGGTATATTGTTTCATGATGGAGTTCGTTTGGTTTTACGCATCAGCGGAGTGAGCGGTGTATTTCTGTTTAGTTGGTAGTGCAGGGCATCTTCCGGACATTCGGCCACACAATCGAAGCATCGCACACATCGTCGGGAGTCAATGTATCGCCCGGTGATCTTGATAGCTTGCGCGCGGCAGCGCTCCTCGCACAGTCCGCATGAGGTGCATTTGTCAGGGTTAAATTCGATATGCATCAGCGAATACTCCTGCACCAGTCCGAGCAGAGTGCCGACCGGGCACCATCTTGTGCAGAAAGCTCTGCCCCACAGTATCGAGCTGATCGCTATCAGCAAGGCTGTAAGAATGCCGACAATTATCCCGGCTGTTACGCCGACTCCCGTCAGACCCCAGGTTGAATCGAGAATCGAAGGTTTGGTAGCAGCCAGCATATCGCGCATAATCTGCCAGGGTTCCAAAATCCAGACCATAAAAGATATGCCGAGGATTATGCAAAGCAGATAAACCCATAGCAGATAGGGTGAGAGTCGGGAAGCCGGGCGGTAGGCGAAAGGTTTGTTAAGCTTCGGAATCCGGCGGCGAATCCGCAGAAATATGTCGGAAAATGTTCCCACCGGGCATACGGTAGCGCAGTACACACGTCCCAGCAGAAATGTAAGCAGGAGCCACACGAGTGTGGCTCCCAGAGTAACTGAGGCAATCGAGAGTGTAATCTGCACTTTTTGGCTTACCTTAGCCAGAGGGTGCACCTGCGGTCCGAGCAAAATGCATATTACCGACGCTACGAAAAAGAGCGAGGCAAGCATTATCCGTATAGCCCGCAGCCTCATGATTGCTTAATTTGAGATTATCGGTTAGCGGCGCTTCCCCTGCTGCTTCTGCTGCTCGCGGAGCATGGCCTGCTGCTGCTTCTGCATCTCTTCGAGACGCGCCATGAAACCTGATTTCTTGCGGGGTTTCTTGGCATTTTCCTTCATCTTGGCGCGAACGTCTTCATCTTTGATTACAAAGCGGAAAGCGTAAGTCTGCATGATGGTTATCAGCAGAGAGAGGAAATAATAGTAGCTCAGACCGGCAGCATAGTTGTTGAAGAATACCATAAACATCACCGGCATCAGATACATCATCCACTTCATGCCCGGCATTGTGTTAGCCTGGTTTTGGGTGTTGATGTAAGTGTAGATTATATTGGTGGCGGTCATCAGCAGACAGAAGAGCGAGATGTGGTTGCCGAAATATTTGGTGATAAGGGGTATATTCCCACTCCATGATATGATTGCATCGGGAGCCGACAGGTCGTGGGCCCAGAGGAAAGACTCACCGCGGAGTTCTATGCATGACGGGAAGAAGGCAAACATCGCAATCAGCACCGGCATCTGAAGAAGCATAGGCAGGCAGCCTGACATCGGGCTTGCTCCGGCCTGTGAGTAAAGAGCCATGGTCTTCTGCTGGCGAATCATGGCGTTTTCATTGCCGGGATACTTATCATTGATAGCCTTGATATCGGGGGCAAGCACACGCATCACCGCCTGACTGCGATATGACTTGTAGGTCAGAGGGAAGAGTATCAGCTTGATAAATATAGTAAGAAGCAGAATTATGATACCATAATTTGAAATCCACTTGCCGAGGAATGTAAATACCGGAATTACAATCCAGGTGTTGATCCAGCGGAAGAGAGTCCAGCCAAGCGGCACAAGGCGGGTCAGATTCAGATCCTCATCAGGCACAATATGATCTTCAATATCAGCGAGAAGCGGATAGAGGTTCGGACCGATATAGAGTGAGAAGCTGACCGGGTTGGCCGAGTTCCAGTCATAATCATTGCTGATGGCCTGACTTTCGAAGCTCTTAAGATAGTCGGAGTTTTTAAGTACAGTCGATTTGAAATCAGCGGTGTTGAAGGGTCTGTCGGCAATCATTACCGTTGAGAAGAACTGGTTCTTATAACCGATCCAGCGGATTTTAGCCTGGCGCTCCTCGGAGTCATCTTTATTCTCATTAAGATTCTCCACAGCGCCGCCGGCAAACTTATAATAGATTCCGGAGTTGCGCTCCTCAAACATGCGCCCTTTCTCCTGGCGGTGAAGTTGCTGCGTCCAGTTGAAGCCGAGGTTGCGGTTGTTGGATTGCACGACCGAAGCCATGTTTTTCTGAACAATCTTCATGCCTACCAGATAAGACTTCCCTTTGGGGAGAGTGTACTCGATACCCCAGTAGCAATCGGGGGCGAGTTCGAGAGCCATGCGGATTGTTGAATCGTTGAGTTGGCGTGGAGTGAAATATAATTCGGCTGTTTCGATCGGCTGTGGCAGAGGTAGTGAGAAATTGAAGGTGTTTTTGTCACCCTCGAAAATCACCACTTTCTGCTTGGTGCTCTTAGTCTCGTCGGAAGAATATTCGGTGTCGTAATCCTTAAGTTCGGCGCGGGTTATCGAGCCGGATTTGGAATTAAGTTTAAGTGAGAGCACATCATTTTCGAGAGTCACCTCTTGGGGGTTCCCCGAGAGGAAAGATGCGAAGCGACCATATTTGCCTAAGTTGGCCGATGCCTTGCGCACAGCATCGATAGCCTCGCGCTGCTCGGAGATTGTGATGCGCGCGGGGTCGGCTGCTGCCACATCGGCCCAGTTGAGTTGGCGACCCGAGACTGTTACGGTGCCATAAAGAGAGTCACCGCGAAGCGTCAGGTTCATGCCGTCGGCATTGAGCGTATATGTGCGGATTGAGTCGCTGCCTGTCGAAACAGTTCCATTGGTCTGAATATTCTGAATCAACCATGAGCGCTCGGTGTCGGTAAGCGCATCGAATCCTGTGGCAACAGGAGTTTCGGTCACAGCCTCGGGTGAGGGAGCATTGTCAGCGTCTGTCTTCTGCTTGGGAGTCAGCCACATCCAGAGGGCAAACACAGCCATCATCAGCACCAGACCCTTAAGGGTGTTCTTGTCCATTTGTTATTGTCGGGTTTGAGGTTTATCAGTTGGTTTGCAAGCGCATAATAGCTTGCAATCTATTTAACGCTACTTGTCGGAGCTTATTTTTTATCGTCGGAATATTCGATAGCCGCTTTTACAAACGACATAAATATCGGATTCGGTTCCAGCACGGTCGATTGGTACTCGGGGTGATACTGAGTTCCGATAAACCATCGCTTTTCGGGAATTTCCACTACTTCGACCAGTCGAGTGCCGGGGTTCTCGCCAACGCACTTCATGCCACCCTGTTCGAATTGCTCGCGGTAATCTTCGTTGAATTCAAAGCGATGTCTGTGGCGCTCCTCGATTTCTGTCTTGCCGTAGGCTTCGGCCACTCTCGAGCCGGGGCGCAGCGCACATTTGTATGCTCCAAGGCGCATGGTGCCTCCGAGGTTGGAAATCTGCTTCTGCTCCTCCATGAGGTCGATTACATTGTGCGGAGTGAGGGGATCCATTTCTGTGGAATTGGCACCTGTGAGTCCCAGAACATTGCGGGCATATTCGATAACCATGCACTGCATGCCCAGACAGATGCCGAATGTCGGCATATCATGTTCGCGGGCCCATTTCAGAGCTATGAATTTACCCTCGATGCCACGCTGGCCGAAGCCGGGTGCTATCACGATACCATCCATAGGCGCCAGCTTCGCTTCCACATCTTCTTCGGTAAGCTTCTCGGAGTGAATATATACTATATTTACTTTATGATCGAGATATGTGGCGGCCTGCATCAGAGACTCGGTGATTGATTTGTAGGCATCCTGCAACTCCACATACTTGCCGACCAGACCGATATTGACAACCTTCTCGGAGACTGCAAGCTTATGCAGGAATTCATTCCATCGGGTCAGATCCGGTTCCGGAGTAGCGTCGGCACCGGTGAGGCGAATCACTATATCATCGAGGTGCTGCTCATGCATCATCAGGGGCACCTGATAAATTGTCGGCAGGTCAATGCTCTGGATTACCGCCTCAGGTGCAACATTGCAGAACTGAGCAACTTTGCGAAGCATTCCGGCCGGAATCTCCTTCTCTGTGCGGAGCACTAATATGTCGGGTTGGATACCCACCGACTGGAGCAGTTTCACTGAGTGCTGCGTGGGCTTGGTCTTGAGCTCTTTGGCAGCATGGAGATAGGGCACATAGGTGAGATGAATAAAAAGTGCATCGCGTCCGAGTTCCCACTTCAGCTGGCGCACAGCCTCAAGGAAAGGGGTTGACTCTATATCTCCGACAGTTCCGCCGATTTCGGTAATCACAAAATCATAACTGCCGGTGTTGCCGAGCATCTTTACATTGCGCTTGATTTCATCGGTGATGTGCGGGATTATCTGCACTGTTTTGCCCAGATAGTCACCGCGGCGCTCCTTGTCAATGACAGACTGGTAGATTCGGCCTGTGGTCACATTATTAGCGCGCGAAGTGCGTATGTTGGTGAATCGTTCGTAGTGGCCAAGGTCCAGGTCAGCTTCATGGCCATCGGCGGTAACATAGCACTCGCCATGTTCGTAGGGGTTGAGGGTGCCCGGGTCAATATTGATATAGGGGTCGAACTTCTGAATGGTGACACGATATCCTCTTGAGAGAAGCAGGCGTGCCAATGAACTGGAAATAATGCCTTTACCGAGTGAGGAAACAACTCCTCCGGTCACAAAGATGTACTTGGTATCCACTGCGTGAGCGCTTTAAAAAATTACGCACGCAAAGTTAACAATAATCCCGCTATTTGCAAAGTGTCACTGCGGGGCGAGCCGTATGAGACAAAAAAGTGTAATAATAGTATATAAATATAGTTACTTTGAACTTAAATTTTCAAAATTCAGAAATTTTGATAAAAATTCGGCCTTTGGGTTTTAAAATACAGAAAAACAATAAGTTGCGGAACGATGCAATTGTTAAATAGAAGTTTCTGTTTTGTGTATATTTATTAGATAATGTGTAAATAATAAAGAAAGTTTAGAAAATTTCGAGCAAAAATTTGCAAAATTGCGGTGGTGATAACTATATTTGTGGCATTATAAGGTTTTGCTGACATTTTAATCCTTTAAACAAAAGCGAATAAATAATAATAAATTAACCTAACAAGTTTGCAAATGAAGAAACTTTACTTTGCCGTTTCGGCGGCTCTTCTTGCTGTAATGCCCGCTTCGGCTATTACACCCATGTTGACATCTGTCGATAGTTCCAAGGCTCAAAAGTATATGCCGGTTAGCGGCCTGACCGTATCGCCCGAAGCATTGGTAAAAGGTGCAGGTGATATTCGTAAGTCTCCGGCCAAGAGCGTAGCGTTGGAGAGTGTGCTCGGCACATACGAAGCCACATACACCAATGCCAATCTGGCTCAGGTTTCCGGTGAGGCAGAAATTTATGTAGACAGCGATGGCTACAACAACCTGAAACTTCCTGAAGCTTCATATAGCGGACAAATAGACTTCTGGATAAACGCATATGATGAGGAGACAGGTAATCTGACATTCAAACAAGCCAGTTTGGCAAGTTTTAATACCACTACCAAGCTTTATCAGGTTCCTGTTTCCTACAACAGCGAAGAAGGCCTGAGTGTGCTCACGAGCATCCAGGCAACATATAATCCCGAGACCAAGTCATATACCTTCCCCGAGAATCAGGGTTTGAGTTTCTGTAGGGTTCAGAGCGGTAGTATTACGGGTGTTCTGTTGGTATGTCTTGACCCGGTGCTGACCGTGCCCGAGGGAGATTACAAGCTTGAGGTTAAAGCTGTGAATCATGTATCAGCCGACAACAAGTTCACAATAGATGTGACCAAAGGGGCGGATATCGACAAGGTTCGCGTGCTTGTATGGCCAGATCCGATGGCGGCTACTGCTAATGGTGTAGCTGCAGCTCTTGCCACATGTCCCGAAGTTACCGGTTCCTCTGCAGTGATAGACCCTGTAAATAGCAATTACAAAGGGTCTGTTATGACCGAGAGCGGACATGCGACTGCAATTTTCGGAGCTTTCGATGCCGAGGGTAATCTGAAGAAGAGCAAAGAGGTGACTCTTATCGTAATTCTTGATGGTGAGGGTTGGACTCCTGTAGGTCAGACACTTTATAACGACGGTGTTTTCTCTCAGTACTATAATAACTTCTCTCACAGTCAGAATGTGATTGTCGAGGCCAACGATGCAAACCCATCTCTCTACCGTCTTGTTTCACCCTACAATGAGTGTGTGAAAGGCATGTATGCATCTGAAGTAAACAACCACGTGATGCTTGACACTACAGATCTGGAGTGGATTGCTATGCCCTTCAGCTCAACAGGTCTTGATCTTGGTGGCGACGGTGTGCTCGTGATGGGCTGCGCGCAGGGTGCTCTCCGATATACAAAAGCTCAGGCAGTGGCACAAGGTCTCGCAGGTGGCTCTATTGATGAAAATAAGATTACCTTCCCCGCAATGAGCCTGTTTGTTCATGAGCCCAACTATAATGCGCCCGGCAGCTGGGGTCGCGGCAACAGCAATTATCCTGTAGAGATTACGCTTCCGGCTATCTCGCTCGAAGTAACTGTGCTTGACTCAACCGAGACTCCTGTGGAGGGTGCCGAAGTGAAGCTTGCCGACAGCGAAGAGGCAGTGCAGACTGATGCTGAAGGTAAGGCTACTCTCGCAATTCCTTTTGCTACCGGTTATTTCGGCACAGTAAATGTGACTGCAACCAATGGCAACAATCTTGATGAAACGGCAGAAGTGCCTCTGAATGGTGCGGAAAATAGCTTTGTGATTAAGCAGAGCACAACCGGTGTTGCAGGAATCGAGGCCGCTGATGGTGCTGCAGAATACTACAATATGCAGGGTGTTCGTCAGAATTCCGCTTCCAAAGGCCTTCTGATTATGGTCCGCAATGGTAAGGCTGAAAAGATCCTTGTAAAATAAGGCAATAGTAATTAGTAATTGGTATACTTTGAATTGCACATTAGAGTAGGGTCAGCGTGAGCCGGCCCTACTTTTTAGATTTCAGATTTCGGATTTCAGATTTCAGATTTCAGATAGTGTATGCCTTGATAATCTAACACCTAACACCTAACACCTAACACCTAACACCTAACACCTTACGCCTAAAGGAGCGCCTGAATATCCGTGGCGATTTCGGCTGCGGTTTTGCCTGAGCTAACCATTTCGATAAGTTCGTAGTGAGTGACCGGCGGCAAAAACGAGATTTTATAATGATTTCCGCGCGCCGCACACAGTTCCGCCGGCAGCATAGCCTGCTCGATATTAATTTTGATACCGAGTTTTTTGCGCCAGCGTGCTAATTTATAGAAGCGGGGTCTGTTGAGCCCCTCAAAATGTATCGGCACTATATCGCGCCCCGAGTCAATGGCCTTCTGCACAAATGATTTCTGCCATTTCAGGTCTTTAATCTCACCCGAATCATGAAGTCTGGAAACAAGCCCTGCCGGGAATACTCCTATCTGCATATCAGGATCTTCGTGAGCAGCCTGAATCGCCTTGGCGGCGGCGCGCCCCTGAGCCCCATATTTATTGACCGGCAAAAATACATTGCTCAGCGGTTCGACATTCATCAGCATGTCGTTGACGATGAATCGAATATGTTCATCGCCATATCTCGCACCGAGCACCGCTATTAAGCCGATGCCGTCAAGACCGCCCAACGGGTGATTTGAAGCGAATATAAGGGGGCGGCCGGCGGGAATATTCTCCTCGCCGGTCACTTCTATAGAGAGATCGAGATGACGGTAGATGCGCTGAGAGAACTCGGTGCCGCGGGTTGGCGCGGCATGATCGAGCATGGCGTTGAGCTCATCTTGATGAATTATTCGTTCGAGCAGATGAGTAAGCGGCCGGGGCAGAAGTTTGGATTTCCAACCGCTGAGGCGCGAACGCAGGATAGCGTCGAGATTAATTCTCATTTACAGAACTTTCTTCCTCCCAGAACTCATCTTCCCAGTCTTCATCTGTTTCGAGACGCAGTTCATCATCATCTTCAATCGGAGCAGGTTCGAAGATAAAGTTATCCTCTTCCTCCACACGATGTCGGCGATCGAGCGGGCGGTGTGTGATAGTAAAGTTAGACTTATTGGCCTCCGAATTGATTTCACGCCAGAGGATATCCTTGAGTTCTGTGAGCCCCTGACCGGTCACGGCAGAAATAAACACTGTCGGAATATCGGTAGGCAATGTGCGCGCTATTTCCTCGCGCAGTTCATCATCGAGCATATCTGATTTCGAGATTGCCAGCACTCTCGATTTATCGGAAAGTTCGGGGTTAAACTCATGAACTTCGCGAAGGAGCACCTCATAATCATGGCGGATATCATCGGAATCGGCGGGTACCATGAACAGGAGCACCGCATTGCGCTCTATATGTCGCAGGAACCGGAGTCCGAGACCTTTGCCTTCAGAAGCGCCCTCGATGATACCGGGGATATCGGCCATCACAAAAGATTGCGAACCGCGATAATCCACGATGCCGAGCGAGGGTTCCATAGTAGTAAATGGATAATCGGCGATTTTCGGTTTAGCGGCACTGACAGCCGAGAGCAGGGTTGATTTGCCGGCATTGGGGAAACCTACAAGACCCACATCGCCGAGCAGCTTAAGCTCCAGCACGACAGCTTTCTCTACAGAGGGCTGGCCGGGCTGTGCATATCTTGGGGCCCGGTTGGTAGAAGTGGCGAAGTGAGTGTTTCCGAGTCCTCCTTTACCACCGCGGAGCAGGTAAATCTCCTGGTCCGGTTCTGTAACTTCGCACAGGAATTCTCCGGAGTCGGCATCGAAAACCGCGGTACCGACCGGCACATCGATGATCCGGTCCTCTCCATCGCGACCGTGACTGCGACCGGCACCGCCGCTTTCACCATTTGTGGCGAAAATATGTCGCTGATAGCGGAGCGGGAGCAGGGTCCACATGTTGGGATTGCCACGAAGGATAATATGGCCTCCACGGCCTCCATCTCCACCATCGGGGCCACCTTTGGGTATATATTTGGCGCGATGATAATGGCGTGAGCCGGCGCCTCCCTTGCCCGAACGGCAAAGAATCTTCACATAGTCTATAAAATTGGAATCTGCCATCTTAGTAATTTCTTTTTAATTATAAACACCGGTGGGGTGCTCAGGGTTTGAAATCCGGAAAATGGGTGTCATAAAGTTTCAGGGTTTCATGTAATTCGGTGGTAATCATCGCCACCAATTCCGGCGGTTCAAGCACACGGATAGAGGAACCGTAACTCAGCAGCTCATGCACGAGTTCATAATTTAGCTTGAGCTTATAGGAGAAGATAGAATATTTATCATGGATAGTTTCCTGCTGCGAGGGGTGGAAAGGGAGCGCTCTGAAATACTTGGCCTGAGTGGTATTTGTCATAATCCTGACATCGCGCACCTTCCCCTTGGAGGCAGTGATGCCTATAAGATTCCTGAAGAATGGTCCCGGAGTGAGATCAGACATTTTGAAATGCTCATTGACGGTGGTCATCTGCTTGACACGATCCAGAGCATAGGTGCGTATATCTTTTGATTTCTCCTTAAGACCTATCATATACCAGCGCTGCTTGTAGCGCTTTACAAAATAGGGGTGGAAGATAATATCCTTTTCCGGAAGACTGCGGGAGAAACCGGCGTAGGTAAACTTCAGTTTGGAGGCATCGCTTATGGCACCGAGCACCATCGGCAGAAATTCACGCGAAGATGGCACATCTTCCACAGCCACACGGTCGGCAGGTATCGAGGACTCCTTCATTGCCGAGTTTGCTGAATATGATTCCAGCAGCCAGTTGGTCACGGCGCGGTTCTGTTCCCGCTGCGACGGGTCTATGTAATATCGGCCCTGAGAGTCACAAAGGATATCGAGATGGAAATTTTCCTCGATAGCGCGGCGGTAATAGTAGAAAGTGCGGGCCGGCATCGGATTTCCGTCGCCGTAGGCAGATCGCATCCAGAGGTCATTGAGCTGAGTGCGGGTCAATCTGTCGTAGCGGCTTAAGGTATCGACTATCCAAACATATTTATTAATAAGTTCTTTCATAGCGAGTTGAGAAGAAAAGTAAATTTTTTTGAAAAAATTTTTTATCCTCAGCGAACCATCTGCGAGGCTGCGATGTTATATTGATGTAAGGTTTGAAAAAGTAACTGAATGAAAATAAAGGTTATACTGCTATAAGCGTTCTGAAAAAGTTGTTATTGTTGTTTTAATTAAGAAATTAGGTCGACGTGATGTCGACCTTTTTCTATGTATGGAGCCGGTGCGGAAATATCCGCCGCGGAGAAACCGGGCGGAATCGATAATCGGTCCGACGCACTCCGCCGCCAAGCCGGGAGCTTAGCGGTTGGAGTACATCTGTTCGTAATATTTCTCGTAATCACCTGAGGTGATATTGTCAATCCAATCCTGATTGTCGAGATACCATTTCACGGTCTTTTCGATACCCTCTTCAAACTGCAGTGAGGGTTCCCAGCCGAGTTCGCGCTGAAGTTTGCGTGAGTCTATGGCATAGCGCATATCGTGGCCTTTGCGGTCGGTAACGTAAGTGATAAGTTCATCGCTGTAACCTTCGGGATTACCGAGAAGTTTATCTACGGTTTTGATAACCACGCGGATAAGGTCGATGTTTTTCCACTCATTGAAGCCACCGATATTATAGGTTTCCGCCACTTTACCTTTATGGAAAATCAGGTCGATGGCGCGGGCGTGATCCTCTACAAAGAGCCAGTCGCGCACATTCTCACCCTTGCCATATACAGGCAGAGGTTTGCGCTTGCGGATATTGTTGATGAAGAGGGGAATCAGTTTCTCGGGGAACTGATAGGGGCCATAGTTGTTGGAGCAGTTGGTGACCAGGGTCGGCATGCCGTAGGTGTCATGATAGGCACGCACGAAATGGTCAGAAGAAGCCTTGGCCGCGCTATAAGGTGAGTGAGGATTGTATTTGGTGGTTTCCAGGAAGAAATCGCGTCCGAAAGCCAGATGGTGCTGACTTGAAGAGGCGGTTGTGGTAAATGGAGACTCGATACCTTCGGGGTCGGTGAGTTCAAGTGCGCCGTAAACCTCATCGGTCGAGATGTGGTAGAAGAGTTTTCCCTCGAAACCTTCGGGAGTGGATTCCCAGTAAGTTTTGGCCGCCTGAAGCAGAGAGAGTGTACCCATCACATTGGTGCGTGCGAAGGTAAAGGGGTCTACAATGGAGCGGTCTACATGGCTTTCGGCCGCCAGGTGAATCACGCCATCTATTTTATATTCCTTCATGATGCGCTGCATCTCGGCGTAATCGCAGATGTCGGCGCGAACGAAAGTATAGTTCGGTTTCGACTCTATATCCTTGAGATTGGCGAGATTGCCGGCATAGGTGAGCAAGTCGAGGTTTACGATATGATAATCGGGATATTTATTGACAAACAGGCGAACCACATGTGAGCCTATGAATCCGGCACCGCCGGTGATAAGAATATTTTTCATTTCAGATGTATTAGCAATATTGATTTAGTGTTATTGAGGGAAAATCAGGGTTGTGAGAGTTATAAAATCCTCGACCGAAAGCTGTTCGGGTCTGAGAGACATATATTTTGATTGCAGAGCCTTGGAGTCGGGCTGCATGATGGGGCTGAGGGAGTTGCGCAGGGTTTTGCGGCGCTGTCCGAATGCGGTTTTGACCACAAGTTTGAATTTCCGGGCATCGACTCCCAAATCGGAGCGCGAATTGCGGGTGAGCCGAAGCACCCCGCTTCGCACCTTGGGCGGGGGATTGAATACCTGCGGTTCTACGGTAAAGAGATATTCGCAATCATACCATGCCTGCAGCAGCACTGAAAGTATTCCATAGGCTTTGCTGCCGGGTTTCGAGCATATCCGCTCTGCGACCTCCTTCTGCAGCATACCCGATACCACAGGAATATCATCGAGATAGTCAAGCACCTTGAAAAATATCTGCGAAGAGATATTATAGGGATAATTGCCTATGAGTGCGAATTTGCCGGGCATCAGTTCACTAAGGTTTAACTTGAGGAAGTCAGCCTGCACCACCTTCAAGCCTGGCATATTCTTGGCCAGATAATCCACAGACTCAGAGTCGAGTTCGACCGCGGTCACAGAGCGCCCGGACTCCACCAGATGTCGGGTAAGTACTCCCATGCCGGGACCGATTTCCAGCACCGGGAGATCTCCCCACTGCGCGGCGGATTCCGGCAATTCAGAAGCTGAAATCGTATCGGCTATGCGGGAAGCGATATAATCATCGGTCAGAAAATGCTGACCTAAGTTTTTCTTGGGTCTTACATTCATTCGGCCGGAATTTGGTCAGTGATTTCAGTCAGGGAGTCACCGGGGATTACATCATTGATGGTTACGGTGACAACCAGTATATCGTCGGGTTCAAGCCCCATGATTTGTGTTCTTGCGCCGAATATAGCTTCGGCCGGGGTTGCGAACACACCGGCATCACCCTTGCCTAATCTGGTAAAAATTTCATTGTAAACCGTTGGCAATCCGGGGGCGCCGATAAGCACTCTGCCCGGTGTCGGCATGGTGAAGTCATCGCCGTCGGCCTGCTCATAGTGGATAGTGGGATGCACTTCATCACCTATTTTGGCAGTCGGACCGGAACCGCGGCGGGTTATTTTGCCATAAAGATTTTCGGTATATTTATGAAGCTTCTGTTCGCGGGCCTCGGCTATGAGTGCCATGCGGGCTTTTTTCAGGTTTTCGGAAGCTTCGCGCTGTTTGACCCGGTTCAGAAGCTCATAGAATTTCTCCTGATATTTCAGCACCGGAATATCATTGATGCCTCGCAGTCCGGACTCGAAACTTTTGATCAGCAGTTCATGGTCGGTGGTTACGCCATAATATTTCTCAAAGGCATAGAGATTCTTGGCAAGCTTGGTGCCGAATCTCACGCCATTATTGAATGACTCATTGTCTCTTTTTATGAGATCGATGCCGGCTTTTAGCCCTTCGAGAAATTTTTCTCTCTCTTCGGGCGAGCGCAGAGTCGTATCGTTATCAATTTTCTGCCAGTATTCGTTGGCGCGAATCTGCACGAAGTAATATACCAGCGAATCTTCGGTGGTCGGGTTCTCGAGGTCTGCGATTGTCATTGGTTTATTTCTGTCGCAACCGGTGAGGGAGAGTATCAATAAACCAAGTGCCACGCATGAGAACGGGAACAGTTTCATTTTCATATTGTGTCGGTGGGGAGTGAGGTTTGTTGGGTCAGGGCCGAGCTGTCATCCTGCACCGGTATATTCACTTCGATAGTTTCACCGGTGGGCTGCATATTGCTCATGCGGCGCCCTTCACATGAGGATAAGAGTATTATGGATACGGACACAGCAACCGTGGCGAGGAGTCTCGCCGCGGTTGCTGAATATTTGCGTAATGTCATATAAGTCAAGACATTATGTAGAATAATATTTTAATTTACTTTGATAAGCTCTACGGTGAAAATCAGATCCGAGTCAGGACCGATCATCGGGGGAGCACCGGCTTTGCCGTAAGCCATATCGCTGGGGATATAGAACACTGTCTTGCCACCCTCCTTCATAAGCTGCAGACCCTCGGTCCAGCCGGGAATCACGCGGTTGAGGGGGAAAGTAGCCGGTTCGCCGCGGTCATAGCTTGAGTCAAACACCTGTCCGTCGGTAAGTTGACCGGCATACATCACTGTCACATTATCTTCAGCCTTAGGGCTTGCACCGGTACCTTCGCGAAGCACCATATATTTCAGGCCTGATGCAGTTACGGCGTAGGTTGAATCAGTGGCAGTCTCGCTCTTCTTTTCGGGATTTGCGAAGATAGCGGCCAGAGAATCAGCCGGAGCAGTCGGAAGTGCCGGAGCTTCATCAATTATAGCGGCAATCGAATCAGCTGTATCCGCGGAGTTCTTGCCGTTGGAACCCGAGCATGCGCTCAGTGACACGGCACCGCAAGCCAGCATGGCGATAGCCATAGTTTTCAGAATCTTCATTACTTGGTTTACTTCTTTATAACTTTAATCAGTTCAACTTCAAAGATAAGAGTGGAGTGCGGGGGAATTGCTCCGGGCACACCCTGAGCGCCGTAAGCTAAATCGCTCGGGATAAAGAATGTGTACTTGGCACCCTCCTTCATGAGCTGCACGCCCTCGGTCCAACCGGGGATTACGCGGTTCAGGGGGAATGTGGCCGGTTCACCGCGGTTCACGCTTGAGTCGAACACTGTGCCATCGATAAGTTTACCGGTGTAGTGCACGGTAACTTCATCGGTAGCGGCAGGCTGAGCGCCCTCACCCTCCTTGTCTACCACGTATAGCAGACCTGAAGCTGTCTCCTGAATATTGGCAACTTCTTTCTTGGTTTGTTCCAGGAATTCCTTGCCGGCCTGACGAGCCTGAGCATCAGCTTTCTCCTGCAGGTCGTTGAGGTAATCCTGTATAAGTTTCTGGGCTTCTTCGGGAGAGATAGCGGGTTCGCCACCCTCGAATACTCCTTTTACACCATCTTTGAAATCATCGATATTGAGCTCTTTCATGCCCATGCCCTGAAGCTGACGACCCATCGCCAGACCCCAGGCATAACTTAATTTGTCCATATTAAATCGGGTTATATACTTAATTCAATAATATAACGCGCGCGAGTGGCAGTTTGTTTCACTTGCCGGTGGCTGTAATGTGGAAGCAGGGGGAGTGAACTTCAAACTTGACCATGCACCTGCCCTGATGCCTGAGATCGCGGAGCACTTCGGCAAGAATATACTTCAGTTCCTCATCGCTGTGGCGCGGTGAGAGGCCGTCGTGGTTGAACTTGGCGTAGGAGATGTCGAATGTAGTGGCGAGCTGATGAGTCGAGGAGTCGGTGGCATTGCGGTTCACCCTGCGCAGACGTTTCACCGAGTAGGCTGAGCGCAACACACTTGTCACTCTGAACTTGTGACCTGCAGCGCCGCGACGCTGCAGAGAATCCTGAAAATTGCGGCCGATAGTCTCAAGCAGCCGGGCCGCTTCGGGCACCAGATAAGGCATGGAGTGTGTAAGTTCGTCAACATCATACCACTTGTTGGACTCGATTTTAACCAGCGGACGACTTACATAATATGCATCGGCAATTGTGGCTATGGGTCGTATGCCAATTCTTTCGCCGGCGGCATATTGATATTTGTTGGAATCGTTGAATACTTCGCGCAGACGCCCTATGCGGCCGTAACGTGTCAGGTTCGCGGCTACTGTGGGTGTGTCGGATATTGAGTCGGTAGCTGAAGATGCAAGCTTGGTCGAATCGTTGATTGCAGTGCTGTCAGAAGCGAGATCCGACATTGCGAGCTCCCACTCATCGGCTTGCTCGGGAGCGGAAATCGGTGGGTCTTCACCCTCGGCCACAAGATCCCAGGGTGCAGGAGTCGCCTGAGTGCCTTCGGTATCGCTTTGGGAGTGGTTGCCCACGCAGGATATTACGATGATGCAGAGTAAGATAACGACTGTAAGACACACAGTCCGATATGTAAGCAATCGCTTCATGACGCGAAGTTACAAAAAATTGGACAATTTTCAATTTACAAGCGGTGGTACGAATAATGTGATAAATGAAGAATTTTTAGGAGTAGTAAAACAATTTTTAACATATATTTGTATTGTATAAAGAGATGAGTCCCTAACAGGAGGCATCTGCTGATTACCATATTGCCAAGAAATAATCCACTTTAAACATGAGAGTCCTGATACTTGCGGCCTCTGTCGCCGCTTTAAGCATGATTCCGGTATCCGCACAGACAGTGAGTCTTGACTCCTGCCGCCGCATGGCGGTAAGGACCAACAAGCAACTTAAGATGGCCGATGCCGCTGTAGAGGGGGCCCATCATACCAAAAAGGCCGCCTTTGCCGCTTACTTGCCATCAATAGATGCCGGTGCCACCTACATGTACAACCAGCACAAGATTTCGCTGCTCGGCGAGGATGCCAAACTCCCCACCATGCAGTTTGACCCAACCACAGGTAAATATGAATATAATCTTGTGAAAGGTCCCGACGGCATTCCAATCAAGGATCCAAAGACCGGTCAGTATGTGCCCTCAACTGTAGCGGTAATTCCCAAGGAGGCAATGACATTTGATACGCGGAGTGTATTTGCCGGGGTGATTACACTGACTCAGCCTGTGTATATGGGTGGTCAGATTCGCGCCCTCAATGATATAGCGCACTATGCCGAGGAGGCTCTTGCCGCTGGACGCCGCAGTGCAGAGCGCGATGTGATTTATGCTGTCGATGAGTCTTACTGGACAGTGGTTTCGCTGCAGGCCAAGCGCGAGCTTGCCGGCAGTTATCTCAATCTGCTTGATTCACTGGACCGCAATGTCAAGGCTATGCTCGATGAGGGTGTGGCTACACGCGCCGATCTGCTTAGCGTAGATGTGAAACTCAATGAAGCTAAAATCATGCAAAGCCGTGTGGACAATGGTCTTTCTCTGGCCCGAATGGCTCTCGCCACAGCCTGCGGTCTGCCGGTGGATACCGAGATGGTGCTTGCCGATGAGGCCCTTTCGCACGAGCCTGCCGAGACTCCCGCTGATTATAATATCGAAGATGTCTACGCACGCCGTCAGGATCTTGAGGCTGTGCGTCAGGGCATCGGAGTGATGCGCGGTCAGGAGAAACTCGCCATGAGCACTATGCTCCCGAAAATCGGTATCGTAGGTGCTTATGAATTTTCCACACCCAATGTAATCGATGGTTTCAACCGCAAACTCAAGGGGGGATTCAGTGTGGGAGCCGCGCTGACAATACCTATCTGGCACTGGGGTGGTAACTATAATAAGTATCGTGCAGCCAAGGCAGCAACCCGCGCGCAGCAGATCATGCTTGAAGATTTGGAAGATAAAGTGACCCTTCAGGTCAATCAGGCCAAGTTCAAATATGAGGAGGCTTACAAAACTCTGTCGCTTGCACGCTCCAATATGGCGAGTGCAGAGGAGAATCTGCGCTGCGCACGCGACGGTTATCTCGAAGGTGTGTTGACTACTAACGATGTGATTGCCGCACAGACAGCCTGGCTGCAGGCCAACTCAGAGAAAATTGATGCCGAAATCGGAGTGCGCCTCTGCACCACATATCTCGACAAAGTGCTCGGAATCGGATATTGACCGATCGCGGTTCGTAATTTAAATAAAGTGAGCTAAATAAATAGAAACTATAAACTGCTAATTGCAAACTAATATATGGCTGACAATAAAACTACGGCTCCGATGGGTGCCGATATGGAGTGGCAGACCCCCGAAGAGGTCAGTAAGAGAGATAAAGCGCTTATCACCACAATAGTGATAATGCTGATAGTTCTGACTGCTATGGCAATACTCGGCTTCTTGTTTATCAAGCCGGAGCCTGATGTGGTTCAGGGACAAGGAGAAGCGACCGAGATTCGCATATCGGGCAAATTGCCCGGCAGAGTTGCCGAGATATATGTGGAGGAGGGTCAGCAGGTGAAAGCCGGCGACACTCTGGTGCATATCATATCTAAAATCATGGATGCCGAGATGAATCAGGCGCAGGCTATGGTCAGTGTAGCTGATGCCGGTCGCAACAAGGTTGATGCCGGCACCCGCGTTCAGATGATTCATGCTGCCGAGGATATATGGCATCAGGCACAGGCTGCCACCGGAATCACCAAGAAGACCTACGACCGCATGCAGGCACTCTTCAACAAGGGTGTGGTGTCGGCGCAGAAGCGCGATGAAGCCAAGGCTGCCTATGATGCGGCTGTGGCCGGTGAAGCGGCAGCGCGCAGCAGCTATGAGTTGGCAAAAGCCGGAGCTCAGAAGGAGGATAAAGAAGCTGCGGCTGCTATGGTTCGCGCAGCTCAAGCCGGAGTGGGACGCGCCAATGCACTCCTCGAGGATCAGTACCTCATCGCTCCTTGTGATGGTGAAATCACAGTGGTTTATCCCAATGTGAGTGAGCTGGTGGCTACCGGTGCACCCATCATGACACTGCAGACTTCAGACCATTGGGCGGTATTTAATGTGCGCGAGACTCTTCTGAAAGATCTGCGCAACGGTTCGCAAATCAAGGTTCATATCCCGGCGCTCGATAAAGACACCGTGATGCAGGTGTTCTACATCAAGGATCTGGGCACATACGCCAACTGGCAGGCTACCAAGGCTACCGGTAGTTACGATGCGCGTACATTCAAGGTAAAGGCTCGTCCGGCAAATCCGATTCAGGGCTTTCGCCCGGGCATGTCGGTAGTCTATAAGGGAATAGCCGACCAAAAGAAGGATAATAAGAATTGAGAAACCTCGAATTTAAGTAAGCCATGTCAAACAAAGGCTTCAAAGCGATATGGGTCAGGGGCTGGCTGCAGATAGCACGCAGGCCTCTGCTCTGGATTGCGATGCTGGTGTTTCCGCTCGCACTGATGCTGCTTATCAGCACGGTGCTCGAGAACGGACTCCCCACCAAGGTGCCGGCGGTTGTCATAGATAAAGATGGAACCGCACTTTCGCGCGAGGTGACACAGACGCTCGGCGGCATGCAGATGGTTGACCTGAAAGGGACCGTAAATTCCTATACAGACGCGCGCCAGATGCTTCAGGAAGGTAAGGTCTACGGATTCTTCCTCATTCCGGAGAACTTCGAGGCCGATCTTATGGCTGGCCGCGGCCCGGCGCTCTCCTTCTATACCAACATGTCATATTTTGTGCCCGGCTCCATGCTCTACCGCACATTTGCATCGACAGCTATCTACACCAAAGCCGGCACAGTGCTGGGTGTGGCTCAGAGTGTCGGTGTAAACCCTGATGAAGCTGAGGGTCTTGTGCAGCCGGTCAGCATATCGGTTAGAGGTATAGGCAACCCGACACTGAATTACGGTGTGTATATAGGCAATTCCTTTATACCGGGAGTGCTGCAGCTTATGATTCTGATGGTGACCATCTTCACTCTGGGTGAGGAGGTCAAGAAGCACACATCGCGCAGGCTGCTGCAGATGGCCGACGGCTCTCTGCTCAGGGCGCTTGTGGCAAAGCTGCTTCCGCAGACAATTATCTGGACTGTTCTGGCATTTTTCATGCTCTCCTGGCTTTACAGATACATGCACTATCCGATGAATGGCGATTGGTTCTGGATGTGTCTGTCGGAGCTGATGTATGTACTTGCTTGTCAGTCATTGGCGATATTTATCTATGGAATTGTTCCGAACATGCGTTTCTCGCTGTCGATAGCTGCTCTGCTCGGAATACTCAGTTTCTCGCTGAGCGGATATTCATTTCCACCGGAGCGTATGTATCCGGCTCTCCAGCCATTCTGCTGGATATTCCCTGCGCGCTATAATTTCTTGATTTATGCCGATATAGCCCTTGGCGGACGCCATGTGTACTATTCGCGCGTGTGGTTTGCGGCATACTGCGTGTTCTACTTCCTGCCATTTATAGTGGCACCTCTTATTAAGAAGCATTACCGCAAGCCGGTCTATACCCCTTAATGCGGCTAATACGAATTTTCAATAGTCATGAATAAGTTCAAGACATTTCTGCTCGGCATTTACGATGTCTATCTCCGCGAGTTCAAGCTTGTGGTGCATGATTTAGGCATAATAATATTCTTTGCGTTTCTGCCGCTGGCATATCCGGTGATATACTCTCTGATATACAATCCGGAGTTGGTCAAGGAGGTGCCCTTTGTGGTGGTGGATCATGACCGCACGTCGGGCAGCCGTGAACTGGTTCGCACGCTCGACGCCTGCGATGAAGCGTGGTTGCTCGGCTATGCTTCCGACCTGAATGAGGCGCGGAAAGCGATGGATTCGCATGATGTGTATGCGATACTCGAGATACCCGAGGGATTCAGCCGCGATGTGGAAAATGGCGAAGTCGGCAAGACAGTGCTCTTTACCGACATGAGTCTCCTGCTGCGCTATCGCGGATTTCTGGTAGCCACTACGGGAGTGATGCAGGCTCTGGGGGCCGAGGTGCAGACACGCGCCATCGACAGGGTGGCACCGTTGGCAGAGACTATCGCCGTAGACAATATCATGCCAATCAATAATGTTAGTCTCGGTGACCCGCAGAGCGGCTTCGCATCATTTATCATGATCGGCGTGCTTATCCTGATACTGCAGCAGAGCTTGCTTCTGGCCATGGGCATGGCCGGTGGCGCGCGTCATGAAAAAGCCTCGGTAGTGGGGTATAATCCTCATAACAACGCGCGATATGTGCCTGCCACCATGATAGGCCAGTCACTATGCTACCTGAGCATCATAGTGCTTCCGGGCATCTGGTTGATTCACTATGTGCCGATGATATTTGAGTTCCCGATGCAGGGTGTGTTGTGGCAGGAATTGCTGTTCCTCGTGCCTTTCCTTATTGCGGTGCTGGGCATGGGATTTGTGATTCAGGCACTTGTGACCGAGCGCGAAGCAATCTTTCTGGTGTGGGTTGTGACTACTCTCTTTTTCCTGTTTCTTTGCGGCATGATATGGCCCCGCTATGCGCTGCCCCCCTTCTGGAAGGCTGTCTCCGACGCAATTCCGGTGTCATGGGCTATCGAAGGCTTTATCCGCATGAACAGTAATGGCGCACAACTTTGGCAGGTTTCGCATGAATATATCATGCTTTGGATTAACGCCGCGGGCTGGGGTATCGCAGGTTATGTGATGCAGCGGTGGGTTATGCTCCCGAGTGTAATCAAGCTTATCAAAAAGGGGAAATCGCAGCAGCAAGTTTCGATTGCCGAAAAAAATTGATATATTCGCGTATTAAAATCTATAACACACTGCAAATTATAACACCCTGCGATGGATAGTAAACTAAAGAAAGTGCTGATAGCTGTGGCGGCGGCGCTGGTATGTCTTGTGGCTCTTATAGTGGTGCTTATCGTGAGAAATAATGCCCGCACCGTAGAGGTCAATGAGGCTCAGGCCCGCGCTGACAGTCTCGCTATAGCCAATGATCAGCTGCTGCTCACCAATGAGTTCAATCAGCTTAATGCCGATTTCAATCAGTATGAGGGTCAGCAGATATATCTGAAAAATGATTCGCTCGTACAGAAATATAATGAAGCGCGCATGAAAGTCGAAGGGCTGATTCGCGAGCTTAATGAGGAGAAGCAGAGTCACCGCAAGGATCTCTCGGCGAGTCGTGCCAAAATCAAGCAACTCGAGGGTGAAATCACAACACTCAAGGGAATTGTGCGTCATTATCTCGAGGAAATCAAGCGTCTCGGTGAAGAGAACGCCGGACTTAAAGAGGAGATTCAGCAAGTGCAGCAGCGCAATGAGCAACTCTCTACCCAGGTCACTCAGGCCACAGCCACTAATCAGCAGCTGACACAGACCGTTCAGCTGGCACGCAAACTGAATATCACCAATATCGGGTTCCATGCCTACAATAAGAAGGGTAAGGTAGAGAAGAATGTCACAAAGGCGCGTCAGTTAGGTGTGACATTCACCGTGAGCCCAAATAATACGGCATCGGCCGGCATGAAAGATTTCTATATGCGCATTATCTCTCCGGAGGGAGCATTGCTCGGCGGCGGTGGTAACTTCACTATCGATGGTCAATCTGTGCAGTATACCGCCAAGAGGGCTGTGGAATATGCCAACGATGAAATCACCGTGTCAATCTACTGGGATGTAAACACCACTCTGACTCCGGGTGACTATACTGTCGAAGTATTCTGCGACGGGTACAGGCTGGCGAGCCGTCACTTCACCATGAAAAAGTGATTTGCTCATTTGAAAAAGATTTTATAAATTTGCAACCGTTTCGAGTTGAGCCATTGAGGTCTTGGCTGAAACAATAAGGATTGTCTTATGGTGTAATGGTAGCACTGCAGTTTTTGGTTCTGCCTGTCCAGGTTCGAATCCTGGTAAGACAACACAAATTATAAGCGACAGCGAGTCGGCCATGCGGTCGACTCGCTGTTTTGCTGTGATGTGGAGAATATTAATAGTTAGGGTATTCCGGGTATTGAATTATTTTGAAATCGTTGAGATATCGGTGAAGCGATTCCACCCGGCAGCCGAGCGATAGGCAGCTGCAGCAGATTGGGGCACTATCAGAGTGCACTGCTCATAAAGCTCCGTTTCAGACTCTTCGAAGGGTGTACTTTCACAGTCGAACAGGGGAGGTATCCGCGATGGCTCCTTCAATATCCTGAGTGACCGGCAGCCACTGAAAATCAGCTCGCCGAGAAGAGAATTATTTGCAGGTAATTTGGCTTTTTGCAGATTTTCACATTCGGCAAAAGCATACGATTCAAGTTCTTTCACTGCATCAGGTACTTCAACCTCGCGCAATTGTGAGCAGAAACCGAATGCATTAGAACCGATGTGAGTCACTCCGCCCGGAATGCTGATTGCTTCAAGATTGGTGCAGTAAGTAAAAGCGCGACTACCTATATCGCGCAGCGATGCCGGAAGCTGCACACTGCGCAATCCGGAGCACCACTCAAAAATCTCCTTAGGTAATTCGGTGACCGCTCCGCGGATATTGACTTGTTTAAGAGAGGAGCATTCTCTGAATGTTCCCTCTCCGAGTTTAACCACACTTGCCGGCAAATCGATTGATTCAAGATTGGCACAACCTAAGAATGCATATTCTCCGATCGCACTCAGCCGGCATGGTGAATCAAACCTTACAGCCGAGAAGTCTTTGCGGTCAGCAAACTGAAAAGCCCTCAGAGAGCGGGTGCCGGCCGGAATCACCAGAGTGTCGGCGCACAGATAGGGGGCGGCTGCCGGGCGTGCAGGTGCTTTGCGGCTATGTGCGGTCAACCCGCAGCAAAGCATCAGGAGTAGAACCGATAATTTTGTAAGCCGGCTCATGGAGCGACCAGGGTTTCCGGTTGTCGGTCGGGAGGAAGAATGTTCTTTTCAAGCACCGAATCCACACCGACCACAAGCGTCTTGGTATCTCCACGCCAGGGCATTCGGGTATGATACATGCGGTAATGTACCCGAATCGGTCTGTTGTCAAACTGTGCCTCTATCAGTCGGGCCGCCACCTTGGGGTCTGAGGCGGAGAATTCGAAATCACCGGAATATACGCGTGTGGTATCCATCAGATTGCGATATGGGAGTATTACACCCTCGTAGGTATGGAATACCTCGCCGCGCTTCTCGATTTTTTCCACATAGCCATATTGCCAGGCATCTTGCACGTAAGGGCTGAATAATCTGAGCCACACACCCCAGATAATACCGATAGCCAATCCGGCTGCGCCAATCCATACCCACAACCGCCAGTGGGAGCGCGGTGCCGGGCGCAGATGTTCGAATTCATCTTCCGGACCTTCCCAATATCTCGGGTCATCGGGGGAGTAATGCGGCTCCTCTTCACGTTTGGCAGAAGAGGAGGATTCCGGAATTTCTGAATTCTCGAAGAAATCATTTTCTTCGTTATCGTGATTTCTAAACATTTTCAGTCTTCGGAGTTTTCTGTTTTGAGAGAGAAATATAAATCATGGTGAAGATGCCGAGGATAATCAGCATCACAGTCTGTCCGGACCATTGCAGCATGGAGAATGCTGTGCCTTGAGCCTCAGATATGCCATATACGGCGAGACCGAAAATCACAGCGATATTCCAGGGGCCCAAACCGCCGTTGGAGGGGACTGCCATGCCAATCGAACTGAGCACAAACGCTACCAGGCAGGGCACGAGTCCGAATCCGAGATGCGGGTCGCTGCAGAGCTCGCGGGTGAAGGGGAAAGCGAAAAAGGCCACATAAAGCTGCACATAATAGCACCCCCAGATGGCGAATGTGTAAGCCAGAAAAGCCCACTTGCCCTCCATGCGGGTTACCACAGCGAAACCGCGCCACATCTCGCCGACCCACTGCCGGGTCTTGCGTATCGGTGTGGTGTCGCGCCAAAGGTAGAAAACACCCCAGGTGGCCATAATAGTGCCGAACAGGGCTGTCCATGCCCAGGGATTTCGCATCAGGTTCACGAAGTCCTGCCCCACGGGATACTTGGTCAGAAAGGCTTCAAGAGCCGGGGCTGCCAATATAAAGGTGAGCAGCACGAGCAGAAGCACCATAAGTGTATCCGACAGTCTGTCGGCAACCATAGAACCGAGCACTTCGGTGAGGGGCTTTTTCTCGCGCCCCGCTATGTAGGTGCAGCGCCACACTTCACCAAGGCGTGGGAATACAAGGTTGAGAGCGTATGTGCCGAAAATCGAACAGATGACAGCCATAAGAGGGGGTTTGATGTCCAGGCTATAAAGCTGTATGCGCCAGCGCAATGCGCGAAATATATGGCTCAACACGCTTATGCCCATGGCGCAAAGTATCCACCAGTAATCGACTCCGTGGGTGATCAAGCGCCACATCTCGGCGAAATTCACCTTGCGAAACATATAGCTTACCAGCAATATGGTGAGTGCAAGGGGGAGTAGCCAGCGCACCAGATAGTTAAGAAACTTTTTCATCTGTTCAGTTAGCTTTGTTAGTATCTGCAAGCAGAAATTCTATCTCCTTGAAGGCATATTCATCAGTTGTTCCCGATTCATTGTCGCGCACTGAGATCGGGCCAAATTCGGATATTCCGGTGATGGTGCCTTCGAAGGGTTTCTGCCCCGGGCGGCGGAATGGATATGCTCTGCCATCGCCGCGCCATAATTGATTTAGAAATTCCCGGTGAAGCAGCCTGCGGCCCTCTGGTGAGGCGGTCATGGCAAGTCTGCGCTCAAGGCAGTTGCCGACAGCGGCAGCCACACGACTTATTTCATATTCCTTGCCCGAGAGTTGAGTCATCGACACAGGGTTCGGCGCATCTGAAAGAAACACTGACTGATTTACATTAAGTCCCACGCCGATTCGGGAATGTTCGATTTTGGAACCCTGCAGAGAGTGCTCGATAAGGATGCCTGATATTTTGCTGTCGGCCACATAGATATCGTTGGGCCATTTGACTTTGGCCCCGATGCTATTGGCAATCAGGAAATCTACTATCGCGAGTGCCACTGCCTCGCTGATAGCAAACTGGTTTCTTGCCGGGAAATCCACCGGGCGATACAGCAGGGTGAAAGTCAGGTTCTTCCCCGGTTCCGACTCCCAGGAATTGCCGCGTTGGCCCCGGCCGGCACTTTGACGTGCGGCCATGACCATAGTCATGTCGCGGAGCTCGGCGGCATGTGTGGCCACATAGCTATTTGTAGAATCTATATCTTCAAGAAGCAGAAAATCCATCGCTGATTGTCAGAGTCCGGCTTGAATCCGGGTTAACGGTTATGGCAACCGTGGTTATATCATCTGGAAGCAGAGTCTCGACATTCTCCGGCCACTCCATGATGCAGAGAGCTCCGGAATCAAAATACTCATCGAGTCCGAGTTCGGCACCCTCCCGCTCACTCTCTATTCGGTAGAAATCGAAGTGAAAAACAGGATTGCCGGTTTTATCCTGATATTCATTGATAATGCTGAAAGTCGGGGAGTTAACTTCATTGCTAACTCCGAGTGCGCGGCAGAGAGCAGCTGTAAGAGTGGTCTTGCCGGCTCCCATGGGTCCGCGCAGGGCGATATGTTTGCTCTCCCCAAGAGCCTCAAGCAGATTGAGGGCGGCTTGATCAAGAGCGGATTCGTTTGCGATTGAGATAGTCATAAATGCAATATGAAACGCAAATTTAGCGAATTTTTACTAAATTTGCAGACACTCAAAAAATACTGAACCAAAGAAGATAAAAAGAGAATGGGAAAAGTGATGATTATCGGTGCCGGCGGTGTGGGAACAGTAGTAGCCCACAAGTGCGCCCAGCATCCTGATGTATTCAGCGAGATAGTACTTGCCTCGCGCACACAGTCGAAATGCGATGCCATAGCAGAGCGGGTGGCCGAGCGCACCGGTGTCAGGATTCAGACAGATCGTGTAGATGCCGATTCAGTGCCTGAATTGTGCGAGCTTTTCCGCCGTCATCGTCCCGAGTTGGTGATTAATGTCGCACTCCCTTATCAGGACCTCACAATCATGGAGGCTTGTTTGGAATGCGGCGTGAATTATCTGGATACCGCCAATTATGAGCCCAAAGATGAGGCTCACTTCGAATATAGCTGGCAGTGGGCATATCGCGACCGCTTCGAGAAGGCCGGACTGACAGCGATATTGGGTTGCGGCTTTGACCCGGGAGTATCGGCGGTCTTTGTGGCATACGCCGCAAAGCATCACTTCTCGGAGATGAGATACCTCGATATAGTGGATTGCAATGCCGGTAATCATGGCAAGGCATTCGCCACCAATTTCAATCCTGAAATCAATATCCGCGAGATTACACAGAAAGGTAAGTACTGGCAGGATGGCAAGTGGGTTGAGACCGAGAATCTCGAAGTGCACCGTCCGCTCACTTATCCGAATATCGGTGAGCGCGAGAGCTATCTGCTCTATCACGAGGAGCTTGAGAGCCTTGTGCAGAATTTCCCGACAATCCGACGCGCGCGTTTCTGGATGACTTTCGGTCAGGAATATCTGACACACCTGCGTGTGATTCAGGATATAGGCATGGCACGCATTGACCCGGTGATGTATAATGGTCAGGAGATTATACCCATACAATTCCTGAAAGCAGTGCTTCCGGATCCCGGATCACTGGGAGAGAATTACACCGGTGAGACTTCAATAGGCTGTCGCATCTCGGGACTTGACAAAGAGGGACGCGAGTCAACATATTATATCTACAACAACTGCTCGCATCAGGCAGCATATCAGGAGACAGGCGCTCAGGCGGTGAGCTATACCACCGGTGTGCCGGCTATGGTGGGCGCCATGATGTTTATGACCGGAAAGTGGGTGATGCCCGGAGTTCATAATGTAGAGGAATTTGATCCGGATCCCTTCCTGGCTACACTTGCTGAGTGCGGATTGCCCTGGAATGTAGTTACCGACGGAGACCTTGAATTCAACGACTGATGAAAAAACTGTTATTACTGGCCGGTGCGGCCGGACTCTCGGCATTGGCCGCGGTGATACCCCCTGCGGGTCAGATACTCACTTCAGGAAAAACCACACTCGTAGGCACTGAGCGAGGTGCTGTGGCGGTGACACCTCTCGGTTCGGATATTTTCAAGATATCGAGAGTGCCGGCTTCGGAAAAATCATACTCACTGCCGCGCCGTCAGGGTTCGGTGCTTATGCCCTCGACAGAGGGGGTGAGCTGGTCTGCAACCCCGACTGAGGTGGAGTTTCGCTCGGAGTCAACAGTAGTGCGGGTGGATCGTAAGTCCGGAAAAACGGTTTTCCTCAACCTCGCCGGAGATACTATCCTGGCGGAAGCCGGGGGTGTGGATAACTCCGGTGATGTCAAGACAGTGTCACTGCGCAATGGCATGGCGCAGAATCTTTATGGAGCCGGTGAGCGTGGCCACAAACTTCGTCTCAACGGTGACACACTCGTGATGTATAACCGCCAGAATTATGGTTATGGTGCCGGTGACCCCCGCATTTCGCAAATGGGTATCACAATGCCCTGGGTGGTCAGCGATGCCGGTTACGGAGTGCTCTTCGATGATTACAACCGAGCGTGGCTGCATCTCGGACCTGATTCTCTCTTTTACTCTTCGAAAACCCCGCAGCCATTGTCTTACTATTTTGTGAATGGCCGCGGCACTCTCGAAGGCGCTACATCGAAATATACCGAACTCACCGGGCGTCAGCAGTTACCCCCGCTTTGGGCTCTTGGATATATCACTTCAAAATATGGTTATCACAACCAGCAGGAAGCTCTCGGAGCTATCGACTCCCTGCAACAACGCGGTTATCCGGTCGATGGTATTGTCTTTGACCTGTATTGGTATGGTAAAGAGACAGATATGGGGCGTCTTGAATGGAATAAGGAGCAATTTCCCGACCATAAGGCGATGCTGAAAGCCCTCAAGGATAAGGGTGTGCATACGGTGCTTATCAACCAGCCGTATATCAATAAGATAGGTGCGATCGACAACTATAACATGCTTTCCGAAGCCGGTTTGCTCGCCAAGGATTCAGCCGGTCGAACTCATGATGTGACAACATGGGTCGGTGAAGCCGGAATGTTTGATATGGCGAATCCTGCTACACGAGCATGGTTGTGGAACAGACTGCGTCCGCTTACCGCCGAAGGTGTAGACGGTTGGTGGGGTGACCTCGGCGAGCCGGAGGTACACCCGGAAACAATAGTTCACGCCAACGGTCAGACCGCAACGGAATATCACAATGTGTGGGGCAACGAATGGTCGAAAACAATCTACGACGGATTGCGCGCGGATTTCCCCGATATGCGTCCGCTGCTGATGATGCGCGGAGGCACTACCGGTCTGCAGCGTTATTCGGTATTTCCCTGGACCACCGATGTGTCGCGCAGCTGGGCCGGACTGCAGCCTCAGATTGCGCTGATGCTTAACTCCGGTCTTTCAGGTCTCGGATATATGGGTTCAGATGTCGGCGGCTTCGCAGTGGACCCCGCAGAACCATATCAGCCCGAACTGTATGTGCGCTGGTTGCAGATGGGTGCTTTTACCCCGATGCTCCGAACACACGCACAGGCGCAGCCGGAACCTTACCACTATCCGCAGCATGATGCGATTATTAAGAAATATGTGACCGAGCGCTATCGCTGGCTGCCATATAACTACACATTGGCATTTGAGAATACTGCCTACGGATTACCGCTGGCGCGGCCTATAAACTTCCACTCGGAGGCCGGCACAGTTGATGCCAACAATACCGACGAGTATCTATGGGGTTCTGAGGTGCTTGTGGCGCCGGTTATGCAGAAAGGTGCCCGCAAGCGTCAGGTGACCTTCCCCAAAGGTGCGGACTGGTATGACTGGAATCACCCGCTGCGTAAATATAAGGGTGGAACCAAGGTGACTGTGGCAGCACCGCTTGAGGAATTACCGATGTTTGTTAAGGCCGGAAGTTTTATTCCGCAGTATATGCGTCAGATTTCCAATACTTCGGAATATGATCCGACATTCCTCACGGTAAAATATTTCCCGAGTGCAGTGCCGTCGTCATACACACTCTTTGATGATGACCGCAAGAGCCCGGAATCACTGGCCAACGGTGAATATCAGTTGATTCATTTTGAAGCGACCCGCCATGGCCGCATGAAGGTATTCGAAATCAAGTCGGAAGGGGAGTATGCCGGAATGCCGCAAACACGCCAGTTCACACTTGAGGTGATGGATGTGGCTGCTCCGACAGAGGTGACTTATAATGGAGAAAAACTTATGAAGGTCTCCACGCCCAAGGCCATGCGTAATGCAGCTTGGACCTACAGTGCTGCCGATCGCAAGCTTTCGATAGCATTCCCCTTTGCTGGGGAACCGGTAAAACTCACCATTGACTAAGACCCCGATGCCCAATATTTGTAAACGCCGGGGCGGTCAAGCGTTATGCAGATGTGTTCGCGCAGTAAGGGAGCAATGCGGTTGCATTGTGACTGCCACAAGCGGACGCAGATGCATGACGATGGGCCGAGGCGAGTGTAACTTTATCCACAGATTTTAGGAAATTTATCAAAAATAAAGTTACGCTGACCAAGTGTCAAGTCTGTATTATATGTCACGATGAATTAAAGAACACTAAAGCTATATAACTGAAATTCAAGGCAATTAAGTGTATGATAAGAAAAAAGGTTACTGTGCCATCGCATCTCTCTGGCGCTTTTCGCCTTGTTCTTCAGTCACGTAGTCACCGCTACGCTCCTTCATCACAAGCCAAAAATCATTCAGAGATATGCGATCCCGGCATTAACAAATATTGGGGATCGGGGTCTGTGCAAGAGAAGAAATATCTGCCGGCGGGTCCTATAGCCGCCTGGACAGCATTTGCGCTGCTGTTGGCCACATATTGGCTGACAGTGGCGCCTTCGGTGTCATATTGGGACTGTCCGGAATATGTGGCGGCAGCCACAGGTCTTGAGGTAGGACACCCTCCGGGTAATCCCACATGGATGCTTGTGGAGAGGGTGGTAACCATGCTGGCACCCTCGCCTGAATATGCAGCATTGGCGGTCAATCTCTCTTCAGGAGTGTTTACCGCTTTTGCAGCCTTCTTTCTTGCGCTGACTATCTTCAGGGTTGCGCTCTGGATTCTGCTTAAGCTACCGCGCAGGCATGTGCCTGCTCCGATCACTGCTGCAGGTGGAGCTCTTGTGGGTGCACTCGCTTTCGGGTGGTGTGACTCGGTGTGGTTTTCGGCTGTGGAGGCTGAAGTTTATGCCATGTCTATCTTCATGACCTCCCTCTGCTTATGGCTGATGTGCAAATGGGCGGGCACAAGATCGCGCACAGATTCATGGCGATTGCTGATACTGATAGCTTATCTGTTCGGACTGAGTATCGGTGTGCATCAGCTTAACCTGCTCATAATCCCGGTGCTGGCATTGATATGGGGTGTGCGTAGAGGTATCCGCAGTCCCTTCAGACTTGCATTCATATTTCTGATTTCACTGCTTTGTGTGGCCTGCGTGCTTGTGGGAATGATGCCCTCGACCATAGCGATTGCAGCAAAATTTGAGCTGATTGCAGTCAATCAACTCGGATTGCCGCAGCTGAGCGGAGTGGTGATTTATGTATTGCTGCTCGGAGTGTCGCTGCTGAGTGCAATCGCGGTGACCCGCAGATCAGCCGACCGCCGACTGATTGCAATAGTCTGCTATCTGCCGGTGCTTCTTTCAGGCATATTTGTTTTTTCAGATCATTTTCTGCTTGGAGAGATATTGTCGGCAGTAGTATGTGTGTTGCTCGTTTCGGGCAAGCATTTTCAGGCCAGGCGCATGACACTGGCTATATGGATGCTTGCGTTTCTGCTGACCGGATATGCATCATACGCTCTGATTCCAATCAGGGGTGATGTGGCATCACCGGCCAATGCCGTGATGCCGGGCAATCCGTTTGCATTCGCATCATATCAGAGTCGCGAGCAGTATGGTTCGAAGCCATTGCTTTATGGTGCCACCCCATATTCGCGGCCTATGTTTGCCGAAGATTATGATAGCGAAGGAAATACACAGTATCGCCGCTATGCAGTGGAGCGCTATGCCGACATATATGTGCCGAAACTTAAAGATGGTAGGTTGCCGGCAGACCGTGCCTCAATTTTATCTAAGGATTCTGCGCGCAATGCAGCGCTTATGGAGCGTGATGGTGATGCTTATATCAAGAGGGGCATGAGGTTGCGCCAGAGATTTACTCCGGAGCTGAATATGTGGTTCCCGAGAATCACCGGCCAATCCCCATCAGATCTCGTGTCATATTCCGAATGGATCGGTATGGATTCTACAACTATGACGTGCGTGGAGATAAGTGAGGCCTACGATTCTTTGGGTTGCGAGGTAGCCCGCATGGATCGGTCCGGCAAAAGAGGAAAGCCTGTGTCATATCGGCCTACATATCTGCAGAATCTACAATGGTTTCTCACATATCAGACCGGATATATGTATTGGCGGTATCTGATGTGGAACTTCTCGGGCAGACAGAATGACCGCGCATCGCAGGGAGAAGTGCAACATGGCAATTTCATAACAGGATTCAAAGCTATAGATGATGCCATGCTTGGGGCGGATTCATCTCTCCCCCCTCACGCCGGTGCTGAGAATCCGGGTCGCAACCGGCTGTGGATGCTTCCGCTACTTCTCGGTATTCTCGGCATGGGGTGGCTGCTTAAATCGAGAATCCGCGGCATGGAAGCTTGCGGTCTTATTGCAGTGCTTTTTGTGATGACCGGACTCGCGATAACCGTTTATCTGAATCAGGATCCCGGTGAACCCCGCGAACGGGACTATTCATTTCTCGGATCTTTTCTGGCATACGCTATATGGATAGGATTCGGGGGTATCGCAATCTCGCGGCTTTGTCACACCCCCTGGGGCTTCCTAATACCTTTGGCTGTGACCGGGTGGATGTGTGCCGAGAATTGGGACGACCATGACCGCAGCGGAAGAACTGCCGCCAGAAATCTTACAGTCAATCTTCTTAATTCGCTTGAACCGGAGACGATTCTGTTTGTAAATGGAGACAACGGCACTTTCCCCTTATGGTATGCCCAGGAGGTGGAGGGTGTGCGCAGAGATGTGCGGGTGGTGAACCTCGCGTATCTGCAGACTCCTCAGTATGCAGCCAATATGATGGCCGACTGGAGAGATTCGCGCAGAGTGCCGACAACTTTGCGCCGGGGTGATATACTCTGGGGTGCATTGCGCTCGGTCACTATCGGTAGCGGTAATGACACTATGCCGGCAACCGAGGCTTTGAGAGCCTTGCGCGACGGCGCTTCCGCATTTCCTACCAGGTTTGTCTCTATGAAGATAGGTCCTGATACCATAACCTATGACTTGAAGAATTTATGCACCGGGGGCAATCGTGTGGATTTCCGGCGACTTGTGATGTTTGATATTATCGCCACCAATAGCGAATCCAAGAACCGAAGACCTGTATATTGGGTGTGGGCGCAAGGTGCGCCGCAGCAGCTCGGCCTCTCCGAGATGACTACCGATATGCTTCATGGCCGCAGGCTCGGACGAATCGATAGGGCAAAGCGCGACTCAATAATGATGAAGGGTCTGGAGAATCTGCTCCCTCCGAATGAGTCAGACCGCCCCGTTTACATGGATCATATCCCGGCTTCTCAAATTACAGCGCAGCGCGCGGCACTCACAGCTGCCGGCTTGCGCACGCTTGCCGACGGAAACACACGACTTGCATTGGATTTCGCGCGCGCAGCTTCGGAAACTATGGGTAAGGATCATGATTCCTACGGAATAGTGCTGATATCTGATTCTGCATTCAATACAAGATTGCGGCTTGCCGAACTCCTCGAGGCTCTTGCCGATTCGATAGAGAGTGATGCGGTCACCGGTTATAAAGTCGGAGCGCGAGAGAAAAAGGAGGGTGAGGAATTCAGGCGTGAAGCTGCCCGACATCGGGCTATGGTGGATACACTGCGTGAGCAGTGGCACAGGTATCGTCTCGCTCTGCCTCCGAGATTGAAATCTAAGGTAGCGCCTGTGTATTGACAAAATCAGCTTTGTAAAAGAATAAGGCCGCGTCCCTATTGGGGCGCGGTATTTTTGTGGTGTCAAACTTATTAACAGGACACCAAAATGTTTAAAAGAATCAGAAAACAAAAAAATGAGGAGCCCGAAATCAGCAGTGTAACCGGGCTCGCAGACGAACAGACAAGTTCCGCACCTATGCCGGCAGGAGCAGCATCGGAATCTTCTGATGATTCGGGTTCGGAACATGCGACAGAACAAACGGAATCCCGGGCAGAGGAGGAGAAATCTCAGGAAGTGATGTCATGGGAGCAATCATTTGAAAATTGGGTATCGGAGCAGCAGATTGGCACTGATGATGCAAGCCGACTTTCGGCAAAGATTGCTGAGATCGTGCAATCGCTGGCCGAAGGGGGCAGCGGGGAGATATTCAGTTTGATTGAGAAAGGGCTCAATTATGAAACTGATGTGGAGCAGGCACGCGCGGAGGGGGAGATTGTCGGCCGCAATGCACGCATAGATGAAGTCCGCGAAATTGAGCAGGCCACCGATGGAGTGCCGCATCCGGGAGTTTACCCCTGTGCAGCCGGGGCTATCCGCACCCCCAATATCTTTGACCTCGCCGCCCAAGCCTGAGCGGGTAACAATTAACAATTAACAATTAACAATTAGCCATTAGTGATTTTTGTCTCAGCGGCGGCTGTTTACAGCCGGCCGACACGTCCGACAAACCTAAAACCTAAATAATATGTCTACTCCAACTATGGGCTCTGCAGGAGCCAACACACAGGTGCCCGGAGCACCCGCCGCAGTATCATCAGCTGCAAACGCCACAGGTGGCATAGATGCCGGTAACTTCGTAGAAACCGATATCGACGATGAACTATTTAGATTCAATAGTGATGACACCCCTCTGATGAACCTGATGCTCAAAGCGAAACGAGTTAAAGTCAACAGCCCGGAAATCGAGCACTATATGATTGATGAAGCGCGTTGCCAATTGATTACTACTCAAGACATGCAGCATTCACAGCAGATGCAGGCTGTGCTCCCGGTGCGTGCTTGTGATCAGGCGCTGGCGCGACCATACAGCACCCTGCTTGTGAAGGGTGTGCCGGGATACGATGAGTCAGGATCATTGCCAACCCCCGGTAAGGATTTGATGCTCTTTACAGTCGGGTATGATCCGACTACCAATAATCCGGTGGTGCGTGCGGTCAATGGCCCTAAAAATTCACCTGCCGATGAATTCTGCGGTATTCCGGAGATTCCGCAAGGCACAGAGTGTGTAATTCTCGCCAACTCCCTCTATGAAACTCAGAAAGAGGTTGATCCGGATTTGATAGTGCCTCAGCCTACCAAGGTATATCTGCAGAAGCGCGGCATGAATCAGGTAGTATCCGACTATTTTGAGAGTCAGAAGAAGCGAATCCCCTTCAGCAAGGCGATAATCGCCGAGCAGGCTATAGCCAATTTCAAGGTGCGCGGTAACCGCACTCTCTGGGCAGGACGCGCCGGCAAATTCAAGATGAATGTTCCGAAGATGGGTATGCAATATGTGTACTGCACAGAGGGCCTGCGCTGGCAGTTCAAGCGCGAACTGCAGCATGAAGGAGCCTGGACCGTGGAGCGAATCATAGCGCTTGCCAAGATGTTTTTCACCGGCGAAGATGTGCCGAAGACCGCCCTGCTGCTCGCCGGCAAGAACCTGCTGGAGCAGATACAGTGCATAGACTTCTCGCGACACCCTGAAATTCAGATTACCACAAAAACAAACTCAATCGGCTGGACCGTTACCAATTTCCACACCGTGTTCGGAGATATCGAGATTAAGCGCGAGCCGACACTTGACCGCCTGGGGTGGAGTAATAGCGGCGCGCTGATCGGAGAGAATAGACTTGTGCACTATGTCTACAGCGCCGAACATTCATTTTCCGACCGTGTCGAGGGTGAAGAGGCTACCCGCAATGGCATTCTCATCTGGGATGCCGTGGCTCTGAAAGGGGGTTGCCATATATGGATTGACGGAGAGGGCGCTGCAACTACTGAAGATGCCACAATGCGTTTCCGCATGTGGGATAAGACGACCGCTCCTGAAAATGCCGGTGAGGGTGACATCTATTACCTGACCTGCGATTGTCCGGGTATTTCCGCTGAGGCGCGCATCGGTCAACTATGGTGCGCACACTCCACCAAGGGTCCCGATCTTAAGACAATCATAACCTGGGAGGAATACAAAGGTGAAATTTCTGTAGAATAATTAATTGTGAGCGTTATGGATAGAAGTAAAAATAATTTGACTCCTTCTCTGAGTAAGTCAGTCCGAAAGGTGACTTATGAAGTCAGGGGAATGACAGAGAGTGTCTTTTTGCTCAGTATGGGAAATGCACGTGTTCGCGTGCATTTCCGCGGAGGCGCGATAAGTGGCTTCGGCAATGTGCCGGCGACCTTTACGACTTCGAGTGGACCATTGCAGGATGCAATCGAACGCTCTCCGCAGTTTCGTGCCGGAATTATAACCCGTAGAGTTGCGCTGAGATGAAGTATTCTCTATCAGAACTTATGCACCGTGTGCTCGAACTCCTCGATGAGAACGAAAAGCTCATCGAGGAGCGCATGGAATTTGGAGAAGCCTGCGCGGATTTGCGTGACCTGATTAGAGTTGTGATTCCGGGTGTGGCTCGTGATGTGATTCTCGATGCAACGCTGCATCAGATAGATGATTGTCGACATACTGACACGAAGCCGGTGCCGACCGCTTGTGGCGAAGGTGTGTATCGGCTGCCGCTGCCCGAAGGATTCTTGCGTCTTGTAAATTTTCGCATGAATCTTTGGCCACGCGGTGTTAAATCACCTTTGGCATGGGGTGGAGAAGCGCATTTGCTGAGAAACATGAAACTTGCCGGGAGACCGCGCAGGGCGCCGGCCGTAGTCATAAATTGCAGGGGAGATAGGTCGGAACTGGAAATCTTCGGTGCTGAATCGGGGGATTTTGTTGCCGAATTTGATTATCTTGAGGAGCCGGTTATAGTCGGTGGCTTCATCGAGCTTCCGCCGCGTCAGGTAGCGGAAATCTGCGATAAAACCGCCGAAAAAATCTCCGCACTTTCCAAGAATTACAATTAGTCGCTACAGAGCAGCAGCGATGTTGCGAATTGAGGAAAGGCGTTTCATGAAGGAAACGTCGGACTTTGCAACCTGCATATTATAATCTCTCTGTAGATTTAGCAAAAGCTCCGCCGGGATATTCATGGCGGCCTCTATGAGTAAGGCTATTTCCGTATTGATAGCTCTCTTCCCTTTTATAATTTCGTTAAGAAGTGATGGCTTTATACCTATACTTTCTGCAAGTTTGGCTTGAGTGAGGCTACGAGCTTCAAGCTCATCGAGTATAAGCTCGCCGGGGTGTGTCGGCTCGAAAGGCGACAGATTATTGGCTATCATATCCGGTTGTGTCCCTTTGAGTTTAATCATATCAAGCATAATGATTAGAGAGTTCAATAATGTTGCAGATAGTCAAAATTGGTTCATCAGCGGTCTCTGCCAAGGTAAAAATTATTCTGTATTGGTCATTTACTCTTATAGAGAATTTTCCTGCATCTTTCCCTTTCAGAGACTCAAAGTTTAAAGAATTTATTCTAAATAAATCTTCTTTTCTTGAGGACCATTTCAGGTAATCGATATCTCGTTTATATCTTTTTATTACATCTGGTCTGTAACGATGTTTCTTATCATTACATTCACCTTTTATATAGAGATCTCTCAGATATTCTTTTTCAAATTCGACTATCATAATATTAATAAGCACAGCAAAAATAATAAAAGTTTTGCGTCTTCACAAATTTGTGAAGATGCAAAACTACGTGCTTGGAGATGCGATATTGTGATAGCCGGAGATTCACAACATCACGTCTCCGACGTTCCGGAAACACACTCCCCGGGCGCTTTTCTTTAGGTTTTTAGACGTTAGGAATGCACAATGAGCACTGGACAATGCACAATTAACAATGCACAATATTAACAATGCACAATGAGCAATTAACAATCTGAAATCTGAAATCTGAAATCTAAAATCTGAAATCTATATTGATGTGCGCGAAGCGTACAGGTTGCCTCGTAGAGGGCAACAATCTCCATATAGCCCTCGGTAAGCAATCCCCGAAGGGGATGCGCCGCCGGGGGTCAATCGACCAAAAGCGAGGAAGTGCCTGAAAGGTACGCTCATCTTCGTTAGACCTTAGTCAGAAGTTCACAGACTCATAAATACCTTAGGCTATATAATACAAAAGAAGAACTTATTTTAATATTCAATAAACTCTAATTAATCAATTATAATTGGCAATCTTCTTCTCAGAAAGTAATCAAGTTTGCTGTTGGCAAACTTTTTTTGGTTAAAAAGGGATATTATTGGTCAAATTAGCACATTTTTGACCCTTTTTATAATAAAGGTATTGACTTGTTAAATTTTGTTATTATTTTTGCTCTCAAATCAATATAAAGGTAATATGAAAAAGGTAGTAATTTGCATGATGGTTATGCTGGCTTGTTTTCTCGTGAGTGGGCAGGCTTATGCAACTCATGCTGACAATATAGTAGAAAATAGTAATACGGAGTCTGACGAACAGGATAATAACGGAGAAAACGACGAGCAGGTTCGTGAGTTTACAAACTACTATTGCGAAGGGACTGAATGGTACTATGGCTATAACGATATAATTGTAAATGATGATTTTTCATACACATTAAAACGAATCGTTTATAAAGAATGGCTTGAAGGTGAAATTGAGCTTGAGGGGAAAAAATATTTTTGTGTTTGGTGTCAGTCTGAGGATCGTGGGATAACTGAACCCCAATTACTCTCTTATATCCGGGTAGAGGACAATAAAGTATGGAGGAAGGATGTTGATAAACCAGAAGACCCTGAAATGTTAATATTTGATTTTAACCTCGCTCCTGGAGAAGTATTTAATGAGTATTCATATAATGTAGGTGAATTTCACATAAATGTAAAAACGATTTGTGCAGAGTGGATGCAGTATCCAATAGGTAAAGAAGGATTGCCAAGTCTAAAAATTGTAACTACAAAGGCTACTCCAGAGCTTTTGGATATGCCTGAAGAAGAAATTACCTTTTGGATTTGTGGAATCGGGGGTATTGGAGCTCTTGATAATAACACAGATATTACTAACCGATTGTTCGCCGTATATCATAACGGAACAAAGATATTTGACAATGAACCTTCCGGAGTTGAAGAGCTTCAGGAGGAATACGTTACACCTCTCAAAGGTAAACAATATCACTTAGATGGTCGCATTTTTAAAGAAGGTGACCGCGGAATTTCGATTTCCAATGGCAAAAAGGTAATCCGAAACTAAGAATTCTATCTCACTATATATAGGCAAATGGGACCGGTTTCCCAACCGATCCCATTTTGGTGTTTTCCATAATACTTTTCGAACTAACCTAACATCATGAAACGATTTCTTATACCTTTAGAACAACACCGAAGCGAAAAGGTTCACCGAATCATAAAAAATTTCTAAAACCTAAAGCCTAAAGCCCAAATCTAACACCTAAAACCCGCATCTCAATCGGCGGACGTGCCATGGCACGTCCCTACCTGTCAATCAATTATTTATCTGAAATTTGCCCTCCAAAATCTAAAATCTGAAATCCGAAATCCGAAATCTGAAATCTATTGCAAAGCAAACGGGACCGGTTTCACAACCAGCCCCATTTTGGTGTTTTCCATAATACTTTTCGAACTAACCTAACATCATGAAACGATTTCTTATACCTCTAAAACA
>CAMWLY010000004.1 GCA_947175145.1 uncultured Muribaculaceae bacterium | reverse complement strand
TTATTGAATACAGTGAATTCCTGATAAATTATCAAGGCGGTTTTGTAAGAAGAGGATTGATAGGAGAGGTACTTTATCAATTCTATTCATTCTCGGCTTATCCGATAATTCCGGTTATATCCTGTATAAGCTATGTCGCTTTCTTTTTTGTGATAATATATTTCTTTCACAAATTCCGGAAGTATAATTATAGTTGGTGGATATTGTTATCTCCATTATTTCTTGGTTATACCAATGATATAGTAAGAAAGGATTATCTACTGTATTGTGTGTTAATTGGTATTATAACCCTATTGCGATACTCTGATACAGGGATTATAAAAAGAATATTTGCCTGTGTGTTGATTACATTTGGGCTGTTCATGCACGAAGCATTTATATTTTGGGGATTTCCGATTTATGCATTAATCTTAAATGCAAAGCAATATCATAAAATATTAAATTGGATTTTAATATGTATTCCTCTCATTCAGTTTGGGGTGTTATGTCTTTTTAAAGGAACGCCGGAAATTGCTCAGCATATTGCGGATTCATGGAATTCAGTTAATCCCGGAAAAGCACTATATAGTGGAATGCCCTCAGCTATAGGTGCTATAGGATGGAATGCTCAGGATACTTTTATAATGCACCTTAAATACAATTTTGCTGTCGCCGAAGGGGGCTATGGCTTCATATTACTTCCTATGATTATACTCGCAGCCTACTATATGTTTACCAACTTTTTCTTTGTGTTTGATAAAAATCCCCGGCACAACACTTTCGACGATAAGTTAGCTCTCTCATTGTTATATTCACTTTTAGTAATCTGCATGATTCCGATGTTTACTGTGCTGAGTTGTGACACCGGTCGAAATATGCAATATCTGTCTGTCGGGACTTTCGCTGCATTCGTAATTATTCCCAACAAGTCCATAATATCATCTTTCCCAATTTGGTACAAAATGGGAATTATTAAGATCAATAATTATCTGGACCGCATTTTGCAGCCAAGAAGGGGAGTATTGATTTTTATGCTTCTGTTACTGGCGATATCACCCTATCATTTAAAATTTAGCACATGCTGGGAACAGAGTGTCGTAGGGACTCTATTCTCATATATATTTAAATGTGTAGAACATATATTCTGAGATTCTTATGCTTGGATCATTGTTTTCATTAATGCGCCCGCATCAATGGATTAAAAACATATTTGTCTTAATCCCTCTGTTTTTCGGTGGAAAGTTATTTGATTTATTGTGCTGGCGTGAGGCAATATTGGCGGCAATTGCGTTTTCTTTTATGGCAAGCGCGGTGTATTGTATCAACGATTTGCATGATCTGGAGGCTGATAGAAGACACCCGAAGAAGAAGAATCGTCCTCTCGCCTCTGGAAAAATACGCCCGGTTGAGGCTATCTTTCTTGCGGTAATACTTGTGTTAAGTAGTTTTGCGATAAGCTATTTCATGCTTGCACAAGCAGGCCCAAAAGTGTCACTTGTTCTTCTCTTCTACTTCATTCTAAATATATTATATTGTTTTAAGCTTAAACAATATGCAATAATAGATGTGTTTATTGTCTCATTCGGGTTTGTGTTGCGACTTATGGCCGGAGGAATAGCTTGTGGTATTTGGCTATCTCCATGGATAGTGCTGATGACATTCCTAATCGCACTATTTCTTGCGTTCGCAAAAAGAAGAGATGATGTGGTATTATATAAGACTGAGCAGATCAAGGTTAGAAAAAATGTCATAAGATATAATCTTTCATTTTTGAATCAGACTCTTGGACTTATTGGCGCAATAACTATAGTGTGTTACATAATGTATAGTGTATCACCGGAAGTTGAGATGCGTTTTGACAATAGACATGTTTATGTGACCTCAATTTTTGTTTTGGCTGCTATTTTACGCTACTTGCAGGTCGCAATCGTGGATCAGCGCAGCGGCAGTCCGACAAAGGTTTTGTTGCGTGACAGATTTATTCAGGTCTGTTTGCTCCTATGGTCCTTGTCATTTGTAATAATATTATATTTATGAAAATAGCGTTCTTTGACTTCGACGGTACCCTCACGCGCCATGATTCATTTATTGGATTTGCAAAATTTTGTGTTGGAAAATGTGCCTATTACAAAGCGTTATTGAAATCATTGCCCGCGCTTATACAATGGAAGCTTGGGTTAAAGAGTAATTCGGAAGCAAAGCAAGAATTATTTTCACATCTTTATCGTGGGTTGGATTATGCCCGTTTCAAAGAATCCGGATATAAGTACGCGAAGTTTATTGAAAGAGATTTAAGAAAAGATGTTTTCGAAATATTAAATCACCACAAACAGTCCGGTCACAAAATAGTAATCGTATCGGCCAGTATCGGAGATTGGATAAGGAAGTGGGCGCTGGATAATGGAGTAGATCATGTCATCGCCACTGAGGTCGAGATTGATGAAGTCGGAAAAATTTCCGGAAATTTCAGGACAAGAAATTGTCATGGTGCTGAGAAAGTATCAAGAATCCTCGAATTATTTCCAAATTTTGAAGAATTTGAAACATGGGGATATGGAGATTCCCGAGGAGATGAAGCCATGCTTTCAAAGGTTAGCCATTCAAAAATGGTTTAGGCTGCCTCATAAGCAATAGAAGATCAGGTATCTATTTGGAGAATTTCAGGGAGATGGGAGATGTGGATTCGGATGTGATGGAGAGAATATAGGCTCCCGGGTTTAAATCGGCAATGTCGAATGAAGTAACAGGTGCGTTTATTATCACCGATTGATTTATCAGTCGTCCATCAATACCGAAGATAGAACAACTCAGATTAATTGCCCCCGGATTAAGCACTTCAATGCAATTGCCCTTATAAATAGCCATTGGTTTCCCCGCATCGGTTTTGCCGGGTGTTACTCCCGACATGGCCACAGCCATTTTGAGGCCTAGGTATGGTTCGAACCAACCGAGTCCGTGTCGCGGATTATCAGAATCGGGATAATTATGGTTGTTGGTAGAGATAATTATATTCTTAATATCCTCCACATCAAGGGCCGGATTTGCTTCGAGCCATGTAGCAATCGTGCCCGCTACAAAAGGCGTAGACATAGAAGTGCCCGCATCTCTGGCCCAATAATAATTATTACCCTCGATGGTTTCGCAATGATTCATCTCGCTGAGTTTCTCGGGATGAGCTGCCAGAAAATGGCTGTTGCATCCCGATACCAGATAGCCGCCGGGAGCCACTGTGTGTGGTAATACACGGCCATCGATCAGGGTGCCGTAACCGGAATAGTTGCTGATTGTCAGTGGTTGCACGGGAGTTGCCATTTCAGAACCATCTACAAGAGGTAGAGAAGCTCTGTTATTATACATGCCGACACAAATCAGGTTCTGGCCGCAAGCCAGGTCACTCACCGACAGGTCATCGCCCGGAGCTTCATAACCGGGCCACTGACGAATCAGGGAATATAAACCATCTGCTGCTATATCGGCATGAGTGCCCGGCGCACCGCTATATTCGATGCCCAATTCATAGCGTGCTCTTGTCCAAGGCGATGTGGAATCATGCAGGTCGCATTTTACATCGTAATATATATTTGTGACCCAGCGTCCGTTAGTTTTGTCGATTTCTCCGCTTATTTCAACTTCACCCTCCAGGTATCTGCCGAATACAGCATCATTTTCCGAAGAAATAACAATCGGGAATTCAGAAGTTTCATCAAAGATAGGGGAGCGATAAACCAGACCATCTTCAAGATCGAGAATAAGTATTCTTGCACCGATCGGCCGATTGTCGGCACTCCAGGCATCAGTAAGACCGGTCACATGAAATTGCTGTGTGTCGTAAGACCATACCCGCGTGCGCCATGCAGGGTTTGATTCACTGAAATCAGCGCGATATGTATGGTGCAGGGTAGCCTGATTACCTGCGGCCAAACATATCACAGCTTCCTGCCCGAGTATATCGAGGTATCTGTTGAAAAGCGAAGTGCCGTCGTGAGGACCGTTATAGCTGCCGAGAGAGAGGTTGATCACTGCTCTCTTGCCTACACTTTTTGCATAGGCTATTATATCTTCACACGATGCCAAAATTCCCGGGTCATATAGTTGCGAGGTGCAAGCCACAATCTCCGCTTCCGGTGCCATGCCCCAATAATCATTGCCCATATAACCGCCGGCCATTATGTTGGCCACATGTGTGGCATGATACATGTCAGGATTATCAGTGGTCCAGGCTGCAATTTCCTCAGCGGTGTCACAAACGATTTTTTCTCCTGAAGTTTCTTTATAATCTATCAATAGTTTCACGCGAGACTTGCCTGATGCGTCTCTGAAAGCGATGTGGTTAGGGTCAAAACCTGAATCACAAAAACCTACTACAATGTCTTTACCCGTATATGCCTGCGAAATTCCTTCGCCTGAATGAATTTTATAGGCATCGGCATATCCGCGTGCTATATCGAGAGCCGGTTTTGCCGGCTGCGGCAAACGGAAATTTTTTTTGGATTTGGATTTGGATTTGGATTGAAATTTCCCGGAAGATGCCAATGCTTTAGGAATGGCAGCAAGAGCCATATCAGCCCGATGATACCATATTATCACTCCCTCATCTTCAAGCTCGGCTAATTCATCTTCGTTCTCAAAAACAAGTATCGTGGGTATATAATCAGGCTCCTCTGCAGCAGCTACAGTATAGGTAGAAATAGATATTATGAAGGCCGCGATAATGGCTGACAGTTGAAAGTTCTTCATTTGATAAATTGATATACTACTGCAAGTTAATAAAAATAGACACGCTCTGCAAACTCGTTAACATTTATTCCGAAAACATATAAAATAAGGAAGTGTGCCAAGTAATCTCGGCACACTTCCGGGGAGTTAAGTCAATAATCAATCAAGATGAGGTAAGAGAGAATTCGCAGCGCGAGCGGTGTCTGGGTCTGCCAGGAGAGCTGATAGAAGCTTATCGGCATCTTTCATTCGTTTGAACAGCCTGAAAGCGAGCATATCGGCCTCTTCGGTCGTGCGCACATCTTTAGCCAGAGCCACAGCCTGTTCAATCGTGGTATTCGCCGGATCAAACAGATAAGTGGCGAGCAGTCTTGATTCGCGCACCTCTCTATCTGTCCAAAGTGAGCGTGCGATACTCTCACGGTTAACCGTAGAATTTTGTTCAGGTGAATCTTCCAATTCAGCGATAATATTGCGTGCGATTGATGCAATTTGAGGCACATTTAGCCCGAATATTACTTTGTGGGGATCACCATGGTTTCGGAGAGTATCAGCAAGCATACCGTTGCGATATGCGAAGAACTCCTTTTTGATTTTCTGCATCATTTCGTAAGCGGTGAGTAATCACGGCTCAGACGCATCATCTGCTCCACATAATTTTCCGGCCATGAGATAGTAGCATCGATGATATTCCCTTTCTCATCAGTGACGGGGGTATATATGGGGTTTATGAAACCTCTGTAAGGAGGAATGTCAAGTTTTGAGAAGCGGCTAAGCACTTCATTGTGGAGTTTGGGATCAACTTTTACTGCATATTCCTGCACCAGGGCATTGCCGGCATTATAGTCACCTTCACTCTTCACACGCTGGATTTCTGCAAGCAACTTGCCAAACAGTTTACGCAGAGCCGGATAATCATTAATCTTAACGTAAGTTTTACCACCCTTTTTGGTCAGTTCCACAACGTCCTTGCCACCGGCAGCTTGCTTCTTGCCGTGTTTCAGCGCCCATTGAGCAATCAGCTGACGATTGCGCATGTGAGCCTCCTCAACATCATTGCCCGGTTCGATACGATTCAGCTGAGTCATCAGACCATTGAGCATGTATTTATAGTATTCAGCTTTATAAGCCTCGGGATTATCCAGGATTCCAAGTTCAATCAGTTTGGGATCTGCCAGATAATAGAGGGCGAAAAGGTCGGCGCGCGCCTCTTCAAGGGTGGAGCCATGCTCTTTGAGAGCATCGGGATCCACACCGGGCAGGAGGCGTCCGGAACCATGGCCAAGGCACTCATGCAGGTCGGTGTGAAGCATATCTGTGATATACAGATATTTATCCATTAATTTAGATGTGGCGTCATCAATCACAAATTCAGCGTTGAAGCCGTTGCCATGGCTTGCCATATCGTAAGCTTCGGTGATATTCTCAATGGTTACAGATTTAGAACCGTGAGCCGCACGAATCCAGTTTGAGTTGGGCAGATTGATGCCGATTGCGGTTGAGGGGAATGCATCACCGGCAAGCATAGCAGCATTGATCACCTTAGCGGATACACCTTTAACCTTATCGCGACGGAATTTCGGATCAACCGGAGAGTGGTCTTCAAACCACTGCGCATTAGCTGAAATAATCTCAGTGCGCTCCGATGATTTGGCATTCTTGAAGTTTACGTAGGACTCCCAGGCTCCGGTCATGCCGAGCGGATCACCGTAAGACTCAATAAATCCGTTTACGAAATCCACATCTGATTTCGTATCCTCAGCCCACAGAATCGAATACTCGTCGAAAGTGCGCAAGTCACCTGTGATATAATAGTTAATCAGAGATTGAATCCATGTTTTCTGGGCGTCATTTTCAGCTACACCTTTAGCCTTTTCAAGCCAGAAAATTATTTCTGCGATTGCCGGGCCGTAAAGACCATTGACACGATATACTTCCTCGCGCAGATTACCATCTTTATCCTTTACAATCTTTGAGTTGAGTCCATAGCTTACGGGAGTGGCATCATTCGGGTCCTTGAGAGAGCTGTAATAAGCCTCAACCTCTGCTTGAGTCACCTCCGGGCCGTAATAGTTGCCTGCGGAGGTGGCTACTACATCTTGTGTGCCATCTTGATTCACACGTTTGGGCATAACCGCGGGATTGAAGATGATTTCTCCGAGAGTTGAGATCATTTCCGCCGGTGTCTGACCCTCTGAAAGCGGCAGTTTCGATTGGTCGAGAGTGGCAATCTGAGTCTCGAAAAATTCGCGGCTGAATTCAGGTTGGAATTTGTCGGTTGAATAATGATGGTGTATACCATTTCCGAACCACACCTGCTTCAGATATTTCTCAAAAGCTTTGAAATCCTTCGACTCGCGGTCTTCATTGTAATTGCTGTAGATTTGCTCCAGAAGCTGACGTATCTGAAGATTGTAAGCTCCATTCTGGTCCCAGATAATGTCGCGTCCCATCTGAGCGGCCTGACTCAGATAGTAAATCATAACTCTTTGTTGCGGTGTGAGTCTTTGGAACTCGGGTACCTCATAGCGGAGCACCTCGATGTCGGCAAAGCGGTCCACATGATAGTTGAAATTGGGGTCCTCGGCAGCATTGGCCTGGACACCGATCAGCATACTCATGACAAGTGATGGAATAAATTTCTTCATAAATATTTGGTTTAAGGCATTTTATACAAAAGTCCTTCAATTATTCGACTTCGAGTACAAGCCCTTTGAGATATTCACCTTCCGGGTGTGAGAAGTCTATAGGGTGGTCAGCGGGTTGCGAAAGCTGATGTAGAATCCTGACCTTGCGACCGGCTTTGGCTGCAGCAGTGAAAACCGCCATGCGAAACATATCGCGTGTGATAGCCTGAGAGCATGAGAAAGTAAATAGGATTCCACCGGCTTTAATTTTTTCAAATGCCTTGGCATTAAGTTTCCGATAACCCACAAGACCATTTTTGATGGCTCCCCGATGCTTTGCAAATGCCGGGGGGTCAAGAATAATCAGGTCATAGTGATCGGAGGGCATGTCAGCAAGAAACTTGAATGCGTCCTCAGCGTGAGTAGTGTGACGCTTATCACTGGGGAAATTGAGTGCGATATTCGCATCTGTCAGAGCCGCCGCTTTAGCAGAAGAATCCACAGATTCGACACTCAGCGCACCGCCTCTCATAGCGTAGACCGAAAAACCACCCGTGTAGCAGAACATATTGAGCACCGTGCGCCCGTTGGCAAATTTTTCAAGCAATGCGCGGTTTTCTCGCTGGTCCACAAAAAATCCGGTTTTCTGCCCTTTTAGCCAGTCTATATTGAATTGCAAACCGTTTTCGGTTGCCACATTTCCTTGATAACTTCCTATCAGGTAACCGTTCTCTGGTTCGAGATGAGCCATATAGGGGAGAGTGGTTTCCGATTTATAGTATACATTTCGGATTCGAGCATCGGGTAGAAGAGTCAAGGCCTCTGCTATTTTGCGACGTGAATGATGCATACCCGGTGAATGCGCCTGCATCACTGCTGTATCACCATATATATCCACTATTAAACCGGGCAGGAAATCACCCTCACCATGCACAAGTCGGAAACAATCATTGTCCGGTCGAAGCAGACCGAGTGCTTCACGGAGGTTCCATGCGCTCAGCAGACGCTGATAGAAGAAATCTTCGGGGAGAGTATCAGTTCCGAATTCAAGAATCCGGACTTTGATACTTCCGATTTGGTAGTGACCCACACCGAGTGTGCGCCCCTTGCTGTCGGATACAGAAACCAAATCACCCTCATTGATACCCTCGGGTTCGGTGGCAATAGCCCCTGAGAAAATCCAGGGATGGCGGCGAAGTGCAGACTCCTCCTTTCCCGGTTTCAGGTATATCTTTTTAATTTCTTTATTCACTTATATTATAATCTGAGATTAGTGTCTTATAATTATAAAGACTATTTGAAGAGCCTTACAATATCCATGCCATTGGCGTAGATAAGCAGCGATATGAGAAGAATCATTCCAATAAGCTGAGCGCGTTCCATAAATTTCTCGCTCGGTTTGCGGCGGAAGATTACCTCATAGAGCAGGAACATCACATGGCCTCCATCGAGTGCAGGTATAGGCAGTATATTCATAAAAGCAAGTGCCACTGATAGAAATGCCGCAATGTTCCAGAATGCAATCCAGTCCCATTTTTCCGGGAATATGCTTCCGATGGAGCCGAAACCTCCTATGGAATTTGCTCCCTCCTTGGTAAATACCATCTTCATGGACTTGGCATAGCTTACTAATCGGTCAGTGCCAAGCTGGATGCCTCTCGGCACTGATTGAAGCAGATTGTATCGAATCTCCTTGCTTTCAAAAAATGATGAAGGGTCAGTGTCAAGTCCGATACCCATCTTGGCACCATCGTTGAGAGCCACTTGCAGGTTCAGAGTATCTCTCTTTTCCGTGTTTTTGCGCAACAGTGACACATCAATCTTCTGATTCTCATGGCCTGGCAGTGAGGTTAGGAAATCAATGAGTGTGGGGGTCGGTTTACCATTGACAGCTATAATTTCGTCACCCTTCTCTATACCTGCTTTTGCCGCGCCCTCTCCGGCCATGACCTGACTGACACGTGTCGGGAAGCGATAAGTCATGAAGTTAATTGTGGCAGTATCGCTCTTGAGTTCATTTTCCAGTTTGAAGATAAATTTCTCGGGAATGCTGATATTCACCGTATCCCGGCCCCGAAGCACTGTAACTTCACCGGCCTGAAGAATCTTCATTCTATCTTCGTAGGGATTATCGAGCTTCTCTCCGTCGGCATATAGGGGAATATCACCGTTGTGAAAACCGGCTTTTATGGCTTCGCCCGAAAATTGCATACCCATGGTTGCCTTCTCAAACGGCACATATTTTTCTCCCGTGGCATAAACTATGCCGGCATATATCAGTAGTGCAAGAAGGAAATTGAAAAGCACGCCTGCAATCATGACCAGAAGTCGCTGCCATGCGGGTTTGCTGCGGAATTCCCAATCCTTGGCGGGTTGGCGCATCTGCTCGGTATCCATTGACTCATCGATCATGCCCGATATTTTGCAGTAACCACCGAGAGGCAGCCAGCCGATACCATATTCAGTGTCACCCCAGAAAGATTTCTTTCGGTTTTTTTCGGACTCCGAGTTCGCAGTTGTAGTAGCTGTGGTATCTCCGGCTTCCACGTCAGATATATCATGACCGGAGGTTTTTAACTTATTGGTCTTGCCGAAAAATCCGAAATATTTTTTCGGTTTCCATTTAAATATCTCTGTCCAGGGATCAAAAAATATGTAGAATTTCTCCACGCGAATACCAAAAATTCTCGCGAAAAAGAAATGCCCGAACTCGTGAATTATTACCAATATAGCAAAAGCTAATATCAGCTGTACTGCTTTTATAAGAAAAGTATCCAATGATAAGAGGGTATTTAATTCTGTTATTATTCCATTTTATATCTCTGATGTAGGTTGCTTCTGTATACCCGATTAAAGAGAATCTTTAATCTGAATTGCAAGATCGGTAGCTTCGCGATGTGTCTCCACAAGGTCGGTCAGCTCCGGGTTTGCGATATATGGAGTATTATCCATTACAGATAGCGCTATGCTTGCGAAATCAGTAAATTTAATCTCTCCTTTAAGGAATGCTGCAACAGCGACCTCGTTGGCAGCATTGAGTGCACATGGAGCGGTTCCTCCTCTTTTTATCGCTTCAAAAGCCAGACCTAACATCGGAAATTTCTCTAAATCCGGGTGTTCGAAGCTGAGAGATGAATATTGTTCTAAAGTCAGTGGCGGCACATGGGGTAAATCCAAGCGTCCGTCGCCATAACCGAGAGCGTAGGCTATCGGCATGCGCATATCCGGCACTCCGAGCTGAGCTTTGATTGATCCGTCGCGAAATTCCACCATAGAGTGTACGATAGATTGCGGGTGAACCGCAATTTCAATCTGTTGAGGCTCCACATCAAACAGCCAGCGGGCTTCGATCATCTCAAAACCTTTGTTCATCATCGTAGCCGAATCGATAGTAACCTTCGCACCCATGTCCCAATTAGGGTGTTTCAATGCATCGGCAGCTGTTACATTTTCAAACTTTGAAGCCGGAAGCGTGCGAAAGGGGCCTCCGCTTGCAGTGAGGATAATTTTTCTCACATCGCTTCTTCTTTCTCCCTGCAGACACTGGAATATAGCGGAATGCTCGCTATCAACCGGCACCAGTTCGGAGTCCGTATAAAGCTGTAGAAGTCTTCGAATCAGGGCACCTCCTACCACTAATGTCTCCTTATTTGCAAGGGCAATTCTGCGACCCGCTTTTATGGCATCAATAGTGGGAATAAGTCCGCTGTAACCGACCATGGCTGTCACCACAGTGTCAGCGCCCGGCATAGCGGCAGCCTCTGCAATTGCCGTATCACCACATGCCACCTCTATATCAGTGCCGGCAAGTGTGTCTTTTAGAGCCTGATAATAGGTTTCTTCGGCAATTACCACTCGCCTCGGTCTGAATTCGAGAGCTTGCTGTGCAAGCAATTTATAGTTGCGGCCTGCCGTGAGTGCTATAATGTTAAACCTTTCGGGGTGCATCCGCACCACATCGAGCGTTTGGGTGCCGATGCTTCCGGTGCTTCCTAATATTATTATACCTTTTCGGTGTATGCTCATGCTTTATTCATTATTATATAATATGAAAGAAACAGGTCATTTCCCTCTTGGAGCTTCGTATGGAAGTGTGGCAGTTCGTCGGGTGTTAATTTCAGGAGCGGCCACATAATCGTATGGGTGCACTGGGAGTCCGTTGTGCCACATGCGAATAGTAAAATCCCGAATACCTTTTGAATCAGGGTTAGGGGAGAGTGCGATCACTTGACCGGCGCTGACATTGTCGCCCACACCGACAAGCGGTGTTCCTACTCCGGAATATGAAGTCAGGAAGCCACGCGAATGTTGGGCTACTATCACATATCCTCCCTCACTGTTGGAATGATATAGAGCGACTACCGAGCCATCGGCAGCGCATTGCACCGCGGCGTCGGCAGTCATCAGCACAATACCTTCGTCACTCTGATGAGTGGATTCGGCAAAGACCCCCTCAGACGCAACAGGTGAAAAGATAACTCCATCGGCAGCCAGAGGAGCCAATACCGAAATATTGTATCTTTCGCGTTCCTCCATCTGCGACACAAACCTTTGCTCGGCGGCTCCGGGTTTCATAAGCGAATCAGAAACCAGTTCACGATTCACAGGAGTAATCGCAGCGGAATCTGTCGGAGTGCGTGATGTGTCTGTCACGCGAATGAAGTTATCAATATAAGCCTGATTTACCTTATAAGCATCCATCAGAGAGTCGAGGCGCAGAAGTCCCTCTTCCGTGGCCACTCTCTGATTGGCTTTAAGGTAACCGGGCAGCATGGCGCGCAGCGGAGTGAGGTATATTATACATGCCCCAAGAGCTATAGCAGCGAGCGTAAGTCCGATTATTATGCCGGTCAATCCAACCAGACTGATACGCATTGATCCCACCTCGGTGAGGTGAGACTCATCTTCTATGCGAATTCGAAAATGGCGTTTCAGATTCATATAAGGCTATAGCTTCTCGCGTTGGGCAAGCAAAGTTACCTCTTTTAAATAATAAATCATAATTTTTGCACTCTCGAACGACGTGTGCGGCTATAGTCTTTATTGGAGAATGGCAGGGTGAATCGCAGATTTGTTAAAATTTTTTGCACTAAATTGTTGGAAAATAAAAAAAATGTGTAATTTTGCACGAAAATGTAGGGGGAAATAGCGTCTTTCTGCCAATGCCTTATCCTCCGATGGCTTCTGAGTGTAGTTGAAACGCGTTGTAAGACAGTGTGTTGTGCAGTCAGAGTGAAGGGCGCAATTAAAATGGCAATAAACAATTATAATTCTATTCTTTAACCTTTATTTCGTATGAAAGCAAAGAATCTTTTTGCAATGGCACTTGTTGCCGGTTCGTTTGCAGTAGCAGGCGTAGCCAATGCACAAGATGTATTTGTGGACGATGCAGTTTCAGTGACTGAGTTCACTTGCGACAACACCGACCACTATTTCTCAAACTGGCGTAACAACTGGTGGATTGAGCTTAGCGCAGGTGGCAACCAGCCCCTCGTAGAGCGTGGCTATGCACCCGACGGTGAAGCAAGCAAAGCTCTTAAAGCCAATAAGTGGACCGCTACATACTCAATCGGCTTCGGTCACTGGGTATCTCCTTATGTAGGTTGGCGTATTCGCGCTGAATACGGTGCTATTCACTGGGATTGCGCAAATACAAAAGCTGACGCTAACGCACACCTCGGTTGGAGCGGTGCAAAGCGCGCTAACCTTCAGGCAGAAATCATGTGGGATATGTTCAACTCATGCCACGGTGTAAATCCGAAGCGTGTATTCTCGATCGTGCCTTTCGTAGGTCTCGGTGGTGAAGCAACTTGGGATTTCTGGGGCAAGAGCGCTAACGGCAAGCCCATCGCTACTAACTGCCTCCGTGCTTATCCTTCAAGACTGAACCAGTATGGCAATGACGAGAACGCTAAAGATGTACAGTGGACACTTCCCGTATCTGCAGGTATCCAGTTCCGTTTCCGTCTCGCCAAGTGGGTTGACTTCTTCGCTGAAGCTCGCGCTCAGTTCTATGGTGACAACTGGAACAACAACGTAGCCGGTAACTCAATCGACGCTCTCGTGCAGGCTATGGGTGGTTTCAACTTCAACATCAAGGGTCGTGGCTGGAACACATTCAACGAGTGCACTTATGTATCTCAGATTGCCGCTCTCAACGGTCAGGTTAACGACCTCCGTGCTCAGCTCCTCGCTTGCGGTCAGACTGTAGCTGCCCTCCAGGCTCAGCTCCCCTGTCCCGAGGTTGTTGAGAAAGAGTGCAAGAACGCTCCTCTCATGGCAACTGTTCGCTTTACTATCAACAGCTCTAAGATTCTCCCCACTGAGGAGGTTAATATCTACTCAATGGCTGAATGGCTGAAAGCTAACCCCGAAGAGAAGATCATCATCGCCGGTTATGCCGACAAGGATACCGGTACTGCTGAATACAACATGAAGCTGTCTCAGCGTCGTGCTGACGCCGTTAAGCAGGTTCTCGTTGAAACTTACGGCATCTCTGAGGATCGCCTCAAGACCGACGCATTCGGCTCAGACGTTCAGGAATATCCTTCACACAACGACTGGAACCGTATCGTAATCTTCAAGCAGTAAGATTAAGGCGCCAACGCCTAAACAAGATAATGAGAGTCACCCGCCGGTGGCTCTCATTTTTTTTGCCCTATATGGAAACACTGCGGTTTGCTAATGAAGAAATAGATAAATCATATCTAAATAATCAGGAGATATTTGTGTCTGTAAGGTAATACCCGGTCCTTTATGCTAAAGGAATCCCGGCTCCAATTTGAATTTCTAATCCGGGAACAAGAAATATTTTTAATAAATTTTCACTTGATAAGTATCAGATAATCAATTAGAAATAACATATTTTTAGAATTGGATATAAAATTTCTCACATAAATCCGAACCTTTTAATGGAAATTAACGTTGAATTAGTGAACCCGGACATAAAGGCGATAGTCCAAAAGAAAGTCTAAATCGATTCCACTCAATTGGTTCGCCTGATGAAAAAGGTAAAACTTGATTTAACAAAACTAAAATTTCTATTCAAAAATCTACTCTTATGAAAAAGAATCTCTACCTTGCAATGCTTCTTGGTGCAGCTACATTGGCACCCGCAGCAACAGCCAACGCACAGGATGTGTTTGTTGACGATGCAGTTTCAGTAACAGAGTTCACTTGCGACAACACTGACCATTATTTCTCAAACTGGCGCAACAATTGGTTTATTGAACTGAGCGCAGGTGCAGGTCAGACACTCGTAGAGCGTGGTTATGGTCATAACAATCTCAATGTTGTGGATCGCAAGCTTTGGACAGCAACATACGGAGTAGGCTTCGGCCGTTGGGTATCACCCTATGTAGGTTTCCGCATTAAAGCCACAGGCGGTGTGCTCCACTCAGATACTCCTACAGCTTTCGCTCCCAACATGGGTTGGACAAGCAGCAAGCATGTAAATCTTCAGGCTGAATTGATGTGGGATATGTTCAACTCAATCGGCGGTGTAAATGAAAAACGAGTATTCTCAATCATTCCTTTCGTAGGTCTCGGTGGTGATGTAAACTGGGGTTATAAGAATAGTCTCGGTGGTATTCCCGAAGCAACCAATGTAGCAAAAGGCAATGGCGATCCCAAGCGTGTACAGTGGACTCTCCCGGTATCTGCAGGTCTTCAGTTCCGCTTCCGTCTCTGCAAATATGTTGACTTCTTCGCTGAGGCTCGCGCAGCATTCTATGGCGACAACTGGAACAATGTAGTTGTAGGCAAGTCTATCGACTCATACGTAAGTGCAATGGGTGGCTTCAACTTCAATATCGGTGGCCGCGGCTGGAATAAGTTCAACGAATGCAACTATGTATCTCAGATTGCCGCTCTCAACGGACAGGTTAATGACCTCCGCGCACAGCTCCTGGCTTGCGGTGAGACAGTAGCAGCCCTTCAGGCTCAGCTTCCCTGCCCCGAGGTTGTACAGAAAGATTGCGTGAACGCTCCTCTGATGGCAACTGTACGCTTCACAATCAACAGCGATGTAATCATGCCTACCGAAGAGGTTAATGTATACTCAATGGCTGAATGGCTGAAAGCTAATCCTAATGAGAAGATCGTGATCGCAGGTTATGCCGACAAGGATACCGGTACTGCTGAATACAACATGCAGCTCTCTGAGCGTCGCGCCAACGCTGTTAAGGATCAACTCGTAAACACCTACGGTATCGATGCAGACCGTCTCCAGACTAAAGCATTCGGCTCAGATGTACAGGAATATCCCTCAAACAACGACTGGAACCGTATCGTAATCTTCAAACAGTAAGCATTGAAAGATTAGAAATTAAGAATATAAGATATAAAAAATAATCCGAGAACCTTCACCTCAGGTGGAGGTTCTTTTTTTTGTGAATCCTTTGTAGCGGTGGGGTGTTGAAAAATGATGTTGCAAAACACAAACATTTGTAAGCAGAAAAATCGGAATAATATTGTTAGATGGATTAAATTTTGTAGATTTGCAATGTCAAACCTCTCTGAATGCCTATTGTTAACCTTTGGGGGTTGCAGAGTGGTGGCAAATACATGAAAACCAACCTAAATCTAAACGGATTAACATGAATATTAACGAGATTCTGGCCAATCTTGAGGCCAAACACCCCGGAGAGAAAGAATTCCTCCAGGCTGTGAAGGAAGTTCTGCTCTGTGTAGAAGACGTTTACAACCAGCATCCTGAGTATGAGAAAGCTCGTATCATCGAGCGTATGGTAGAGCCCGACCGCATCTTCACATTCCGTGTTACATGGGTCGATGACAAGGGAGAGGTTCAGAACAATATCGGTTATCGCGTACAGTTCAACAACGCCATTGGCCCGTACAAGGGAGGTATCCGCTTCCATGCATCTGTTACACTTTCAGTTCTTAAGTTCCTCGGCTTCGAGCAGACATTCAAAAATGCGCTCACTACTCTTCCGATGGGTGGTGCCAAAGGTGGTTCTGACTTCAGCCCCCGCGGCAAGAGCGATGCAGAAATCATGCGTTTCTGCCAGGCATTTGTGCTTGAACTCTGGCGTAATCTCGGTCCCGACCGCGATGTTCCGGCAGGCGATATAGGTGTAGGCGGCCGCGAAGTTGGCTACATGTATGGCATGTATAAGAAACTCGCTCGTGAGAACACAGGTACATTCACCGGTAAGGGTCTATCATTCGGCGGCAGCCGCATTCGTCCGGAAGCTACTGGTTTCGGTGCTCTCTATTTCGTAGAGAATATGCTGAAGGACCTCAATCAGGACATCAAGGGTAAGACTATCGCTATCTCAGGTTTCGGCAATGTGGCTTGGGGCGCAGCTACCAAGGCTACCGAACTCGGTGGTAAGGTTGTCACCATCTCAGGTCCCGACGGATATATATATGATCCCGCAGGTCTCGACAAGGAGAAAATTGAATATATGCTCGAACTCCGTGCATCAGGCAATGATATCGTAGCTCCTTACGCAGAGAAATTCCCCGGCTCTCAGTTCTTCGCAGGTCGCAAACCTTGGGAGCAGAAGGTGGATATCGCTCTTCCTTGCGCTACTCAGAACGAGCTCGGCGAAGCTGACGCAAAAGCCCTCATCGCTAACAATGTGCTGATGGTAGCAGAGGTTTCAAACATGGGTTGCACAGCTGAGGCTATCGATACATTTATCGCTAACAAGACTCCGTATGCTCCCGGTAAGGCTGTCAACGCCGGTGGTGTGGCCGTTTCAGGTCTTGAAATGACTCAGGATGCAGAGCACCTGCAGTGGAGCGCCGAGAAGGTTGATGAAATGCTCCATGAGATCATGAACAATATCCACGCTGCTTGCGTAGAGCATGGCAAGGAGGAAGGCTACATCAACTATATGAAGGGTGCCAATATCGCAGGCTTCCTCAAAGTAGCCGACGCTATGATGGGTCAGGGCATAATCTGATAAATAATACTCTAAATAAAATAACGGCTGTGCTAAGCAAGCACAGCCGTTATTTTATTTATCTTCAAGTGAGATTCCGAGCACTTCCGATGGTTCTGAAATAATGTGATCAGCGTAAGCCGCACTTAGCTCCGAAACCGGTCTGAATCCCCAGGTCACACCCACTGATTCTATACATGCGCGTCGGGCTGTCTCTATATCTACAGCTGAATCGCCGACCATAAGCACTTTCGATTTTGCTGTGGGACACTCCCCTAAAATTGCAAATATTACTGAAGGATCCGGCTTTTTAGGGCACCCGGCCTGCTCTCCGCGAATCACTGCAAATTCTATATCAGGGAAATAATGTCTGACTATTCGCTCCGCGGCCGACTGATATTTATTGCTTGCTACTGCTATCTTTATACCCTTGGCGGAAAGTTCCGCCAATAGTTCCGGCATACCCGGATATGGAGTGGTATGATCCATGCAGTGCTCATCATAATATTCCCTGAAACTTTCAAGTAAAATATCAATCTGCTGTTGGTCGGCTTCCGGGGCTGCACGCTCCATCAGTTTCCTGATGCCATTGCCTACCATGTAGTGATATGATTCGATGGTATGTTCGGCGAGTCCATGAGTGCGCAAGGCATAATTTGTGGCACTACCAAGATCGGCAATCGAATTAATTAGAGTGCCGTCAAGGTCGAAAATAATCAGCTCTTTCATATTTCAGGTATATTATTATTTTGCTTCATTTGAGAAAAATCAGAAAGGATATCCGATTGAGAAGTGAAAGCAGTGGTCTCGTCGCCAGCGCGGGTGAATGATTGGCCATGGTTCCTGACCGATTGCAGGATTATGAGCTTTCATTCCGAGGTCAAATCTAACCAGAAAATAATTGAAATCCAATCTTAGTCCGACACCGTAAGCTGCAGCGAGTTCACGATAAAACGTCGATGGATTGAACTTGCCGTAGGGTTGGGTGGCATAATCGCGGATTGTCCAGATATTACCTGCATCGATAAAGATTCCGCCCTCTAATATCCAAAACAATTTTAAGCGGTATTCGATGCTCATATTTAGTCGAATATCTCCACATTGATATATAAAGTCGCTTACAGAATTGCTTCCGGGGAATCTACCGGGACCAAGTGTCCTTACCGCCCAGCCCCTGACTCCATTGGCTCCCCCGCCATAAAATCTTTTTTCAAACGGGAGCACCGAGCTGTTTCCGTAAGGCACACCTATTCCGGCCCCAAAATAGCAGGCCAGGGCATTGCGCTTATCAATAGCGAATAGATAACTTGCATCAGCATCGGCACGCAGATACTGGGCATACCTTATACCGAAAACCTTATAGGGGTGCTCATGAAAATCACGCTTGTGATTGATTGCGCGTGTTATTGAAAATAAGAGATTGCCGGCGGTCTCAGCCTGAGCTCTGACTGTGACCACATGGCGCTGCTTGGTGGTGTTGAATATCGTAGAAGTGTGTTTGTTGGTAAAATAGAAATTGAAGCCGCCGCGCATTATAAAATGATCCTCATAACTATAACGAAGCAGAGGGTTGTCGGGGGCAATCTTGTCAAGAAAATCGTATGTGCTCTTCGGCAGATACACATAACTGATATCTATCGGGGTAGCTGTGTATCGGAATCTGCGGGAGTGTCTGGTCCACTTGTAACTATATCCGATAGCTGATATGAGGCGGGTGAATTCAGGACGTTCCTGGTAATTTGATGATATATGAAATTCAGTAGACGCGCGAACCCGCTTCTTGAAATTATCATTCAGAAAAGGCACCAGAAATTTCGGAATAGTAAATGCGGTCTCAAATCCGGCCTCAACATAGTGATTGTGAATAAAATTCTCCAGTTTGCCGTTGAGAGCCTGATAAGAGCCGCGAAGTTTGAAGTCAAGATTCGACGAACTGTTGCCAAGATTTCGGTGAGAGTAATTTACACTTGCGGCTACTCCGAGGTCACCTTCAGAGTTTGTGCCTTCAAGTTCAAGCGATATAGTTTGAGATTTACCCGGCGTCAACAAGATATAGGTGTCTACAACTCCCGGTATTGCAGAGGGAACAGTCTTTACCTGAATGAACTTTATTATAGGTAGTCTGCCAAATGACTGGTACGTGCGGTCTATGTCGCGCTGTCGGAATACACTTCCGGTCTGTAATGCCACATTCTCATAGATAGTCTCCGGATTAAGATACTTTTTATTGTTGGCATAAATAATATTAAGGTCTCTATAGACCAAAGTGTCCTGTTGATACGGAGAGTCTACTCCCGCGCCGGGTGGCAGATAATCGGTAACAACAGATACTTTGCCGATGCGATAGACCTTGTGGGTATCGAGATTCAGGCGTTTCATCTGATCAGGATATGGTGGACGAAGCGACATGGTCAAATCCACAAGATGAGAACCTTCGGTTGTATCTGCGGAAAAGGTTATGAATTCTTTGGTAAAGGCCCAGTAGCCGCGATTGCGAAGCCGTGAAGTAATCAATTCACGCTGTTCTTCGAGTTCATTTCTGTCGAGTCTATTGCCCGGCTGCACGATAAAGAGATCTGAATCACGCATGACTGCCTCACGGAGTGTGTCGTTGGGGAAATCGTAGCTTATGGATTCGATTGTGTGGGGTATTCCTGCATCAAGTATATATTTCAATTTTATACTTTTCCGGGTAGCATCAGGTGCGGAATCAATCTTTACGCTCGCTCCCATAAAACCGGCATTGCGCATGGCGCGGAGTAGCTGTGTGGAATCGGATTGTGCAGCCTCACGAGTGTATATCACCGGAGCCTCGCCGAGTTTCCGGAGCCATTTATTCCACCAGTTTGTGGAATCTTTACCACTCATATTGTAGACACCGAGTCTCAGGCGCGATATATGAAGGAACTTGTTGTTAGGACGCTGATGCACATAGGGCATCATGGTTTTTGAGGTAAGTACCCCGGTAGAATCATTTATTTCCAGGTCTACGCGATCCAGAAGATATTGCCCCTGATGCAGATGCCGCGAGGGGGAGCAGGCGCCGGCAAGTGCAAGGATGGTGAGAATCAACACCTTGCACATGTTTATCAGCATCTCGCGCTCTCTATTTGTGACTCGCGACATATTTAAAACCGGGGTGAGGGGTATGTTTAATTTTCTGTTTTAACTTTTTTGCCGAATTCCGGGTCAATCTTAACTTTTGCTGAAACTGCGAAAGTGGCAATGCAGCAAAGCATCACAAACCAGAAAAAATTCAGGTATCCTTGAGGTCCGTTGAAATTATAAATATTCACATCATCAAGAATTTCATGAATCCAGCCTGCTGCCATGCCCGGTAGCATCATTCCGAGAGCCATAAAAGCGGTGCAGAAGGCATAATGCGAGGTCTGACTTTCTCCCCGGCTGAAATAAATGAGGTAAAGCATAAAGGCGGTGAAGCCGAATCCATAGCCGAACTGCTCGATGCCGATTGCTGCACATATCAGTTTGAAATCAGTCGGTTGCCAGTATGCCAGCCCGCAATAGAAGATGCAGGGAAGTGTTAAACTCAGAGCCATCGGCCAAAGCCATTTGCGCAATCCTCCGCGAGCTATGGCAAGACCACCGGCTATACCTCCGGCCAATAAGGCTATGACACCGACCGTGCCATTAGCCAAACCAACTTGTTCGGTAGATAATTCCAATCCTCCTTCTGAGATTGGTGCCTTAAGGAAAGGTATCACTAATTTTACACACAGAGCCTCGGGAAGCCGATATAGAAGCATAAAGGCCATGGCCGTCACTATACCGGGTTTCCGGAAGAATGTTACGAAAGTATTCCCAAAATCGCGAACGATTGTTCCGGCATTTACTCCTGGTATCGGTGCATCATCTTTGGCGCGAGGCATGGCCTTGGTGTGCCAAAGGAGTATCAGCAGAAAGCAAGCCGAGAGGGAAGTAAACACAATTTGCCATGCAGCCGACACACTTGCGCAACGATGTTCAAGCCACCCGGCGAGCATCACGATTCCACCCTGCCCGATTACACTTGCCACACGATAGAATGTCGATCTTACGCCAACGTAGGCGGCCTGCCGGTGAGAATCAAGGGCAAGCATGTAATAACCGTCGGCTGCTATGTCATGTGTGGCCGAAGCGAAGCCCATTATCCAGAAACAGACCAGACATAAAGTAAGCCATGAAGATAGACCCAGCATAAATCCTACACCCGCCATTGAAACCGCAATTACTCCCTGCATGGTAAGTGTCCACCAGCGCTTGGTGCGGAAAAGATCTACAAACGGACTCCAGAACGGTTTGATTACCCAAGGCAGATAGAGCCAACCGGTCACAATTGCCATCTGCTTGAGCCCCACACCAAGATTGGTCAGCATCAGAACCGTGAGCACATTGACCGCGAAATAGGGGAGACCCTCCGCTATGTATAGAGTGGGTATCCAGGCCCAGGGAGACCGTGAGGAACCTGAAGTTGCGATATATTGAGATTTATGCGTGGATTTTTCCATAATTTATTTGAGGATACCCGCCTGACGAAGTATAATTTCCGGCAGTAGGGTGGCAAATGCAGTATCTGCATATATGCCGGTGATGGTTTCGGAATCAAGTTTTTCAAAATCCTCTTCACGCGGAGTGATGATGATACCGGCCATATCGATAGCTCCCGGTGAGACCATCAAGTTATTTTCGTCGGCGCCATAAATCCGCGGCCGGTGAGCACGCCGAGGAATAATCACAACACGAAGAAGTCCTGTCGATCCAATCCAGAAAAATGCATTTAAGAGAGCTGAATCCGGTTCACCTGTATCGGCATCAATACCGCAGATGTTATTCAGATTCCTTAATGCGATAAGTCCATCAATATCGGGGGTAATGATACCACTGAGGAAGTGAAATGGCAGATTATCCGACAAATCTGCCGAGTGGCGGAATCCACCGCCACGTGTTTCAGGATCGAGATTTTCGACCAGTTTGACCAAAGGAAGCTCATCTTTGAGCACAGCCTGCACATGAAGATGGTCCGGCGCTGAGGCTCCGGCGCGTGCTCCATTGTAAAAAAAGAGGAGATGCGGCGCGCGTTCGGCCATTACAGCCATGTCGAGTGGAATACCTGCCTGGGGTTCATGTCTGTCGGAAACTATAGTGAAGTGCACAGGTAAAATCGGATATGGATTTACCAGCAGTGTCCAACCGGGAGCGGGCCATTCGAATCTCAACTGTTCGGCCGGTAGATTCGCTTTGCAGAGAAAGCAAGCGCGCTTTGCCACTGCTTCCTTACTTACGTCGGCACCTGTTGACCGGATTCGCGCAGGATTGAATTGCACACCTCCGGCAAGCGCACCAAGATTCACGCGCTTGCGTCTGGTGCGACCGAGGTTCATGAAATTTTCACGAGCAAGCGGCCAGTCCTGCAGCTGCGATTCGATTATGTTATTGGTCAGTTCGTTAGTAAGATTATTTATCTTCATGAATAATCAGTAGGAGAGATCATCATCTGTATCATCGTCATCGAATGAGTTATCGTCGTCGAGAGGATTATCATCGTTGCCGGAATTGTCAAAATCTTCATCTTCATCGTTCTCCCCGAAAATCCGATTCAGGGCATCGCGCATCATATCCGGAATTTGCAGACCACCCTCGATGGGACCTTCCCAAGCGATCTCGGGAGCATTTCTGCTGTTGGCGCGAAAACGCGACATAAGTTCGTATGATCGGATACAATCTTTGTAGGCATTATGCTCATTTATTTTTTCCTGACTTAGAGCTGCATCGGAATTACCCTCCCAGCGGCGGCAAAGATATAGTGAGCTGAATATTCTGCCAAGCTTATATTCGCGTGTTATTCTCAGGGCCATGGCATAGTCTTCACCATAGCTTACATTGGGAAACATAAATTTTCTGGCTATCGGAGTGAAAAATGCGCGTGGTGCGCCGAGGCCGTTAATCCTGAGTGCATTGTTGGGGCCTTCTTCATCAGTCCATTCCTCATGATTGATTAATCCCGGTGGAATAGGACGGCAGTCACCGTCTACAAGTTCATAACTGCCGATGACCATAGCATATTTGCCCTCACGGAACTTATCGAGAATCTGCTGAACTGAACTTTCACTGCTGTATAGGTCATCAGAATCGAGTTGCACAGCATATCGGCCGCATCGCGCATCGAGAATCGCTTTATTCCAGCATCCCCCGATGCCGAGGTTTTCCTTTGGTTCCGCCTTAATCAGCACTAATCTTGGGTCAGTGCAGCTCTCAAGAAGCTCGCGGGTGCCATCTGTAGAACCATTGTCGACCACAATTACATTGATGGGTGAATCAGTTTCCTGGCTGAGAGCGGATTTCACCGCCTGCATGATTGTGCGCGCACGGTTGCGCACAGGAATAATCACCGAGGCTTCCACGGGAAATTCATCGTGATTATCTTCATCTGCATCTATAGTGGCAAGATTGGAGCTATCTATCCACCCGTCGATATAGTGCAGATGTTTGATAAAAACAGACTCCATCTGCTTCTGATACTCGCGATTGCGCGGGTTTACATAATCATGCTGTTTGGCACCGCTCTTTCTTGTATCAGATTCAGAAGCAGTGTAAAGAGTCTCCGGAATCATTGCGATAATTCTCCCCGCTGTAATTCTGAGCCGAAGCGCATACCAGCCACCATCGAGCAGTTGGGATTCCTCCTCCATATTTTCTGTCACAGCAAGCACATCGGCTGCATTGAGCATGACTAATGGTCCGAAGTCGAAATCATCTCTTACAGAGCCTATCTGGAAATCACTGACCGGGTGAGCCTTGATTGTGCCATCGGGCAGACGGTCGCGAAAGTAGCTGTAAGTAAGGGTGGCATCGGTTTCTGATGCCATCTGAGTAAAGCGATGCAGACAGTTACTGTCGAATTCTATATCTTTATCCGTGAGATTCAGCAGCACAAATTGCTCCAGAGGTGCATTTAAGATTTGTTCGCGAAGATCAGTTATATTGGTGAATCTTATTATCTCCATGTCGGGTTATTTTTCAAGCATATTAATTATTTTTCCCATCAAGTCATTGCGCACAGCATTATCGGTAATTGACTCGATAGGGACAGAGAGTATTGCAATTTGTCCTTTACCTCTGTCGGTAATTTGGCCGGCGCGTTTGCCCGATTCTGCAAAAGTCAGAATTTCTGCCGTATTTGCATCTGCATCAGGCGTCAGCGCGTCAGGTCGCTCCACTATATACTGCTTCTCATTGAGGGTGGAAGAGTAATCAATTCGTTTTCCTTTGTTGTCTCGCAAACGACCGGCTCCGGTGGCTTCACTCTCGGCGCTTTCCACACCTAATACCTGTTGCGCGAATTCGCGGTCAGCCTTGGTGGAACGCGAATCAAGCAGATCGGAGACCACATATTGGCCGCTGATAATCAAATCTCCACCATTATCGGAATATTTCCTGATAGCATTCTGAAGAGCCGGAGAAAATGCACGATATTGCACACCTTTCTTCCCTGTGCCGACAACTGTGGTTTTCTGCTTGCCGAGAATCAAATCTACCAATGAGTAGTCAGTCAGGTGAACTTCACCATTCTCTACAGCTGAGACCGAGGCCGACACGAATCCGCGACCGCCGGCTGCTGCAATAGCGGCTCCATGAACTGCAGGGTAATCATATGTGTTACCCGCAATTACCTTTGTGGCATAACCCTGACCGCTGAGACCATGCTGACCCGAAGAGCGGCGGAAATCAGTCTGATGTCCGGTAAATGATATATCCTTAATGTAAGGCACTCCGAAATCAGCTTCCGAGTAGAATCCTGCGCTTGAGGAATCGGACTGATGTCCGGGAGCTGATACACGGGTAAATCCATTGACTATCAATATCGGTTTGGAATCTTCATTTCCTTCGCGAAGCGCGAGAGTCTCCGAGGGGAAAGATGCTCCACCATCATTGATAGCGATAATGCGATATGAGTGTATCTCTTTGTCGTTGACTTTAATATCGAAGTGTGTTGAGGTTGTCTCGCCGATTTTATGGAAGCCGAGGTCTGAGCCTGAGCGCTCCATAATCACATATCGATTGGGAGTAGCTGTGGGTTCCAGTTTATCTTCTGTAGCTTTCCAGCTAAGTCTGAAATGATTGGCTTTGGTGCGCTTAATCAAGAAGTCATGCACCGGAAGAGGCTGGATCACCAATTTGCGGTCTTTGCGCTCTGCCATGAATCTGGCTATGCCTTTATAAATAGCGCGCCCGACTGTAAATTTAAAATTAGGATCCAGACCATATACCATATCGGCATAGTTCTGATGACTCATAAGTTCAATCAGAGTGGTAGGTATCTCGGGCACACGCGCCTCAACGTATGATTTATCCCACATGGAGCGGCGTGTCCAGTTAGGTTCATATTCCTTGCGGATATCATTGGTAATCTGCTGCATTACCATGTCGGTCAGCATTCGGGAGTTAATGCGAGGAGTGCCGTCACGATATGAATCACCATTTTGAGTGAAGTAAATACCTAAGGTTCCGACGTAGGAGTCATCATTGCGTTTGCCGGCATCCGAATGGAGAGCAAAAACAGCATCGACCGGAATGTTTAGACCTTCGCGACCCGGGAGCACACGCGACCCTCCCGCCAGATAGTTAACCCAATGTCCGCGGCTTGTGTAATCATCTTTATAGTCATTGGTGCCGTGATAAGGGGAGTATACATATTCCGGATAGCCTGCCCAGTGTAACCAATAGCGTGCACCCTCCAGAAATCTCGGCATCCCGGATGTAGAGAATCTTGGAGCAGGACCTTTCTTGGGTTCATCTTTTTTCTGTTCGTCCGCAGGTGTCATGGTGTCCGCAATATCAGTGATGTCATCACCCTGCGAATCTATCACTTCCTCATCGGCAACCTCTTCATCGGTCTCTTCATCTTCATCAGTTTCTTCGGCTCTAATTTCGGAATCCGGTGTTGAAGGATCATAATAAACATCGGAGCGACGCTGTGAGCGTGCGATATTACCCATGCCACCACCTATCTTGACAGCATCTGCAGTTACAATGGTTCCGGCCTGGTCATCGGTGAGGTTGGTCAGTGTGACTACCGGTTCCACATCGCTGTAACCGGCTTCAAGAGGGAAGGTGCCGAGATATATCCATGTGCCGCCTCCCATCTTCTGGTTAACCCTGAACTCCTTGCTGCCACCTGAGTAATTCACAGTGTAGCGTGCATCGGTTGTGGATTTAGGCAGAGATTTATAACTTACATATACAGCATATTCTCCTGCTTCGGGTATATCGGCATACCAGGCTGCAACAGCCGGTTTGCCGGTTTTCTGAGTTGGAATCTGGCGATAAGTGCCATTCTCAAATGGGTTTTCCGTGTCTCTGAAATCAGGCAAATCATATATGAAACCCTCCTCTTCACCGGTGGTCCATTTTTGCGTGCTGCTCATCTCGCGGTAATATGGTTGTGAGAAGAGTTGACCACCTTCGTTAGTGTCATTGTCTACAATCACCTCGTGGCGATTTGTGTCTCGTTCGCGGGGTAGCATCACGTATGCTCCGGCATTTTCCAGCATCGGAACCACGTAAGGCAAGATGTAACTCATGGTATATAAATCCTCGGTGGTCTCGAATAATAGAGGGCGCTGCCACTGCCATGACCCATCACGAAAATACCGACCGTGCGAGTGCCATAGGGCGATTATATCATTATCCATGCCCTTGGCCGCGGTAAATGTCGGGTGTAATTCCTTGACAAACGTCGGATTTTTACGATGTTCCGGAGCAAGTTTGTCTACCTTGGTTATATAATATGCCAGCGGGCGGTTTCCAACGTTGAGCGAAATTTTATATCCTATCAATGAGTCCGGGAGAGCCCGACTCACCATTTTCGACAGGGAGTCAATCAGAGGTCGGGTCACCGGCATGTAGGTAAAGTTCTCATTTAGACCCACACTGGCTATTTTGGCAGATTTGTTTGCCCGCACAGAGTTTACCCTTAATCCTCCGGGATTTAGATATGAGGGTATACCTGCAAGAAGACCGGCGTTGACAGCAAGTGTTAGCGAATCATTTTGCGGAGTCTCCTTTGGGGGTGCCTTGTAGGTGGATTTCACCACGTTGCGGTTGGCGCGTCGTTTGCGGGAATTCTTGCCGTATTTTGACTTTTTGGTTCCGGATTTTTTATTGCGACCTGATTTCCCTGATTTTGAGCGTGATTTAGATTTGGAATTCTTAGACGAGCCTGATCTTTTTGACGATTGCGAAGTGCGTGCTTTTGATTTTCTCGGAGCGGCGTCAGCATCAGAATATCCGAATGCTAATACAGCGATAATGGCACATATTATGAAGTGGGTGAATCTGCGTATATTCATATCATTACAAGGGGAGGGCACCGTGAATGTCCTGAAATAAAAATTAACGTGAGCCGAAACATCGGCTCATGAGAAGTTCAATCCGATACCGGTTTTATCAATTTACAAATTTAGCAAAAAAAATCAATAAAGGGCTTCGTAAGCTGCGGCTATGCTGCTCCAGTTATAATTGGCGCGGGCATAGTCTCGGAGTGCCTCTCCATTGGCAGGCACTTTTTTGAGAAGTTGGCGCAGAGAACTCTTGTCATTAAAGAATCCGGCCATGCCACCGGTGGTTTCACGATTGTAGATAACATCGTAGGCCAAAATCGGGTTGCCGAAATGCATGGCTTCTACAAGCGAGGGATTTGTGCCTCCGGCACCATGACCATGCACATAGCAGCTTGCATTGGAGCGGAGGGTGTGAAGTTCGTCAAGATTATAGATGAAGTTTACAAGCTTGATGGTAGGAATGTCTGAAAATTCTTCGAATAGTTCACGCGAATATCGGCTGTGTTGCCAATTGCCTACAATCACTAATTCCCGGTTAAGATCGCGGTGAGTTTCCAAAATAAGTCTGCAATGATTTTCAGGCTCGATGCGGCAAATAGCAAGATTGTAATCACGGCCGTATACCCCTATTCTTTCGAGGATTGACTTATCATATTCAGGTGTAGTTTCGCGCAGAGCCTGATTACCACCGTAGGCTATAAGGTGAGCGTCAATGCCGTAACGCTGACGCAAAAATTCTTTAACACCGGGATTGTCAGCGACTATGATATCGGCCCATCTCATACTGACATCGAGAGATGTGCGCAGAAAAGTGCGGGCTGCATAATTCCATTTATCGCGCTGATACTCGATGCCGTCCACATTTACTATGATGTGTGCTTTTGAGAATAATTTCAGAACCGGAATAAACAGTGCCCCCGAAACACCAAGCACCAGCACCGTGTCAAAACCGCGCAAGGCATGCGCCATAGACCATACATCATATAGCACGGAACTTGGCCCATGAGATTTAACAGGCAGATATTTTAGTTCGGCACCATGATATGCTGATCGCTTAGATGGCTGCTCAGAAGCCGAACAGAACACAGTGTATTCCACATCTTCAGATGCGTGTATCACCAGATTTTCAACCAGTGTCTCAAACCCGCCATAGTTGGCCGGAATCCCTTGAGAGCCGACTATCGCAACCCGCGTTTTTTGTTGATGCCCCTTCATTTTGCCGCCGATGATTGAAGATGTTTTTTATTTATGCACCAACATGAAGATGTGAGTGTCTTATCACCGAGCACAAGAGTCCGGAAGGCAAGGCCCCAGGCCATGATAAGCCAGCAATTTTGCAGATTGAATTCAATAGATACCTGTAGTGCAAGTAGTGTCATGAATATTGTTACCGGATAGCGTCGGCTGAATGAAGTGCGTACCAGCACTGTCCAGAATGCTATTATGCAGATCAGACCATACATATATCCGAGCGTGAAGAATCCGGCGAATCCTGTTTTACAGAATGGTCTTGGCGGCAGATCACGCGCATCGCTGTCCACACCGTGCCCGATGATTAAGTCTGCCGAGGGGGTAAACATTGCCTTGAAGCCTGAGACATTAGGTAATAGTCTATCTGACAGACTTGAGTCGGCATTGGCAATCGCGTCTTTGTCTCCGGATAAGACAGCTTGTGTCAGAGTGTTGAATCGTTGCAGAGGATTATGCATATTCTCGGGAGCAAACCACCCTGCGATATATAGCAATGCCGCTACACCGACAAGCGCTATCAAACCCTTGCGATTGATGCGCGGCAGGAATGCAAGTATCAGGAAAATTATTCCTCCGAGACTGTATGTAGTGAGCATAACCCATAGATATGCACACCATACTTTCCAATTTCTTTTAATATCCTCAGCAAAACTTATGCCTGATTTATCGCTGCGTAATATCAGCGAGCGGTAAAACATTAGAACCGATAGGGTGAATGTCATCAATGATGTCTCGACATGCAAGGAGTTTAATTTCCAGGGTTTTATTCCCGTAACATGCCATTTCCTCGGATCATACATGGGCACCACCGGCAAGTCAAACAGAACAGCAACCTGCTGAATAACCAGAAGTATAAAATAGGCATAAATTATCCAGCAGATAACCTTAATCAAATCAGGACCATTGAGATTCGAGGCTGTGATAAGGCGTGCGAGCATAGCAAATCCTACACACCAGCCCACGGTGTAAAGCATTGTGCCCCATCTTATGGTTTCAGGATGAAAGATAGCAGGAAAGCAAATCACACACGCTGCCATCACCGCGAGCGGCAGATCTATACGCGGCATTATCACCCTGCATCTGCGAAATAGCAAACATAAGGGTGATAACACAAGAAGAATTATCAGCAGATCATTGCGGGAATATGGTCCGTTTGTGATTTTCGGACTTATGCAGAGAGCTACCAATCCTGTAATTGCAGCCGCTTGTAATCCTCGATTGATTGTCTCAGGCTTCATACCCGCCAATTTCATTAGTTTAAAAGGTGAAGGGAGAATCGAAATCCCTGAGGAGCGGGTGGTGTGTATCCTTGTCCGATAATATCGCTTCAGCCGGGTCAATTCGCCAGTCTATGCCGAGGTCTGTATCCTGAATAGAGATGCCGCCATCATATTCCGGAGCATAATAATTGTCGCACTTATACTGGAAAACAGCGGTGTCGGAGAGTACGGCAAACCCGTGTGCGAAACCATGAGGGATAAAGAATTGCCGGTGGTTCTCCTCAGTGAGTTCCACAGCTACATGCCGACCATAAGTCGGGCTTCCCTTGCGGATGTCTACGGCAACATCAAGCACAGCTCCGCGAACACATCTCACCAGTTTGGCCTGACAGAAAGGTGGCCTCTGGAAATGAAGACCGCGCATAACTCCGCGTGTCGAACAGGATTCATTATCCTGCACAAAATCTATTTTGCAAACCTCCTCATCGAATACCCGCTTTGAATAACTCTCAAAGAAATAACCTCTCGGATCTGTGAATATTCGCGGTTCGAGAATTACTACTCCCGGTATTTCGGTTTTTATAACATTCATAGATGCTTCTTTTTCCTAAGCGTATTTATCTGATCTGATCGAGGCTTTATTTCTGATTGCGTTCGTTATTATCGGCTATAAGTTTCATTAGATATTGGCCGTAATTATTTTTAAGCATGGGCTTGGCAATCTCCTCCATTCTCTCGCGTGATATCCACCCTTGCTGGTAAGCGATACCCTCAAGACAAGCTATCTTCAGACCCTGACGCTTTTCCAGAACCTCCACATAAATCGATGCTTCAGCCAGTGAATCGTGTGTTCCGGTATCCAGCCAAGCAAATCCGCTTGGCAGTACCTGAACTTTCAGCGAACCATCTTCAAGAAATTTCTGGTTGACAGAGGTTATTTCCAATTCACCGCGTGCAGAAGGCTTGATATTAGATGCGACCTCCACCACCTTGTTAGGATAGAAATAGAGACCTACCACCGCATAGTTTGATTTCGGTTTTTTAGGCTTCTCTTCAATTGAAAGACAATTGCCTTCTTTGTCGAATTCCGCAACGCCATATCTTTCAGGATCATTCACCCAATATCCGAATACTGTAGCTTTGTCGTTCTGCTCGGCATCCGCCACAGCATCATGCAGCACTTTTTCAAAGCCTGCACCATGAAATATATTATCACCCAAAACAAGACAAGCCGAGTCATCGCCGATGAAGTCACGACCTATTATGAAAGCCTGTGCCAATCCATCGGGACTTGGCTGCTCGGCATATTCAAACTTAACACCATAATCTGACCCGTCACCGAGCAATCTCTTGAAGCCGGGAAGGTCCATAGGTGTGGAGATGATAAGTATTTCGCGTATGCCGGCGGTCATAAGAGCCGAGATGGGGTAGTAGACCATCGGCTTGTCATATATAGGGAGTAGCTGTTTGCTGACGCCTTTAGTTATCGGGTATAAGCGTGTGCCTGAACCGCCCGCAAGTACTATTCCTTTCATGGATTTGTCAGGTTATAGATAAAATTTGGTTGGCGGCACGGCCGCAAGGCCATACCGCCGGTATCTGTTGGTCTTATTCTTCTGAAGAATAGTTGTAACCGGTGCCGTAACCATAGCCGTAGCTGTATGGATTGCCATAGCGACGAGCGTATGAGTTGCGGGGATTCACCGTGCCGTTGAGTACCATCGACATCGAAGGATATGCATTGTTTTCATACATCTCATCGATTGTGGGAAGCATTGCGAGGTTAAGCACACCGGCACGTATCACAAACAGCGTGTGGTCTGCATATTTGCTGATAATGGTGGAGTCTGCAACTACCTCTACCGGCGGGCAGTCTATGAATATATAATCATAATGCAGCTTGAGATCCTCAATCAGGGCCTGAAGACGCTCCTGAAATAATAACTCTGTCGGGTTGGGGGGTATAGTGCCGACCGGTATCAGTACCATATTGGGGGTATCGGGGGCCTGGTGCATGATTGAAGTTATATCGCTCACACGACCGGCCAGATAATCGGCCACACCGGTTGTCGGTTTGTCAATATAAGCACTCATCGAGGCCTTACGCATGTCAAGGTCAATGATAGCTACTCGTTTACCTTTGATGGCGAAGCTCTTGGCCAAGTTGTAACCGACAAAGGTCTTACCGGAACCCGGGTTAGCTGAAGTCAGCATCACCACGCGCGATGTGGCATCGTTGCCAAACATGAATTCCAGATTTGTGCGAAGCACACGGAATGCCTCATTGATCGAGTTGCGGGAATTCTCTTTGACAGATACAGTCGGAGTCGGGTGCTTGGAGATGCGGAGTATATCACTTGCAGAGGGAAGCTTCTGCTTTTTGGAATGCAAGGGCAATTCGCCGGCCAAGGGAATTTGCATGTCGGCTATATCTTTACGTCCGCGAACCACACTCACGGTCATTTCTCTCTGAAAGAGAAGCAGCGAAGGAATTGCCAGTCCGATAAGCAGACCTACAAGCATTATGGTTGCCTTCTTGGGGGCGATAGGAGCATTTGAGCCGTCGGCTTCCGATACTATGCGGGTGTTGTAAGATGTAAATGCCTGATTAAGCTGATTCTCCTCGCGCTTCTGCAGCAGGTAGAGATAGAGGCTCTCTTTGACTTTCTGCTGGCGCTCCACACTGAGCAGATATTTAGCCTGCTGTGGGTTTGAAGCAATTTTAGAAGTTGCTGTTGATGACACTCCTTCCTGAGTGCGAATCTGTTCGCCCAGAGAAATCAATTCATTGTCGATTGATGCGATAAGTGCACCTCGGAGAGCATTGAGAGTAGCATCAAGCTCCTGAACAAGCGGGTTGGTGGAGCTTGACTGTGACACCAGTGAATTGCGTTCCAAAATCTTGGTGTTATACATCGCAATCTGAGAAGAAAGCGCTGAATTGCTCAGACCGGTGCTTGTGGGAAGCAGGCGATGGTTATTCTCTGAGTTGCGAAGATAATTTTTGATATACTTCGCCATATATTCCTCGTTGCGCAGATCCTTGAGGGTGAGAGATGCCTGCGACGCCTGATTCACGTACATGCTTGCTGCCGCATTAACGTCGGGCATAAGGTTAGCGCTCTTGAAAGAGGATATATCGTTTTCCACTGATCCGAGTTCCTCATGAAGCAATCTAACTCGTTCGTCGATAAACTTTGAGGATTTATCAGCCATTGAGCGCTTGTCGTTCATCCAGCGGTCACCATAGGCCACTATGATGGTGTTGAGAATATCTTCGGCTCGCTTTGGTGATGTATCGACTATTTTTAGCTCTACGAGGTTCCAGATTGAATTATCATTGTCGATATAGACTCTGCCGGCAAGACTCTTGGCTACTTGTTTCAGAGGAACCTTGGAAACATTGATTTCCATCTGTGTATCCTGTTTGTAAGCCTCGCCCGGATTCACGATTACTCTGCCGAGTCTTGTTTTTACCGGAGTGCCGATATGTCCCTTGATGGTAGTTTCTCCGAGAGATTTGCCATCTTTGGTGATGTCGGAAATGGTATATTTGCCATTGCCTTCAAGATTGAGCACGAAAGATGCGCTCTGCACATCTGTGAGATCCGGGAGAGTCACCTGAACGGGCAGATTCGGACCATAAAGTGTATTGTCGTGAAATCTGCCGGGAGTTGAATAATTCATGTCGAGATTGAGGCGTTGAGCCACATCTGACATCAGTCTGACGCTCTTCATGATCTGAAGCTCGTCGGAGATAAATGAATTAGTGCCTGATTTGATGCCGAGATCTTCGAGCACAGGGTTATTGGTGACAGCCATCTTCGACATATCTGCGTTGAGCAGCATCGATGCCGATTTCTCATAGACGGGCACGGTTTTCATCATATATATATATGCACAAGTCAGGCATACTACAAGAGAGATGACAAACCAGCTCCAGTGTTCTATGCAAAGATAGAGAAATTCCTGAATGCGGATACCGCCGGATTTGCGACGTGAAGCTTTTTTGCGTGGTGTGCGCGGAGCTTCTGCTGGTGCATTCTCGTTATTTCCGCTTTTGATTTCTATTTCAGTTGCCATGATAAGAGTAGTACAATATTTTTAATCAGCTCCTCTATAAATTTATTTCTTTGTAAGGCTGATGGTCAGGGTTGCGATTGTTATACCGAATGAAGCCAATGAAATCCAGAAGCCGGGAGTCATCACAGAGTTGCCGTTGGGTGTAGATGTGCGCATCTTGGTTTTGTTGGGCTCTACATAGACCACATCGTTCTGGCGCAGGTAATACACGGGTGATTTTGTGAGATTTTTTGCTTCGTTGATGTTGACCTCATATACGCGCTGCACACCGTTTTCTTCGCGAAGCACCTTGATGTTATCACGCAAGCCGGTGATAGAGAGGTCTCCTGCTGCGCCTATCGCATCGAGAATTGTAAACTCCTCGCGGTTAATCGGATATCTGCCGGGATTTGAGACATCTCCAAGTACAGTAACCTGCAGATTAAGAAAATCTACAGTCACAATCGGGTTCTTGGCCAGATCTCGGCTTATGAGTTCGCTGCGCAAATATTCGGAAAGTTCCTCGCGGGTCATGCCGCTTACATGCAGACGACCTAATACCGGGAATTGGATATCTCCTTTGGAATCTACAGTATACGCTGCCACGCTGCCATCACCGGAGGCTAACTGAGAGCCATTGCTGGCGCTACCCAATGTATTGCGGGCAACCGGAAGATTAAAAAGAGAATTCAGACGTGCATCTGAAGTGCTGACAAGTATGGAGATTTTGTCACCGGGTTGCAGCTTGATGGGAGCGGCTGTAAGCAGCACTGACTCCTGCCCTACATTAAGATCGGTGAAATAGGGCACTTGTTTGATTGATGAACAGGATGCCAACAGCAAGATGCTCGCCATTGCAGAGGCTGATAAGAAACTTCGAATCTTCATTTAGGTAGTTTAGCGGGTAACAAGTGGAAAATGTACCCTATATTAATGGAAGTGAATCTATCTTACGCAACAATAGTCGCAACCGATATCGCTGTTTTTTATTGCTCAACCGGAATGCGTCTGTTTTGCCTTGCAAAGTTATATCTTTTTGGGAAAATGTGCAACCTTGAGTTTATTCATTTATTATGTTTTGCGTTGGCTATCATATTTTTTAACCATTGCGCGGTTTTTATTATATTTGCGAACCGCTGCTGCGGTGAATATTTATTATATTTGCGAACCCGCTGCTGCGGGGAATTCAAATTCAATTTACATGCCAACCAAACCTTTTCATTATCAGGAAATGTTTCCGCTCGGTCCCGATACTACCGAGTATGAACTGATCACTAAAGACTATGTGAAGGTCGAGGACTGGAACGGACATGAGATGCTTGTCGTGGACCCGGAGGCCCTCACCTTAATAGCAAATGTTGCCTCTCATAATTGCTCTTTCATGCTTCGCCGCGAGCATAATGAGATGGTAGCTAAGATTCTTCACGATCCCGAAGCTTCCGCCAACGATAAGTATGTGGCGCTCACCATGCTCCGCAATGCCGAAGTTGCAGCCAAGGGAGTACTTCCTTTCTGTCAGGATACCGGTACTTCTATCTGCGCAGCCTATAAGGGTCAGCAGGTCTGGACCGGTTGCGATGATGAAGAGAAAATCTCTCTCGGTGTCTACAAGACATACACCGAAAATAATCTCCGCTATTCGCAGAATGCCCCCCTCAATATGTATGATGAGGTGAACACCGGTTGCAATCTGCCCGCGCAAATCGAAATCCATGCCACCGAGGGAAGTGAATATAAGTTCCTGTTTGTGGCTAAGGGTGGCGGCTCGGCCAATAAAACTTATCTCTATCAGGAGACAAAAGCTATTCTCAACAAGAAGACTCTCGTGCCCTTCCTTATCGAGAAGATGAAAACTCTCGGCACCGCAGCTTGTCCTCCTTATCATATCGCTTTTGTGATAGGAGGTACTTCAGCTGAAGCAAACTTGGCTGCAGTGAAGAAGGCTTCTGTCAAATATTACGACAATCTGCCTACTGAAGGTAATGAATATGGCCATGCTTTCAGAGATGTAGAACTTGAGAAGGAACTTCTTGAGGCTGCTTACAATATCGGTCTCGGCGCTCAGTTCGGCGGCAAATATTTCGCACATGATATTCGTGTGATACGTATGCCTCGTCACGGTGCTTCATGCCCGGTCGGTATGGGTGTGAGCTGCTCGGCTGACCGCAATGTAAAAGCCAAAATTAATAAAGATGGTCTCTGGATTGAGAAACTTGATTCAAATCCCGGAGAATTGATTCCGGTAGAAATGCGTGCCGGAACAGAGGGTGAAACCATCGAAATAGATCTCAACCGTCCGATGAAGGAGGTACTTGATGACCTCAACAAGTATCCTGTAGGCACTCGCTTATCGCTAAAAGGTACTATTATCGTGGGTCGCGATATCGCTCATGCTAAAATCAAGGAGCGTCTTGATGCCGGTGAACCGATGCCCCAGTATCTCAAGGATCACCCGATCTATTATGCCGGACCTGCCAAGAAGCCGGAGGGTATGCCTTCAGGTTCATTCGGCCCGACTACTGCAGGACGCATGGACTCTTACGTAGATCAATTCCAGGCTGCCGGGGGCTCGATGATTATGATTGCCAAGGGTAACCGCTCTCAGCAAGTTACTGACGCTTGCCACAAACATGGCGGTTTCTACCTCGGCTCAATCGGCGGTCCCGCTGCAATTCTGGCCAAGAACTCAATTAAGAATGTAGAACTTCTGGAATATCCTGAACTTGGAATGGAAGCTATCTGGAAAATTGAGGTTGAAGATTTCCCCGCTTTCATACTCGTGGATAATAAGGGCAATGATTTCTTCAAGCAAATCAAACCCCGATGCCCGCTGAGTGACTGCAAATAATATCGGGCCGGAAATTTAATTATTAAAAATATTACGCCCCGGGTTCCGACATGGAATCCGGGGCGTATAGTGTGTATGGTGTTTCAGTCAAGTTTGAGCACAGCGAGAAAGGCTTTCTGCGGCACTTCGACCGAGCCTATCTGCTTCATGCGTTTCTTACCGGCTTTCTGCTTCTCGAGCAGTTTGCGTTTTCGTGAGATGTCACCTCCATAACATTTTGCAGTCACATCCTTGCGCACTGCCTTGATAGTTTCGCGCGCAATAATCTTTGCGCCGATCGCTCCCTGAATGGCGATGTCGAATTGCTGGCGCGGAATCAGTTCCTTCAGCTTCTCGCACATGCGGCGCGCGAATCTTACGGAGTTTGCTTCATGGGTCAGTGTGGATAGCGCATCGACACTCTCTCCATTGAGCAGGATGTCAAGTTTTACCAATTTCGATTCGCGGAAGTCATGAATATGATAATCAAAGCTGGCGTATCCTTTGGATATGCTCTTCAATTTATCATAGAAGTCTATTACTATCTCACCGAGTGGCATATCGAAAGTCAGTTCCATTCGGTTGCCTGAGATATATTCCTGTTTTACAAGTTCACCGCGCTTGCCGAGGCAAAGAGTCATAATCGGACCGATATAATCAGCCTGAGTAATTATAGTTGCCCGGATATATGGTTCTTCTATGAAATCAATTGAAGTGGCTTCCGGCAGTCCGCTCGGGTTGTGAACCTCGGTGCGGTTACCCTTCTTGTCGGTTACAAGATACGACACGTTGGGCACGGTTGTGATAACGTCCATGCCGAATTCGCGCCCCAGTCTCTCCTGCACGATTTCCATGTGGAGCAGTCCGAGGAAACCGCATCTGAATCCGAAACCGAGGGCGGCCGATGATTCAGGTTGAAAAGTAAGAGAGGCATCGTTGAGTTGCAGCTTCTCGAGCGATGCACGCAGATTCTCGAAATCCTCGGTGTCGATAGGATATACACCGGCAAAAACCATCGGTTTCACTTCCTGGAATCCTTCGATGGCTTTATCGCAAGGAGCAGCCACATGGGTTATGGTGTCACCGACACGCACCTCTTTCGAGGTCTTGATACCTGAAATGATATAACCCACATTACCCGCAGAGAGCTCCTTTCTGGGATCCATATCGAGTTTCAGCACACCAACCTCGTCGGCGTGATATTCCTTACCGGTGGATACGAACTTCACGAAATCATCTTTGCGCAGTGTGCCGTTGACGATCTTGAAGTAAGCGATAATGCCGCGGAAGGGATTGAATACAGAGTCGAAAATCAGAGCCTGCAGCGGAGCGTTTGGGTCACCGGCAGGAGCGGGCACACGCTCCACAATCGCGCGTAGCACCTCATCGATACCCATGCCTGTTTTTCCTGAAGCGCGGATTATCTCCGACCGGTCACAACCGAGCAGGTCGACTATCTGATCCTCAACTTCATCTGGCTTAGCGGAATCGAGGTCGCACTTGTTGATAACCGGAATAATTTCCAGGTTATTATCGATGGCCATGTAGAGATTCGAGATCGTCTGAGCCTGTATGCCTTGCGAGGCATCCACAATCAATAGCGCACCTTCGCAGGCGGCTATTGACCGGGATACCTCGTATGAGAAGTCTACATGTCCGGGAGTATCGATAAGATTGAGGGTATAATCCTCACCATCGATTTTATGATGCATCTGGATTGCGTGAGATTTGATTGTGATACCACGCTCGCGCTCAAGATCCATATCATCAAGCACCTGAGCTTCCATATCCTTGGCATCGACGGTGCCGGTGCGCTCCAGAAGCCGGTCGGCAAGTGTGGACTTGCCATGGTCAATATGGGCGATTATGCAGAAATTACGTATATTCTTCATTTGAATGAGCTGTTTCAAACTGCAAATTTACAAAAAATCCCGCATATATCGCAGTCTGCACCGCAGGCTCGATTACTTCACGAGTAGTTTACGTGCGGTTTTACCGGCTTTTACAATGTACACACCGGGAGTGACTGTCAGTTTGGTATCACCACCGCAGTAGATAGTGGTGCCCTGCAGAGTATTCACGCTCACTTCGCAATCACTGCCTGTGATAATGATGCAGTTGTCTCCTGCCTCAATATTTGCGGATTGTGCATCAAGTTCTTCAACCGCTGTGATTACGTATGGCAGTGCGCCCTCTTCAGACATTGAAGTGAATCCGTATTGAGTGGCTGCGGGTGCTTTAGCACGCACATTAGTAGCCAACGGAATAAATTCGTTTGTCAGATTCATGCGCAGATAGAAAGTCAGTTGCTCATTGCCTCTCAAATCCTGCCATGATGCGGGCATGTTCTTAAAATATGTGATCTGTCGGAATTCATCAGCGATATCCTCCTTCTCGACATGTGCCACTATCAGCGCATCGTTGTGTCCGAGTTTCGCATCATTGAAATTCTCGTTTTCCTCCACAGTCGAAGGAGTGCCGCGATATGCGAGCACATCAAAACTATCGATCATCTGGTCATTGGTCACGTCAAGAATCCTTCCGGAAACCTGAATGCCTGCAGAGCCATGATAAAGATATTCCACAGTTGATAGCTCAGCATCCGGAGTTTCATCGATCACAAAAGTGAAACCTTGACCATTGTCGATTTCGTTGGCGTCATCGCTATCGGTGGGTGACTCGCTTTGCGCCCAATCAAGTCCGCAGAATACTGTTCGGTCAACCTGTAGGCTGCCTCCAAGACGCTTGTGCCAGCCGGGTTCTATAGTCTCAATCTCCGAACGATAGTGGCCGAATGATACCTCAAAATCGGGAGCATCGGCTTCTGAGAATTCCACAGTCTCATTTTTCAATGTCACTGATTTCGGGCGCCACAGATATGTGCCATCGGTCATCAACCAATATGCTTCTCCTTCGGCTGATAGAGTGCCGGTATATTCACCTGATTCCATGTGAATCGAGCGATTGGCAGTCAGAGTGGCTGTGAACTCCTCAGGCATAAGCACACTCCGGGTGTTTCCATCATGCGCGTATCTGCGGGCGGTCCCCATAAGATTGTGGATTGTCAGGGTTCCATCTTCATGATTCTGCTCCACATATATGGGGTGCTCTTTATATGTGCCGTTGGCTGGCAATATCTCTATCTCAACTTTGCTGTATGTGTTCAGCCAGTCATGCCACATCACTTGGCCGGTAGAGGCGTTTGTGGTGCGCTCATGGAACTGCAGGTATCTGTCGGGTGTATCGAACGTTACGGTCAGTATACCATTTTTAGCAGTAATCAGGCCCTTGTACTGTTCCTTCTGAGTGTTTCCGAAGTGCCAGTATGTCTTCCCCTTTATGTCCTTGGAGTATTTTTTTACAACTTCAAGTTTGCAGTTCTTGCCCTCCATGTCTTTGACAGTCTGAGCATTGCTGAACGCATATTGTGAATTACCCATCTCGGTCTTGTCTATAATCAGATAATCTCCGTCGATAGTAAAAGTTACTTCTCCACCACCGCAGAAACTTTGCACCTTGATCTGCTTGTCATTGATTTTCTCGAATACGCTCCAGTTGCCGTATTGAATAATATCACGCCCGATCATGTCGCTTCCCCAGAAGAGCTGGCTGCAGAATTTGTCGTAACCGCAGAAATCATCTGCCGTGTATGCCTGAATTTTGGTGTTATTTGCGCTAATAAGTGCAGCCACTACTGTGGCTGAAAGTGATAAATTTCTAAAATTCACGATGATATAGGTTAGAGTGAATATGACAATTTTTCTACTAATTGTCACAAAATATGTTTTACGACACAAAACTATACCTAATGAAAATAATGGCCAACATCGAACTGTTAATAAGTGTTAACATGTCCGATATTGACCAAAAATATACCAAAAAGGAAAGTATTTATCTTTAAAATAGTGGAAATATACTAATTTAATTTAAGGCAGAGTAGACGGCATTGCGAAGTGTTTTCAGTCTTCCTCGGGCATCTTCCTGAGTTTTTTCGAGCCTCATGATTGTGGATTCCACTACTCGGGTACGACGCTTCACAAATTCAAGACGCATTTCCTCAAGTTCGTTGGCTGCGTTATTATAATCCGAGAGCGCTTTCTGATATTCCTGCATGGCTCGTTGAGCCTGAGCGGAGGGGAGTTCATCATAGCGCGTATATATCACTCCTCCCGGAGCAGGAAAGCGAAATTGTTCTTTTTTGACTTTTGCATTCGGATTTATTTGTCGTATAGTTGCAAGAAGCTCATCATAATCGGCATCTTCGGGTTGAGTAGCGATATAATCCGATATTCTTGCAAGATCCGTTAAATCGCCGTCATCTTCATTATAATTTTGACGCAGCTCATTGGGGATAAATACATAAATAGTAATCAGGTCACCGAGATTATTGCGGTCAGTGGCCCACCAGCCCACACCATTCAATTCATCGATTGCCAGCAGATAGTCATCGTAGGGGGAATTATACGGGAAACCGAGGTTGGAAGGTTGCAGAAAAGAGCCGTCGGTGGCATCGCGCGTTGCGACCATTATGTCGTAACCTCCGATGGAGTTCGCACCATTTTCGGCATAGTAAAGAGTAACACCATCTGACATCATAAAGGGATATATGGCATCTGCATCTTCAGATAAATCCTCATCAAGGGGAGTTGCCGGACTCCAGGTGCCATCGGTAAGTAGCGTGGATTCCACCAGATGCATATATCCTGTAGTGTCTGGAGCAGCCCATAATTTATAATCCCCGCCTTCGTTGGTAAACACATAATCCGAGTTCTGAGGTGCTCCGGGTGGTAGCGCATCCGCACCTTTCAGAGAACCTGCAGATTGCGGGAGCCTGTAAGCTTTGAAAAAGGCTTCGCGCGGCACTGTGATTGAGTCGATAATCTGAATCTTTTCGACTCTTTCCAGAAAATTTCTTGCTTGAGTCAGTTCTCTCTCTCGCGCGCTGAGTTGTTCCGAAGTCTCGGAATCACCCTTTTTAATCTTGCGTTTTGCCTGTGCATACAGTTTTGAGGCCTCTGCAAAATCATAATTCATATATGCTTCGTGCCCTTTGGATAATAATTCAGCCGCAGTCTGTGCCGCAACAGGAATTGCTCCAAAAATTGAGCATATAAATGCAGCCAATGCTGCGGTAATCCGGTATTTCATAACTCAGGTGTCATTTCATTTATTGTTATAACGTAATTTAAATCTATTTTGGTAATTTAGCGGTATGATTGTGTCCAAAAGATATAAAACAGTTCTTGCTTTAGTAGCTGTAGTTGCTTTTATGCTTCTTTTACCTGCAGGATGTGTGGATCAGCCTGATTATGGTAAAAAGCCCGATGACCCTTACGCCAATTTCGATTTGTTGGCTAAGACAGTAGGAGAGAGGTATTGCTTTTTCGCAGAGAAGGATATAGACTGGAATGCTCTCTGCTCGGAAGCAAGAAGAAAAATCAAACCGGATACTCACCCCTATGACCTCTTTTTTATTATGTCGGACTTGCTCGACAATCTTAAAGATGGCCATGTGAATCTGGTTTCACCTTTTAATACCAGTTACTACAAGGCATGGTGGACAGATTATCCACAAGATTTCAATATGCGCACTCTCGAGGAGTATTATCTCGATTTCGGGGGATTGCAGACATCGGGTATGCGTTATGTCATGTTTGTGCCCGATTCCATAGGTTATATATATTATCCATCTTTCAACTATGAAGTCGGAGCCGGCAACCTGGATTATGTTTTAGCTATCTTATCCAAATCCAAGGGACTTGTGATAGATATCCGCGATAACGGAGGCGGGCTACTGAGTAATGTGCCGACGTTGGTATCCAGGTTTATCGACCATAAGGTGACCGGAGGATATATACGCCATAAAACCGGTCCCGGAGCAAATGATTTTTCAAAGCAGTTTCGGTATGAATATTCACCCTGCGGTAGCTCACAAGTGAGTTATGGCACTGAGCGGCCGGTGGCTGTGCTGACAAACAGGAGTTGCTTTTCGGCTGCCAATGATTTTGTGGCAGTGATGAAGTCTCTGCCGCAGGTGGAGATAATCGGAGCGCGCACCGGTGGCGGCGGTGGACTGCCATTCTCTTCCGAGTTGCCCAACGGGTGGGGAATACGATTTTCCGCGTGTCCGATGTATGCCCCCGATGGCAGCATCACCGAAATGGGAATTGACCCGAGCGAGGGGTGCGAAGTTCATTGCACTCCCGAAGAACTCGCTGCGGGCAAAGACGCAATTCTTGATTTCGCCCTTGCCCGCATCGCATCGAAAACTAAGATTGATAATTAATCCTTACTTATCAGTAGCTGTTTCCTCCTTGTTTTCCTCTTTCTCCTCCTCTTTGGTAAATTTGTCGAAGCCTGCTTCAATCAGGATATTATACCAGGTGAAGAGTTTCTTAATGTCGCCATCGTGTACTCTGACACGGTCGAAATCCTCAACTATGGCTGCAAATTCATCTTTGAGAGCTCCATTTTTGGCGGCAAGAGCCTTGACATCAATTGCCTTGCCGTGATTGTGGGCATAAACCTTGTCGAGTATCTCACCAAGAGGGGTATCTCCGGATTCAGTATACATGGCTATATCGCCAAGAGATACCACTTTGTCGCGAGCATGAATCGGCATGCGATGTCCGGAAGAGAGTTCCTCTACAATCAGAGTGCCTTTACCTTGAGAGAGAAGCTTGTATAGTCCGGGCTTGCCGGTGATTGCTATTGTTTCTCTAAGCATCTTGTTATATTGTTTTTAAGAGTTGAAGCAGACGGGGAAGAAGTGCCCGCGTGCCGCTATTGTCTATAATTTTTGTGGGTATATTCCCAAAATCTTCATATTCGGAAGCCTGAGCATTCATTCGCGCCTTAATCTTATTTTCTGATTGCTTATCGCGATTGCAGGCTCTTTCCAATCTTATATCATCAGGAGCGGTAACAACCCATATCTCGTTGCACAATTCTGTCAATTTGCTGCTCTTCAGAATTGCCGATTCCACAAACATGGTTTTGCAGCTGCACTGAGAGGCTCTCAGATGCACATCATCGCGCACCATGCAGTGCACACGACTGTTAAGCCAATTGAGTTGGTCGGCATCATTAAATACCACCTCAGCTATTTTGGGTCGACATAGAGAACCATCGGCATTCAGACAGTCTGCTCCCAACCTGGTGCAGATTTCTGCCTTGAGTTCATCGGCTGTGTCCATAATCCAGCGGGCTTCCATATCGCAATCATAGACCGTAAAGCCTTGACCGCGAAGTATCCGCGATACGACACTTTTGCCTGCGCCTATGCCTCCGGTTAAACCTATGATTCTGCCATTAGCCATAAGAAGTTACCTGACTACTGTATATTCCACACTGTCGATACCCAGTTCCACATTAATCAAACTGCGGGCATGACGTATCACTTTCACAGGGAGTCTCGAGCGGGTGCTTTTGTGCAGGTCATTATAATCCACTGCAACCTGAAGCGGCAGATTGTCATCATTAAATCGACTCATCTGCACATACATCGACACCGGGACTTTAGCCGGGAAAAGAAGCAGGTGACTCCCCTCGGGCATATTGAGAATCTCGACATTCGCATAGACCTCCTTATGCACCAATGGCTCGACATTGACTTGCACCTCAACCTGATTGGGCACTACTCTGATATTGGTGAGATCACGCAGTTCAACTTTGAACTTCTGTGATTTCGAGAGTCCCGATTTCAGCAGGCGTTTGGTATTGACGACTCTCACGGTGTCAATCTCATTTCCTACAGAGTATACCAGCACTGATTTGGTGAGAGGCACAGGCTCTCCGGCTATCAGATAACCGGATGCTGCCGACAGATCGGCAACCACTTTGACCGGAACCCGGCGACCGGGCTGGTTGGTATAATACAGTCTGAGAGAATCAAGCGAGGAACCGGTGATTTGAGCGGCTCCTCCGAAATCACTCTTCAATTCGGCATTGAGTTCAGCCTGAGTCACCCTGAAAAGTCCTTTGCGCGCGTAATCATGAAAATTAAGGCGCAAGGTAGGATGCTTCACAACTCCGCTCCGCAGTATATTGGTTCCTTTGTCGCGAAGTGTGACATGAAGATCAGCCGGAGGGTCATTGATGAAAGTCACGGTGTCGGCCACATCATCAATCTGAAGTGTGACCTTGAAAGTCTCCGTGACATTATCATTGAGAGCCACTACAAACCAAAAGATCGAGGCGATGGCCACAAATACAAGAAACATCAAGGCATTATGAAAGCGCGGAGATTTCCGGAAGCGCTTCCATTCTGTAGAGAGTTCCGATTTGTTATTTCTTGCCATTACAAATCCCCGATTCTCAGGCGAGAAATTTATTTGTCAGACTTGACGGGTTCTTTCTCGTTGCTCTGGGCAGCGGGATAAACCGAGCTCTTCTCGACTTTGATTTCTACATTGGGAGCCACTTCTATCACGATAGTGTTCTCCTTGATATTTCTGATGCGACCGTGAATACCACCTGCTGTCACTACTGCATCACCTTTAGCCATAGCCTCGCGCTGCTTCTTGAGTTCTTTCTGTTTCTTGGATTGCGGACGAATCATCACAAAATAGAAGATGGCGATCATGGCCACAATCATAAGCATGCTCGACACTCCGCCGCCGGCAGGTGCTCCATCGAGAAGTATTGTTGCTAATGTATTCATAATTTAATATTATTTTTTTAATAATCTGCCCTCTTCCTGAAGGCGTCGTGTAACTTGAGCGAGCACTCCATGCACAAACACTCCCCTCTTAGCGGTGGAATATGATTTGGCGAGCTCGATATATTCGTTGATACTTACCTGCAGCGGAATCTTCGGGAAATTCATAATCTCGGCCAATGCTGTCTCGAGAATTACCATATCCATAAAGGCCACGCGCTCTGTTTCCCAACTGCCATGTTTCAATGCATCTTCAATCAGCAATCGGTATTCATTGCGGTTGCGATGCACATAACCAATCAGTTCGGAGCCGAATCGGCGATCCTCCTCATCTTTGTATTGGTCGAGCACGGCATCAGAAGATGCCCCCTCTTCAAACCTGCGGAAGCTCTTGAATACAAAGGTGGAAATTATCTCCAGATCATCATTCCAGAACACTGATTTCTCCTCCATAGCCTCAAGAAAATCAGGATTCTCGAGGATAACCTTTTTGAACAGGGAGCGCCATAACTCTCCATCGGCAGCCATGCTGCTCTCGGCCGATGCCATATAATCCAGGTATACATCAGATGTGGTAATAGCGTTGAGCAGACGCTGCATCATGATGGGATCCTCCTGCTGCCAGGAAAACTTATACTTGGTCAGATGTTCATTAAGAATCTCATTATTGCGGATAGCATAGACCAGACGGTTTTCCACAAATTTCAGATTCGGATTAATATCCTCTTCGGTGCGGAGATGCTTGTTGCGGTTTTCATCAATCACCCGCTCCTGCATATCCGTGAGTTCCACCGGGAGCATCAGAAGTCTGAAATATAGTTCGCGTGCCTGGTCAAGACTTTTGTATAATGCCGCGTCAATCTGCGAGAGATCATCTTGAGATGCGAGGAAATTTGTGAAGGTGCGATGCATCATATCCTTCATGCGCTCCTCTCCCTTCAATGTGTAGTTGGTGCGTTTTACAAATGCTTGGCGCAATTCGGCGTCCGGAGCAAGGATATGATCGAATATTTCCCTCCACAAGTTATGCTCGGCGGCCGCTTCATTGTTGCCGCTCGCTTTGCGGTAGAGCTTGTAAATACCTGAGTTCTTGATTTTATCAGCAAGAGTATCTACCAGATATTCGAGCGGATAGCTTTCGTGGCGGTATTGGTCGACGATAGCATTAAATGTATCATCGAGTTGAAGTTGCGAGATAAAGCGTGTCGACATCAATGGTCTTTCGCTACCACGGCCATTGACCTCGCGGGCAACTTTGACCATAAGCAGAAGCATATCCCGATACAGCGAGTATGCGAATCGCTTCTCTTTGGTCGGAGCAGTAGGCTGGCTCTCCAGTGAGAAACGCTTCTCCACAAGCATAAAGGAATAAAGAATCTGTATGGCCTTGATGCGAATCAGTATTCGGTTTATCATATTCTGCAAAATTACAAACTTGGGGTGAATCCGCCAAATACTATTTTGAGTGCATTCGCTGGCGCACCGCTTCATACATCATGACTCCGGCAGCCACAGACACATTGAGCGAGCCGATATTTCCGCTCATCGGTATCGCCGCCAGATCATCGCATAACCTTAGCACATCATTTGAGATGCCGGTATCTTCGCGACCCATCACTATGGCTGTCGGTCCGGTGTAGTCTACTTCGGTGTAATCACGAGCACCTTTTTCTGTGGCGGCAACTACCTTTACGCCTGATTCATGGAGCAACTTGATAGCGGAGACTATATCTTTTTCGCGACAAACGGGCATATAAAACAATGCCCCGGCAGAAGCTTTGACTGCATCTGCGGTCACAGATACTGAATTGCGTTCCGGAATTATTATGCCGTCGACTCCGGAGCAGTCTGCAGTTCGTGCTATAGCTCCGAAATTGCGAGTATCGGTGAGCCCGTCGAGAATCATCAGCAGAGGATTTTTACCCTCTTCATATAATCCCGGCAGCAGGTTATCCAGTTTGTGATACCTTACCGGTGACATTATAGCCACTACTCCCTGATGATTCTTGCGGGTAATCCTGTTAAGTTTCTCTTCGGGCACCCGCTGCACCAAAGTTTCATTTTCCTTCAGCTTGGTTATCAGTTCGCGGGCTAAATCGCCACCTAAATCTTTGCGAAGCAGAACCTTATCAATACTCTTTCCCGCATCGAGCGCTTCAATTACCGCTCTGATACCGAAGATAAAGTTAGTTTCAGTGGAATGATTATACATTGTTATGCTATGTTGCGGAGAGGGTTATAGTTTCAATAGTGAGCGGGCTGCCTTGAGAGCGGCGTCGGTGACCTCGCTGCCCGAAATCATAGTGGCGAGTTCGCGCACTCTACCGTCGAGGTCCAATTCGCGCACATGGGTGACTGTGCGTGTATCGCAGTCTTTCTTAAAGACTTTGAAATGTCGGGAGCCTTTGGCAGCAACTTGCGGCAGGTGAGTGATTACGATTACCTGCATGTCGGCAGATATATCGCGCATCATGCTTCCCATCTTATCTGCAATTTCTCCGGAAACACCGGTGTCAACCTCATCGAAGATTATGGTGGGAAGATTGATATGGCCGGCCATTATGGCTTTAAGGCTGAGCATCATGCGTGAAATCTCACCGCCGGAGGCTATCTCGCTCTCAGGTTGGTGTTTGCCATTTTTGTTAAATGAACACAAAAACTCGACCTCGTCCTGACCGTCAGATGAAAGTTTCTTTTTATTTATACGGGCTTCAAACTGTATGTTAGGCAATCCTAATGGATATGCCTTCTGACGCAAGTCTTCTGAGAATTTTTCAGCGCTTTTGATTCGAGATTCTGTGAGATTCTCCGCTACCTCTTTAAGCTGTTTGGCCAACTGATGGCTCTGCCTCTCAAGCTCAGTCAGGTCTGAAGAATTACCGCCGGCATTGGTAACCTGAATTTTGAGTGAGTCATGAATCGCCACAAGCTCATCAGCTTCCTTAACTTTAAAGTGCTTTATAGCCTCATAGTAGGCATTCATGCGAGCCGATAATTTATCGGCAGCCGCCGGATCCGAATCAACCGATGCGAAAACTTCATCGATAGTTTCGGCTATATCTTTTGTTTCAATAGCTATGCGTCGCAACCGCTCGGAGATTGAAGGACCATCAGATTGTGAGATCTCCGCTACAATAGGAGTACGGTCCAGAGTCTGGATCGCTTCACTGAGCAGCATACCGACACCGGCTCCCTGGTCGGACAGCAGGCCGATAAGTTTTGCGAGTTGCTCGCGGGTTTCGGCCGCATCAGATAAAATCTCAAATTTCCGTTCTATCTCCGTCAACTCTCCGATCTTCGGTTGCAGCTTATCGAGCAAGCTGAGTTGAAATGTCAGAAAATCCAGATTTCTTACCGACTGTTCGCGCTGTTCTCTGATTTTGATGATGCGACGTCTCAGAGCCACGTAAGCATCGTAAGCCTCACGATATTTCTTGCGCAATTCTGCGTTGGCAGCCAACTCATCAATAATTTTCAGCCTTTCCGCGGGATTATTGATTTTTGTATTGGCATGTTGCGAGTGTATATCGATAAGTCTCGGAACTATGGTCTGAAGAGTCTGCAGGGTCACTGCCCGGTCATTGACATAAATTTTCGATCGACCTGAAGCCGAAAGTTCGCGGCGAACTGTGAGTTCGGATTCTCCGGTTTCATTTTCCAGCCAGTCTATGCCGCGCTCTTCAAGCAGTGTTCGGAGTTCCGGGTCAACATCGGTAAATGTTGCGCTGACCACCGACTTGCTCCCGGTATCAGCTATGACCTTGGTGTCGGAGCGGCCTCCCATAACCAATCCGAGGGCACCGAGCATAATAGATTTGCCTGCGCCGGTCTCTCCGGTGATGATGGTTAGCCCCGGTCCAAACTCTAACTCAAGCCTTTCTATCAGAGCATAATTCCATATTTCAAGATTGCGAAGCACTTCTGAACAGAGTTTTTAGATATGAGAATCAATTGGTCGGAGGATTCTTGATTTTGTCAAGACGTTGAGACTCTGTAGGGTATATCGGTTGCAATAATTCATATACCCCCTTTCGTTCGGTCTCGGGAGCTTTAGAGTAAATATTTACCAGTTCGTCGAGCTTGGAATCGCGAAAAATCGATAAAGCCACCGACATAGGGGCATTATCATAAACCTTGCGTATATTTTGCAGTGTCTCGGTGATTTTCGCTCTCCCCTTGTCGGGCGAGGTAACCATTTCATCAAGACCCCGACGATGATAATTGTAAAGCATATCGCGCACTCCGGTCATATTGGCATCGGTATATGCGCCCAATACAGAGGCTCTGTTTTTGGTATCTTCAAAAGTGCGCCACCCGATCTCTCCGCTTGATTGCATCTGCTGGACTATTGTTTGCGCCCGCTCATAGAACCTTTCTCCGCCATTGGGGGAAAATGAATCAAAGTCTATGCCGAGAAACAGATATGCATAAAAATCGAGAATGGCCGTAAGGTTATTTTCGGCCATATTTTCATTATAAGTCAGCGGGTCTCCCTCCCTGTAATCAAATTCTATCCTCGAGTCGCGGAAATTGAATAGGGTGGTTGTATAAGTGCTGTTATACACGGGGCGAATCAGCTGCAACTGCAAGTCCCCCTTGATGCGGTCATCCTGATACTCCGAGATGGTAAAAAAGAGATTACATTCCAGTTTCTCCTGAGGACCGAAAGTGGCATCTGAAAATTTTGTTTCATTCAGATATGTTGAAATCTGCTCTTTGAGTGTCTCAAACACAGATTTATTGGTGCCCTCGATTTTTTGTGTATTGATTTCCACATTAGCTCTGAACTCCTGAGCATTTATAGTCAGGGGGAAGATGCCGGCTAATGAAAGAGTCAATGTTATAATCAGTCTTTTAAGCATCGTTGAGCTGTGTTATGGAGTCTATTATATCAGTCGCTACTTCCTGTTTGCTTTTGAGAGGAAATTCTATTATGGAGTTTTCGGTGACAATAGTGACCTTGTTGGTATCGGTGCCGAATCCGGCTCCCGAATCAGCCAGAGTATTCAGCACCACCATATCGAGATTCTTGCGCTGCAGTTTGGCGCGGGCGGCGTCAAGTCCTTTATCAGTTTCCAGAGCGAACCCTACAAATAGCTGGCCTGCTTTTTTTCTTGCGCCGCATGTGGCTGCAATATCGGGATTTCGCACCAGATTTATCTGCATTTCGCTCACACCTTCGCGCTTTATTTTGGTTTCAGCCTCATTTGCCGGGCGATAGTCGGCCACGGCTGCGGCAAATATACCATAGTCGCATCTCTCCATCGGACCCTCGGCAGCCTTGAGCATTTCGCAAGCTGAGCGCACATCTATGCGGTTCACCCCTTCGGGGGTGGGGAGTGATACCGGGCCTGAAATCAGTGTTACTTCGGCGCCGCGTCTGGCAAATTCCGCTGCGATGGCAAACCCCATCTTCCCGCTTGAATAGTTGCCGATGAACCTGACAGGGTCTATGTTTTCGTAAGTCGGGCCGGCTGTTATAGCTATTTTTTTGCCGTTGAAGTCCCTATTTTGAACCGGTGCGCTCTTCAACGATACATTGCGGAAATAATCTTCGATAATTTCGACAATTCTTTCAGGCTCTTCCATGCGTCCTTTACCGACAAGGTGGGAAGCAAGTTCGCCGCTGGCAGGTTCAATCACCTGCACTCCGTAGCTTCTGAGGGTGTCGAGATTGCGACGGGTCGATGGGTGGGCAAACATGTCAAGATCCATGGCCGGCGCTACAATCACATGTTCGCGTGCCGATAGATATGTGGTCACAAGCATATTGTCAGCCACACCACACGCCATCTTGGCCAGTGTAGAGGCTGTAGCCGGGGCAATAACCATCAGGTCTGCCCATAGCCCGAGGTCTACGTGGCTGTGCCACTCCCCGCTGTTGGCTGTGAAAAATTCGCTCACCACCGGTTTGCCGCTGAGTGCTGACATGGTGACCGGAGTGATGAATTCCTTGGCGGCCGGAGTCATGATGACCTGAACCTCAGCACCACGCTTTACCAATAGCCGAAGAAGCGCAGCAGATTTATATGCGGCGATTCCGCCGCATATTCCCAATACTATATGTTTGCCTTTCAGGAACTTAGAGTCCATTATTTAGAGGAAGGGGGATATACCTCGAAATATATTGAGGTTATTACATCTTTGGTATTCTTTGTAAAATCAGCTTGCATCATCCAGCTATAGAATGAGCGTTCGGTCCGAAACACATCCTTAACTTTTTTACCCTTATGCTTTCCGAAGTTAAAGGTGGGTTCTCCGGCATCATTGAGCACTATGCGACCTGCCAGATCCACGGCGCGGCCACTGCGTGAAAATTCGGCGAGAGATGCCACATCATTGCTCAGATTGTCATATCGCTCAAGTTGACTGAGAAGCACTTCGTAGGTAGCGCGTGTATCGGCATTTGCCGAGTGTGCCTGTGTCAGGTCTTTACCACAGTAAAATTTGTATGCGCCGACCAGAGTGCGGGGTTCCATCTTGTGGAAGATATTCTGCACATCGATAAATTTACGCCCATATACACGGAAGTTGAGACCGGCGCGACTGAATTCCTCAATCAGCATCGGCACATCAAACTTGTTGCTGTTATAACCGGCCAGATCCGAATCATCAAATGTGTCATAGAGATGCCCGGCGACTTCGGAGAATTTCGGCGCATCGGCCACATCTGCATCAGTGATATGATGCACCGCAGTGCTTGCCGGAGGAATCGGCATACTGGGGTTGATCCGCAAAGTCTCCGAATCCTCGTGGCCATCGGGGTAAACCTTTATCCAGCTGATTTCGATTATACGGTCATTGGTAGTGCTGATGCCGGTGGTCTCCAGATCAAAAAATACTAATGGCCTTTCGAGATTGAGTTTCATATTAAATTTGATTGTGGCAGCTTGTTCCCGATTTTTTTGATTATATAACCTGCATTGGCATCTGAATTGTCACAAGGCTCTCACCTTCCTGCTTCTCGAGTGCTTCATATAGACAGGGGCGTGCCGGGTCTGACATGCGGAGTGTCACGGTGTCACAATTCATGTTGGTGAGGATTTCAACCATGAATACACCATTGAATCCTACAACCATATTGTTCCCTTCATATTCGCAGACCAGGTGTTCTTCGGCAGATGTGCCATAGTCCAGATCCTGAGCCTTGACTGTCACTGCGCCCGGTTTGAGATCCAATACCACCAGATTAGATGATTTGGGAGCGAAGAGGTTCACTCGGCGCATCGAGTTGATGAGCGAAACTCTGTCGGCGGTGATTACAAACGGATTGTCTTGAGGGATAACCCGGTTATAGTTGGGATATGTGCCGTTGAGAAAGACAGAGTAAAGAGTATAGTCTCCGAATTCGAAAGTACCGCCTTTGCGGTCAAACGAGATTCTAACCTCAGCGTCATCTTTGCTCAGGAGTGACTTGATGATAGAAGCTGTTTTTGCGGGCAGAATAAATGATGCTTCGATTTCAGGTGCCTTCTCACTATTGATATATCTTACCAATTTATGAGTGTCGGAGCTGACAAATGTCACATCGTTGGGGTGGATATCCCAGAAGATACCGGTCATGACAGGGCGGCTCATTTCCGAGCTAACGGCAAAGAGAGTGTTTTCGATACCTCTGCTTACCATGTGCGAGGGAAGCTCCAGTACCTGCGCGTCGGCATCAAGCGAACGGCCGAGCGGATAGTCCGCAGCATCTACTCCCATGAAGTTGAAATGTCCGTTGAGAAATTTAAGCTCGATCTCAAAAGTGGATTCATTTACGGTAATTTCCAAAGGCTGGTTGTCAATCTCTTTGGTGATTTCGAGCAGCCTCTTGGCGGGTACGGCTATTGCCCCTTCCCCCTCTGAATTAAGCACAGGCAGTACCACTGTCAGTTTGTTTTCAGAATCGCTGCCGGTGATGGTTATCTGCTCGCCGTCAAGACGAATCAGAAAGTTTTCAAGTATATTGAGGGTGTTTTTTGCGTTGATGACCTTACTAACAGCCTGAAGCTGCTGATTGAATGACTTGCCGTCCACATTAAATTTCATGGCTCTCTGTTCTTTAGGATATTCTTAAGGGCAAATATAGTCAATTTTTTTGGATAGTGCAATATTTTACGTTATCATCTGATAGTGCGATAGTTATTGCTTTGCCCGGTGTAATTCGGTAAGGGTGTGGGATATATTTAGCGATAATGGACTTGATCATACACAACTAAGGGGCTGAGTCAAATGAAAATTATGACTCAGCCCCTTAGTATTAGAGTTGTGAATTGTTATCGGGTAGCTTATTTGTCTTCTGCTTCAGCGATAACTTCCACGATGATTTCTGCATTTACATCGCGCAGGAAGCGAACGATTGCCTTGTGCTCACCAAGAGTCTTGATGATTTCCATGTCGATGATTTTGCGATCCACTTCGTGGCCGATTTTAGCGAGCTCCTCGGCAACCTTAGCAGCGTTTACGCTACCATAGATGTGGCCGTTTTGAGCGGCTTTAGCCTCGATAGTTACTTTAACATCAGCCAGAGCTGCGGCAGCAGCTTCAGCTTCAGCGTGAATCTTCTCGATTTTGTGAGCGCGCTGTTTCTGGTCTTCGGCCAGACGCTTCAGGGCAGCGTCAGATGCGATGATTGCCAGACCCTGAGGAATGAGGTAGTTGCGACCATATCCGCTTTTTACCTCAACTACATCATCCTTATAACCCAAGCTGGGAATATTTTCCTTCAGAATTACTTTCATTTTCTTTGTGTTTTAAGGAGTGATTACTTCATGAGGTCGGTTACGTAGGGAAGAAGCGCAAGATGACGAGCGCGCTTTACAGCCTGTGCCACACGACGCTGGAACTTCAGTGAAGTGCCGGTGATACGGCGGGGCAGAATCTTGCCCTGCTCGTTGAGGAACTTCTTGAGGAACTCAGGATCCTTGTAGTCGATATATTTGATACCGCTGCGTTTGAAACGGCAGTATTTCTTCTTCTTTGTGTCTACGCTCAGGGGAGTGAGGTAACGAATTTCATTGTTTGCTGCCATGTCTTATGCCTCCTTTGTTTCTGTGGCCTCGGCCGGAGCCTCAGCGGGTTTCTCCTGCGATTTCTCAGCTCTCAGACGGCGACGCTTCTCTGCATATTCAGCCGCATACTTGTCAAGACGGAAGGTCAGGAAGCGAATCACGCGCTCATCGCGACGGAATGCTATCTCAAGACGCTTCACAATCGAGGGATCTGCCTCGAACTCAAACAGGCAGTAGAAGCCTGTCGATTTCTTCTGAATGGGATATGCAAGCTTCTTAAGACCCCAGAGCTCCTCATTTACGAGCACTGCATCGTTCTGCTTGAGCACATCCTTGAATTTTTCTACCGCTTCCTTCATCTGATCGTCAGACAAAACGGGAGTCAAAATGAAAACGGTTTCGTAACGATTCATAACTTGAATGTGTTGATTATTTGATTTTTCTGCAATCAAAAGCGGGATGCCCGACCGGACACCCCGCTCGATTGCGGTGCAAAATTAATATATTTTTATCAATTGTGCAAATATTCCTCGATTTGCTCGGGGCGGAAGTTCGCTATGAAATCAGCATGTTTTGCTACTTCAGCCTGACCGAGTTTCACAAACACGCGCATAGGCTGACGGAAATCATCATTGCGTGTGGTGTCATCAAGAAGAAGAAGACCCATCACGGTGTAACCGGCGATCTCCACCAGGCGGCGAGCCATGAAGTCATGATATTCGCTGCTTTCGATTCCCATCACTGACTGAGTGCATGCTTCAAGTTGCTGCGCCATCCATTCGAGTGTGGCTTTTGTCTCCTGGTCAGCGGCTTTGCACTCCTTGGTGAGTTCTGCCTTGATCCAGTTAAGATAGGTGCCTGTGGTGACGTGGCGGATAGCAGCTACTACCTGCAGCTGGGTGGTGCCTTCATAGATAGATGTGATGCGGGCATCGCGATAGATGCGCTCACAAGCATAATCCTTCATGAAGCCTGAACCTCCATGAATCTGAATTGCATCGTAGGCATTCTGATTGCAGAATTCTGATGTCATGCCCTTGGCCAGCGGTGTGAAGGCATCGGCAAGACGTGAATATTCCTTAGCCTCTTTCTTCTCCTCGATGGTGAGCTTGCGCTCTTTGGCGATGTCATCGTAAGCTTTATAGATGTCTACAAAGCGTGAGCAGGCATAGAGTAATGCGCGCGATGCGTAGAGCTTCGCTTTCATCACTGCCAGAATCTCGGCCACAGCCGGGAAGTTGATGATAGCTTTGCCAAACTGTGTGCGCTCTTTGGCGTAGGCCAATGCCTCGCGATATGCGGCTTCGCTCAAACCGACGCTCTGGGCGGCTATGCCGAGGCGGGCGCCATTCATGAGGGCCATCACATACTTGATAAGACCGAGTTTACGAGAACCGACCAGTTCGGCGGGGGCATCTTTATATGTCAGTTCGCATGTGGGGCTCCCCTTGATACCCATTTTGTTTTCGATGCGGCGCACATTGACACCACCGTTGCGCTTGTCATATACAAACATCGAGAGACCGCGGCCATCTTTTGTGCCCTCTTCGGAGCGGGCGAGCACTAAGTGAATATCGGAGTCACCATTGGTGATGAAGCGTTTCACACCGTTGAGCACCCATGAGCCATCTTCTTTCTGAGTGGCTTTGAGCATTACGGACTGCAGGTCAGAGCCTGCATCAGGTTCGGTGAGGTCCATCGACATGGTTTCGCCGGCGCATACGCGGGGGATATACTTCTGTTTCTGTTCCTCGTCGCCGAATTCATAGAGTGTTTCAGCGCAATCCTGCAGACCCCAGAGGTTTTCGAAACCGGCATCGGCACGGCTCACGATATCGGCTGCCATGATATAGGGGGTAATCGGGAAATTGAGTCCACCCAGACGGCGGGGCATCGACATGCCCATAAGCCCGGCCTTGCGGCAGGCATCGAGATTGCGTGCGGTGCCTTCGGCATAGATCACGCGGTTGTTTTCCACGCGCGGACCGGTGTGGTCTACCTCTTCTGCATTCTCAGCGATAATATCTCCGCAGATTTCACCTACGATTTCAAGCACCTTGTCATAGCTGTCTTGAGCGTCGGCATAATCCTGAGGTGCGTAATCATATTTGTCGGCATCGGCAAATCCGCGCTCCTTGAGGTCCACAATCTTTTCCATCATCGGATGGTTCAGATAGTGCTTCAGGGCCTCGTTGTCGGTATAGAAATTAGCCATTATTTCGTGTTCTTTTTGTAGTACTTGATAAGTTTGGGCACAACATCTTCCACATTGCCGGTGATTACATAATCGGCAATAGTGTTGATAGGAGCATCAGGGTCATTATTGATAGAAATAATGATTGATGATTCCTGCATACCGGCGATATGCTGTATCTGGCCCGAAATGCCGCAAGCTATATAGAGTTTGGGTCTCACGGTGACACCTGTCTGACCAATCTGACGGTCATGATCGGCCCAGCCTGCATCGACAGCCGCGCGGCTTGCGCCGACTTCAGCGCCGAGCACATCGGCTAGTTCATAGAGCATGTCGAAATTTTCCTTAGAGCCCATGCCGTAGCCACCGGCTACTACAATCGGTGATCCCTTGAGGTTTACCTTTGATTTCTCTACATTGCGCTCTATTACCTCTACTACATAGTCTTCAGGCTTGGTGTAGTCATCGGCTTTGAGTTCTACGATTTCACCCTTATGATCGGGGTTGTAAATCTCTTTTTTCATCACACCCTCGCGCACAGTCGCCATTTGCGGGCGGCATTCGGGGTTTACGATTGTTGCCACGATGTTGCCACCGAAAGCCGGACGGATCTGCAGCAGCAGATCCTTATATTCCTGACCTGTGCGAGCATCTTTGTGGTCACCGATCTCAAGCTGAGTGCAGTCGGCGGTCAGACCGCTGTGAAGTGCCGAAGATACGCGCGGACCGAGGTCGCGGCCTATCGAAGTGGCACCCATAAATGCAATGCGGGGTTCTTTCTCCTTGAAGAGGTTAATCAGGATTGAGCTGTGAGGAAGCGAGGTGTAAGGTGAGAGACGCTTGTCTTCAACTTTATATAGAGTATCCACGCCGTAGGGCATCACCTGCTTCTCTACATCCTTGAGATTGTCGCCGGCTACTATAGCCTCCAGCTTTATGCCGAGTTTGTCGGCGAGCTGGCGTCCTTTGGTAAGAAGCTCCAGGCTCACATCGGCTACTTTGCCATCTTCAAATTCGCAGTATACTATCAGATTATGCTTGTCAGTTGCCATAACTTAGCCGATTGTGTGGTTAGCGATAAGTTCCTTGATAAGAGTTTCGATCTCGGCATCATTGTTCTCAACGCGGCGGGCATCCTTAGCGCTGAACACGACATTCTCGATCTGCTTCACCTTAGTGGGTGAGCCTGCGAGACCGCACTGCTGCAGGTCTGCATCAACGTAAGCCGCAGTCCACTCGCCGATGTTGAGATAAGGACGCTTTTCGGCAAGGGCTTTCTTCTTCTCATCGGTAGCAGCCTCTGAAGGCACTGTGGCATATTTGTATTTCTGGATATTGCGGGCGTTGCGCGGACGGCAGGGGGCAGCCGAGCCGTTTACAGTCACTACCAGCGGCAGCGGAGCCTTAACTGTCTCCACACCACTCTCGATGCGACGCTTGATGGTGGCTTTGCCATCTTTGACATCGATGATATCCTCAGCGTAGGTCACCTGAGGCAGACCGAGCTTCTCGGCAATCTGCGGACCTACCTGCGCGGTGTCACCGTCGATAGCCTGACGGCCACCTATGATCAGGTCATAATCGCCAATCTTGCGCACAGCAGCACTCAGAGCGTATGAAGTGGCCAGAGTGTCGGCGCCGGCAAACGCACGGTCTGACAATACGATACCTCCGTCGGCACCACGATACATGCCCTCACGAATTATCTCGGCTGCGCGTGCCGGTCCCATGGTAAGCACCGTAACTTTGCTGCCGGGATACATCTCTTTCAGTTTCAACGCCTGTTCAAGCGCGTTGAGATCCTCGGGGTTGAATATGGCCGGAAGTGCCGCACGATTGATCGTGCCATCTTCCTTCATGGCATCCTTACCCACATTGCGTGTATCAGGTACCTGCTTGGCCAATACGATGATGTTCAAACTCATATTATTTTAAGGTTTGGTTTCAAATCGCCGTGTGCGCAAATAATTACATTTAAATTTCATCAAAAAGTGAAATCAGGTTAGTTTGTGTACGCGCACAATCCGCGACAAAGATAGTAAAAATTTCCCAAAATGTGTCGAAATGTGCAAAATTATCCTTTTTGTGTCATGCAAATATCTTGGCTGCCGGATTTTATTTGTGTTGTCTTGAAAACTTTTTTATCTGCATCTTGGTTGTAAAGTAAAAGAAATCAGGAGCAATATCCCGATTTTCATCTTGTTCACTATACTGTATTGATTGTAACTAAACACATAATAAGATGCATAAATTTACTCTTCCTGTTTTGGCTCTTGCCGCCATGTCAGTTCCGGCAATCGCACAGTCTGAAGTTGAGAAACCTAATGATCCCGGTAATAAGGTTACTTTCATCAAGACTTCGCAAGATACCACCGTATATAACATTCTGAAGAAGGACCGCTCTAAAGATGTCAATGAAATCCCGGTGCCTCACTTTGCCATTCACACACAGAATAATAAATTTGTGATGACCATAGGTGCCCAGATTAATCCTATCATCGGTGCTGACATGGGGTCGAATCTTTATAAGAATCCCAATGCAGGGATTAACTTTGTGCCCTCAGCCATTTATGCCCCCGGTATTCGCGATCACAAGTCCGATTTCTATATCAATGCCCTCAATGCTGCTGTGGACCTGCAGGTAGTAGGCTTCGGCGGCACAGATAATCAGATCACCGGTTACCTGAAAATTTCAACAGCTGGTAATGATAATCATATCAAGCTGTCTAAAGCATATCTCACATGGCGCGGTCTGACTGCGGGTTTGAAAAACAGTCTCTTTGTCGATGAGTCCGTGTGTCCTCCGACCATTGATCCGCAGGGTCCCAATGGATATGTGTCAACAACTGTAACCGAGATCGGTTATGTATCTCCCACATGGTCTGGATTCAGTTTCGGTGCAGGACTCGATATGCCGACATATTATAGCTCCAATGGAGTATATCGCGGTAAAGATTATCACAATCATGACAAGGATCAGAAGGTAAGCAGTGGAACTCATACCGTAGATCCCGATGGAGTAAGCATGAAGATTCCCGATATACCGATGTATGTGCAGTGGGGTACTTCCGATCTCAACAGAGTTCGCCTTGGTGCAATTATCCGTCCGCTCATGTATAAGGATCTTCTTAATGACAGCCGACGCACCACAGTGGGCTGGGGTCTCTCGTTAAGCGGTAACATCAATCCCGTGGAACCTCTGATTTTCTATCTGCAGGCAACTTACGGCAAGGGTATCGGAGCGTATATTCAGGATACCCAGGGACTGCCCCTTTCATTTACTCCCAAGGATGGAAATGCCGGTCACATGACTCCTACTCCCATGATGGGTTGGCTTGCCGGAGTAACTTACAACATAAATCCGAAATGGCAGATCAATGCTATGGCATCGCAGGCCAGGGTTTGGAAATGCGGAGCTTACGCCAACGCTCAGGCTGAGCAGCCGGGAAATGTCAATGATTACAGCTATGGCTATTATGGTGCGGCCAATGTGTTCTATAATCTGTCGTCTTATCTGCAGTTTGGTGTAGAATATCTGTATGGTTACCGACACACATTCAATCACCAGTCCGGTCATGACAACCGCATCCAAATGCAGGTGATGTTTACTCTCTAAAGTTATAAGAATAAATAATATAAGGGTCTGAAGTCTAAAT
>CAMWLY010000003.1 GCA_947175145.1 uncultured Muribaculaceae bacterium | reverse complement strand
CTCTTGTTGTCCTAGTTAACGGTAGTCTTGAAGCATCTCGCGAAGTCTCTGACGGGTCTGGAATATGTGACTCTTCACAGTGCCAAGCGGCATGTCTAACTTCTTTGATATCTCCTCATATTTGTATCCGGCGATATGCATCGAGAAGGGCTGGCGAAATTCCACAGGGAATGTGCCGGTCAGTGCGCTTATCTCATTGGCTGCGTATGCTCCATCAGGAGTCTGCATACCTGAATCCTGACTGAGATTGAGGTGATACAAATCTTCTGTGGTATCAACCAAAGTATTTTCGCGAGTACGCTTACGATAGTTGTTGATGAAGATATTACGCATTATCGTCATCATCCAACCACCTATATTGGTCTCCGCCTCAAATTTTTCGGCATTATCAAGAGCCTTGAGAGTGGTATCCTGCACAAGGTCGTGCGCCTCCTCTTCACTCGAAGTGAGTTTTAGAGCAAACGAATACAAGTTCCCTTGCATGCCTACTACCGAACTTTTAAAGTTCTCGTTTAATTTCATCTAAGTCGCTGTTGGCTTGGTGAATAGAATTTACAAGAGTGTATGACACACTCCTAACAGGGCAAAAGTAAGAAGATTTTTCTGAAATTGCAACTATTTTTATCAGGTTTTTAAAACTTTTTTGAAATACGCGCCTTAAGGTATTATTAAGGGCTCAATCTTCTTCTTTATCTTGAATTTTCTGCACACGCACCATCTCGATGCGGGTTGCTGACATTTTCTTAATATTAAACACAAGATTATCTATGCGGAATTCGGAACCCTGTGTGGGTAGAGCCTCAAGATTATCAAGTATATATCCGGCTATGGTGTGATAATCCTCGCTCTCTTTTATGCCGAGCCCGAACTCTTCATTGATAGCCGAGATTTCCACGCGGCCTGAGAAAATATAGGTATCAGTTCCGATAGTTCTTGCCACCAGCCGTTTGCGGTCATGTTCATCTTCTATTTCACCGAATATTTCCTCTACGAGGTCTTCCATGGTAACGATTCCCGCTGTTCCTCCGAATTCATCGATAACGATTGCCATGGAGCGTTTTTCTGACATCATGCGGCGCATCATCTTATTGGCCAGCATTGTTTCGGGCGTAAAGATTACGGGCTTCAGTTTCTTATGCCAGTCAGCTTTCGGATTAAACAGCTCGGAGATATGGATATAACCGACCACATCATCGATATCTTCCTTATATACCACAATTTTCGACAGACCGGTCTCTTGAAATCGCTGAATAAGATACTCACGTGTTGTGCCTTCGACCGGCACTGCCACCACCTCATTGCGAGGGGTCATGCATTCCGATATTTGAGTATCTTTGAAGTCTATGGCCTTGCGGAAGATCTTTACCTCATTTTCCACAACTTGTTCGCCACTCTGCTCCTCGATAGACTGCTGAATGTAATCATCAAGTTCATCTATGGTCAGGGGCTTAGGCACTGCCGAACCGGATTTAATACCGACCAGTCTCATAAGACCCCTGGATATTCCGGAAATCAGTAGGGACACCGGATATAATATCAAATAAATGATATAAAGTGGCAATGCGAGTATCCGCATCATAAAATTGGGGTTTATGCGGAATGTGGTCTTGGGCACAAACTCACCGGCAAGCAGAATTATGGTTGTAGACAGCACTGTGTTGCACACCAACACCAGGGCTTCACCATCGGAGCCGAACCAGGATTCAAGCAGGGGATTTATAATTGCGGAGAAAGCGATACCGTATATTACGAGCACGGCATTATTCCCGACCAACAGAGTGGAGATAAACATATCTTCATGCCGGCTGAAGGTCATCAAGATGCGATTCAGGAATCCACCGGAAGCAGCATCAATCTCGCGGCGAACTTTGCTCGACTGCACGAAAGCTATCTCCGATCCTGAAAAAAGTCCGGAGAAAATCACTGCAATCACAGCGATAACTATTGCAAATGAAATCGGTAATGTCAATTTTTACAGTATTAGTGGGCGGTTGTGTCAATTAAACATCTTAATCTTGCCATCTTCAACCGGGAAAATACCCTGCGGTTTTATTACACGGTAAGAGGTAAGTCGCTCATCGCTTTCGAAACCGAGGCCCTCGAGCACTTGGGTTTCAGTTTCTATATGAATGAATGAATCGCTATACAGGATACCTCTTCTCTGGTCCCAGAAAAGCTGTTCGGTCTGAAACAAATCCTTGGGCACCTTGGTCAACTCCACATGCCCGTCGAGTTTCCAGAGTTTCTTATTGCTGAAGAACCTGGCCGAATCAGCCGCCACAGTAGCCACCACATGAAAATAGGGGTCATATTTCTGCAGATACAAGCCCTTGGGGAAGAGCCAGCAAGGTTCCTGTGTTTCTTCGAAGACCTGCCATAATGGTGCCACAATCTTATACTGCACCACTCCGGAATCGGAAATAAAGGTTGCCACATTTTCTGTGGTCATGGTAGGCATAGTCTTAGGATTAATGCGCGAGGCTACATCAATCTTACGTTCCTCCCGACAGCCGGAGGCACCGACCAGAAAGAGGAGGAAAATCACCATTACCAGGGCGCTACCCTTCATAATCAGCGAATCTTACGCTTAAAGAACCAAACTTCGTTGAAGTTTATACCGAGATTGATATTCAGGTAATTTTCTGCCACCAGGGATTGGGGGTGCGCCTGACGGTGCTTCCATTCCAAACCGAGATTTACGATTGTTTTCCCTTCGGGCGTCGGAAATCCGAAACCTGCGGTAACGCCATATTCACGCACTCCGTTGCCTTTTATCTTCAGATAATCATCGGCATAATACGCACCCACTCTATATGTGACACGCTCCAGATATGAGCCGCGCACCTTGGGGACTATTTCCGCACCGAGACTCCAGCGCTGGCGATTTTGAAAATTCATGCCTTCAAACACCAATTTATCATCAGCATAGAGCGATGAGAATTTTGCCTTGGACCAGTCCTGCCAAAGATAGTCGAGTTCTACATTGAAGCGACTCACCTTCTCATGAGTATAACTAAGTCCCGCTCCGACGGTATTCGGCTGCTGATAGAGACGGCGCATATTAGTATCTATCAGATAAGTTGGTTTTGACTCAAGAGTGGTTTCCTGCTTGGTCACCCAGGTGCGTCCGAGCATAGCTTTTTTGGGGCTCCAGGTAAGACCGGCCACAATTCTGTCATTACGGGTAAATCGGGCGGTATACTGGGCACCTATCAGGATATTCCAGTCGCGCACGCGCATCACATGTTCGACCTTAGTGGAGCCGCCGACCGGATTTGCAAACACATCATTTACAATATTACCGAAATCATAGCTCACGTTTACACCGAGCGAGAAACCTTTTACCTCACCCGAAAAGCCGAGATAGAGTTCATTAATGCCACCTGAGCCTTGATTAGACATGGTGCCATGTTTGATTTCGTTTCCGAACGCATAACCCACCGAACTATACGGCACAAGACCTATAGAGCCGCCAAAATGTCTGGCCAGCGGGAACTGCATGGTCACATAGTCGAGACCGCCGCCTGTCGCTCTCTCCTTGACAGAGCCCTGCTGGCTCCAGATAATCGACAGGTCAGCTCCCATATCGAAGAGAAAGGTCAGTGAGTCTACAGCTGAATATGAAGCGGGATTCATCACGTTGACCTGTCGGCCGGAATTCATGGCTACACCGACGCCACCCATCTGTCGCTGCATTGAGGTGGCTCGATCTCCGAGGATACCGTAGCCATACATGGAGTATGGTGTATTTTGGTCTGCCAGTACGGTCAATACCGAAGCGGCCATAAGCAGCAGGGCTGTCGTAAGTTTTTTCATAATGGGTAGTTATGGTTGAATATCCTTACCAATCCGCGACCCACAGCGTTGTGGTCGAGAATCGGGTTCAAGCCGGTCTGCCGCAGCAGCGGCTCAATAATCGGGGCATCCCCCCCGGCAAGGATAAGTTTCAAATTTTCATATTTATCGTAAGCGAAATGCCAAGCAGAAGCAATTTCTCCGGCGAGTCCGCGCATCACTCCGGCTCTTATGGCTGTCGGAGTATCATATCCAAAATGGGGCACATCGCCATCGGGGCCAACCAACGGCAAGCGGGAGGTATAAGCATGAAGTGACCTGAACCGCAGCTTCAGGCCGGGCGAGATATTACCTGCAGAGAAGCTACGGCCTGCCACAATATCGATAGTCACTGCAGTGCCGGCATCGACCATCAATATATTTTCATCTTCGGCAGCTACTCCGACAGCTGCCGCAATCCGATCGGCACCTAAAGTAGCCCTGCTGCGATAATGCACCGCAATTGGCAGAGGTGTATCGGCCGCAACTACAAGCATATCGGTATCAGGAACCTCGCTCAATGCGGAGATGATACTCTTTTTATCCTCACCGACGCAGCAACATGCTATATTTTTGACCACTTCCGATTTCATCAGCATCATGATTTCGCTGATACCTACATCTGTGCCGGCCACAAAATCCAGCAAACGTTCACCCTCGAACACAGAAGCCTTGACAGCGGTATTCCCGATGTCGACCGTCAATATTTTACGAGAGTTATACATAAGTTGAGAAATGAGATTGGTGCCTATTTCTGTTTACGCTGAGCATATGCCAGCATCCAGGAGGCAATAATCTGTATCAGCGCGCCGGCCAGTGTAAAGATGATAGTTTCATTGAGCATTCTGAAAGTAAGAGTCACACCATCGAATGCGCGTGTATTCCAAAACCAGAAAAATGAAGCGACACAGAAAGCTATGCCTGCCCAACACTCCATTCTGCGCAAGCGGCGGATTCTGAAAGGTTCCCCTTTTGGCCATGCTCCGGTGAATCTTGCTGCTGTATAAATAGCCGCACCCGCTGCGAATATCCACTTGAAGGCTATCAGCCAAGCGGAGCTTCCGGCACCGGCGAAAGGACCGACAAGACCCACGCATACCAGCAGCAAACCGAATGTCGAGGTAGCCTCGGCTCGGTTGCGTATATTCACCGCACGCGCTGTATCAGCCGATGAAGCACCGGTGCCCTCTGTAGGATTTGCCTTATTATCTTGTTTTTTCATCTTTTCTTAATTACATAAACATCTTCTGTCGGCTTTTGCATGCGATATTCCTCGCGGGCTATCTGTTCAAGTTCGGCAGTGCCTGTCAATAACTTCTCACGCTGCCGGCGATAATATTCCGCAGAATCATTGCATGCGCGAATCTGCTCATTGAGCGACTTGATTTTTTCCTGATACTCCATATTATGCTCCCACGAAGCATCCTCATTGAGAAATAGCAGGGCTATCACCAGCGCACCGATAGAGATCACCGCGAGATGCGACTTGCGGCGAATCCAAAAATTGAATCTCTTGATTTTCTTACTCATTTACTATAGGCCCACCTGTCAGGAAAACAGAATATGTGGTGATAAAGTATGCTTTGATACATACATAACTTGCGAAATTAACAAAAAAAGATGACACACTTAGAGTGTGTCATCAAATATTTTTAACCTAATGTAAAACCCGGTGTCTTATCTATAATCCTTAAGCATGGTCTGAAGGCGCTTTCTTGCAAAGAAGATACGGCTTTTCACTGTGCCGAGGGGGAGACCCATCTTGTCAGCGATTTCACTATATTTATAACCGGCGATATAGAGATTAAACGGCTGTTTGTATTCATCTGAGAAGCCATTGATAGCGATTGAAATCTCCTTGGCGGCAAAAGAACCTTCGGGTGAAGATAATCCTGATTCCTGGCTAAGATTCAGATGATATAAATCTTCAGTATTGTCAATTACTGTAGCCGAACGAACCTGACGGCGGTAATTGTTGATGAAGATATTACGCATGATTGTAAACACCCAACCCTTGAAGTTTACGTTGTCTACGTATTTTGCTTCATTATCGAGCACCTTGAGTGTAGTATCCTGCACAAGATCCTGCGCTGCTTCACGATCAGATGTCAACTGACATGCAAAGCTATACAAATTACCCTGAAGGTTTAATAATCTCTGTTTGAATTGTTGTTTGTCAGCCATGGTAGTGGAATCTTTGCTTGGTTAAAACTCTTTCGACCTTTCTAAGTTGCGGATTGAGGAAAGAGTTTCTTTCCAATGGTCCAGACCTGTAAAAGATCTATCTATACCTACATAACAAACTCAATCGAATTTCTATCATTAAATTTGGATTTTTTAACAATTGTTCGTTTTCTCCCTGAATATCATTAATCAGTCCATTTTTTATGCCACACATCACCCGGAGAGCCAAGTCCGATATATTCACCTGATGCGGCATACAAATCAAACCTGAAGGCATCTTTGCGTCTTTGTTCTCTTTCCTTATCATCACCAAGTCCGAAGTGCATAGGGAAGAAATATGACACATCAAACTTCCTGACAAACTCAGCCGCACCGGTCCAATACTCCGACCCTATACGCGAATCCACAGGAAAAAACAGAACGTCAAAATGCAAATTCTCTCCGAGATCTACGGCTATATCGCGCAGACATGCTTGATAATCACCCATAGCCTTGGCTATCTCCTGCCGGGTTGACTCCTCCTTCCAGATCCATGCGTTTAAATCACCGGCATGAAACAATCGGGTTCCGTCGGGCAGAATTAATCCGTAAGAGTTACCTATATCGGTGCTTGGATAAGCCGTTACTTCTACACCGCCAATATCCGCTTTTTCTCCGGATTTCAAGGCATAAACCCTGCTGATATCTATTTTAGGACCGAGATACGGACTGCTCGGACTGACCACATGACGCATTCGCCGCCACACATCGCGACTTACTATATAAGAAATATTCTCAAACTCGGAAGCCCACCCGAACACAGCCGGATTATAATGATCTTTATGACCGTGAGACACAAATACAAGCAATGGTTTCTCTCTATCAAGGTGCGACAAAGCCTGAGGCATCGGATTGGCCGATCCTGATTCATCGAGCCAATAATCAAATATCATGGCCAGCTCCGGAGTCTCCACAAGAAAGCAATCATGCCATATAAAAGTGACCTGCAAACATCTGCTTTTTACCATCATAATTTATCTTTAACCTTATAACGCAAACTATAGTCGAAAACAGATGAATAGTGGTATTTGTTTTATAGGCAGCGGTAACCCCGGCGGGTTGTGGCTGATTTGATTTTTTTGTAATTTTGCATCATATTAGGAGCACTATGTTTACAGCATCAGCCAAGAAAAGAGAAAACATAGCGGAATATCTGCTATACATGTGGCAAATCGAGGATCTTATCCGCGCATATAATCTTGATATAGACCGGATTCAGAGTGAGATAATAGACCGGCACACTGATCTTGATCCGGAGCAGCGCAAGCAGATGCGCGACTGGTATGAGTCGCTCATCGATATGATGCGCAGCGAGGGTAAAATCAAAGAGGGACATCTTCAGCTCAACACCAACACCATATTGGAGTTAGAGAATTTGCACCGCCGGTTGCTCAACGACCCGAAATTTGCAAAATATGCCACAGAGTTTTACAACACTTTGCCGCTGATAGTGGAGCTTCGCTCCAAAGCGGGCGACAACAAGAAAGATGAGATTGAGACATGTTTCAATGCTCTGTATGGCATGTTGCTGCTAAGGCTGCAGAAAAAAGAGGTTACGCCCGAAACAGCGGAAGCCTTCAAGCAGATATCGCGTCTGCTGGCGCACTTAGCCGCCTACTACAAGCAGGACTATAATAATGAGCTGAAATTCAGTGATGATCCGGAATAATAAAAAATCTAACGCATTATAATGAAAGTATTAATCACCGGTGCCTACGGTCAACTTGGCTCGAGTCTGCGCAAATCATTGGCAAATGACTCCGAGATAGAAGCCGTATACACAGACTATGATTCGCTTGACATCACCAACCGCGAAGCGGTGAAGCGATTTCTTGAAGATGGTAAATTTGATGTTATTATCAACTGTGCCGCATATACCGCGGTCGACAAGGCTGAAACCGACGAGATACTCGCCGCAGCGCTCAACACAGTGGCTGTAGGCAACCTGGCGGAAGCGGCAGCAGCCTCCGGTTCAAAGGTAATACACATTTCTACCGACTACGTATTTTCCGGTCAAGGGTTCCGCCCATACGAGGAGAATGACGAGCCATATCCGCAGGGCATATACGGTCGCACCAAACTCGAGGGTGAGGCATTACTGACCTCTCTGTGCCAGAATGCCATGATAATCCGCACTGCATGGTTATACTCCGAATTCGGTAAAAATTTCGTAAAGACCATGTTATCGCTGGCCGAAACACACGATGAGATAAATGTAGTGGCTGACCAGATAGGCACTCCCACCTACGCCGGCGACCTGGCTAATGCTATTCATACCATAATCCGCAAACCTGATTGGAAACCGGGAGTATATCATTTTACTGATGAGGGTGTGGCTTCATGGTATGATTTCTCCAAGGCTATCTTCGAACTTGCAGGTATCGAGGAGAAAGTCAATCCTATCACAACCGCAGAATTCTCTTCGGCTGCCAAACGCCCGCAATACTCGGTATTAAGCAAAGCCAAGATTAAGAAAGCATTCGGTCTGGAAATACCCTACTGGCGCGATTCGCTGGCGAAATGCCTTAAACTACTGCAAAAATAATTCATGAGCGACGAACTAACCAAAGAAATAGCGCGCAGACGCACGTTTGCCATTATTTCACACCCTGACGCGGGTAAAACCACACTGACCGAGAAGCTTCTGCTGTTTGGAGGCGCGATTCATGTGGCCGGTGCTGTAAAAAGCAATAAAATCAAAAAGACCGCAACCTCAGACTGGATGGAAATCGAGAAGCAACGCGGCATCTCGGTTGCCACCTCGGTCATGGGTTTTAATTACCGCGACTATAAAATCAACATTCTCGACACTCCGGGTCACCAGGATTTCGCCGAGGATACATTTCGCACACTTACCGCTGTAGACTCAGTAATAATTGTGGTCGATGCGGCCAAAGGTGTAGAGACCCAGACGCGGCGCTTGATGGAAGTATGCCGCATGCGTCGCACCCCGGTGATAATCTTCGTGAATAAGATGGATCGCGAGGGTCGAGACCCATTTGATATTCTCGATGAGCTTGAAAAGGAGCTGCAAATCGGTGTGCGCCCTCTGACATGGCCTATCAATATGGGTGAACGTTTCAAGGGTGTCTATAATATCTACGAACATGGCATCGACCTGTTCACACCGAGCAAGCAGACTGTAAGCGAGCGTGTGGAAATATCCGATGTCAACTCACCGCTTATCGATGACCTGGTGGGTGCTGAAAATGCAGCCAAACTTCGCGAAGACCTTGAACTGATCGAGGGAGTATATCCGGATTTTGACAAGGAGGCTTATCTGCGCGGTGAATCAGCACCTGTATTCTTCGGCTCGGCCCTCAATACTTTCGGAGTCAAGGAGCTACTCGACTGCTTTGTGGAAATTGCTCCGTCACCGAAGCCGATAATGGCGCAGGAGCGTGAAGTGAGACCTGAAGAGGAGGAATTTTCAGGTTTCGTGTTCAAGATTCACGCCAACATGGACCCCAATCATAGAAGCTGCATAGCATTCGTAAAAGTCTGCTCCGGAAAATTCGAGCGCAATGTATATTACAAGCATGTGCGCCACGACAAGATGATGCGCTTTGCCGCTCCGACAGCTTTTATGGCCCAGAAGAAAAATATTGTCGATGAAGCATTTCCCGGAGATATAGTAGGTATCCCGGATACCGGCAACTTCAAAATCGGAGACACACTGACTGCCGGAGAGGTGCTTCACTTCAAGGGTCTTCCATCATTCTCACCCGAGATGTTCAAATATATCGAGAATGCAGACCCGATGAAAGCAAAGCAACTGGATAAGGGCATCAACCAACTGATGGACGAAGGTGTGGCTCAATTATTCACTAACCAATTCAATAATCGAAAGATTATCGGCACAGTCGGTCAGCTGCAATTTGAGGTGATACAATACCGTTTGCTTCATGAATATGGCGCTCAGTGTCGCTGGGAACCGATAAGTCTCTATAAAGCCTGCTGGATAGAGAGCGAAGATGAGGAGGCGCTTGCAGCCTTCAAAAAGCGTAAGCACCAGTTCATGGCTACCGACAAAGAGGGACGCGATGTGTTTCTGGCAGACTCCAACTATGTGCTTCAGATGGCGCAGTCTGATTTCCCGAAGATTAAATTCCACTTTTCGAGCGAATTCTAAATACTTAGTTCCCCAATATTAGATAATGTTGGGGTAACACTACATCATGGTTACGATGTTTCTGCGCCGCACGGGCAATGCCAAATTATACAATAAGGCGAGGATCTTGCCTCCACCAAAACAGGCCGCAAGCACAATCACCGCCTTCAGTTCCCACATAGTGATACCCCATGGATGGGAGATTTCCAGAATGTAACTCGTAAAAACGAGCTGCATCCCGAATATAAAGAGTGCGCCTCGATTGAACCATGCGACCACTCGGCTAAAAATTGATTGTCCCGAGAAGTAACATAACGAAATAAAGGCCACGGCACCGCAAACAGCCGCCGGAAACCATAAAAACACCGACCGACCGAAATCACCGATAGAAATATTAGTAAAACCTACGAGATAATTAAACAGGGCATACAGTAACCCGCCTCCAAAGAAACAGATAATGGGCGATTTACGAAGGAGTCCGGTGATACGCACCAGTCTCCCCATATAGATTACGCAACCGAATGCAGGAGCAGTGCCGAGACTCCAGGGCAAAAGCACCGGCAATAACCCAATTGCCCATGTGGCGAAAAGACAGATGACTATGACACCAACATTAGCTATTATCCCCTTGACTGAAATCAGCACCCGGAACACGATATAAGATAGAAAAAACGAGGGAAGGAACCATAACACGCTGTTATAGGCACCCATCAATATAGGATTGGCTGCCGAAACAGCTCCCCTATATAATTTAAACCGGCCATACAAAATGCCCTCGAGCTGGATAGGTTCAAACGGGGCGTCCATGTGAATCCATACAAAGAGAAGGCAAAGGATATTCATCAAGACATAAGGAAGAAGGAGACGAAACGCCTTCCATTTAATGCTAAAATCGGCGTTTGAGACATACCCGGAACTCACCCAAAAAACTGCGAGCATCATATTGTCGGACCATTCCCACATGGAGCCTGAATCGGTATGCTCCAAAATGGCCGGAATAAGCATGAAAGCCTTTGCCATATCGAGCCAATACAGGCGTCCATTCGATTCTCGGGTGGTCATTGAAGATGAATAAAACCGATTGAAATTCATATCGTAAAATTACAAAATAATCTATATACCACCCCGGTCATATTCGCTATTTTTGAAACAGCCGAAAATACTTAAAAAATGAGCTACCTTTACTATTCAAAAAAATTGTTGCACAAGATTTAATGAATCCCTTTAAAATAGTCACTTCCCGAAGTGCCAACAGATTGACTTCTGACAAATGTTAAAAAGTTGGAGAAGATTTGGAAAAATGAACAGTATCTTTTATATTTGCCTTGTCATAACAGGCTAAAGAGCCTGACTGGGCCGCAAACTCCGGGAAGAATCCCGATTGCAAACAGAGGAGAGAAAAATCCCACATCAAAGCAAATTGGGAAACTCATCAAATCTTTCAGAAATGCCGAGACAAGCTTGCATGTCGATGGCGGGCCCCGCGCCCTTTCGGGCGTTGGCTTTCGGGCCACAAGGCGGATTACAAAGGCTTGCAAGCACTCAAATCCTGTCTATCGGAGTTTCGTCACAATACTTTGATGTGGACCTTATAAAAAAGCCGATGGCTACGCAGAGCGACCATCGGCTTTTTTTGTTATATAAATACAGGCAAATCAAATATCGCCTGAAATAACTACTATATAACCCAATCTAATAATATATGCTAAGTGTAAAAGATTCATTGCTTGAGCGCACAAGTGTGCGTCGCTACGAGCGCGAGGCCATTCCGGCCGAAACAATGGAGTTGATATACCGTGCAGTGGAAAACACTCCTACTTCCTACAATGGTCAGCAATTTTCAGTAATCGACATTGATGACCAGGAACTGAAGCTTAAACTTTACGAGCTCACGAATCAGAAGCAAATCAAGACATGCAACAGGCTGCTTATCTTCTGCTCTGATTACAATAAGATTTCCCTTCTGGCCCGCAAGAAGGGGCTTGTGATGCCTCCCTTCACCAATACTATGGACGGTGTCACCATAGGCATAATCGATGCTTCACTTGCCATGATGAGCGCTGTGGTTGCTGCTCAAAGCGCAGGTCTGGGCTCCAACTGCATAGGCTACCTGCGAACTGTGGATCCGGCAGCTGTAGCCAAACTTCTGAACCTGCCCAAGGGTGTCTTTGTGGTCTGCGGTCTGGCACTCGGAATACCGCGCGAGCACCCGGATCTGAAACCAAAACAACCCCTCTCTCTGGTATTCCATCACAATAGCTACCGCCACGACGATGAGAAGATGGTAAGCGAACTTGAGGAATATGACAATGTGGTGAAACACTATAATCAGACCCGCTCCGGGCACACCACTGACAATGACTGGGTGGCACACATTCTCGATTACTATGACCACGCCATGAGTTATCGTATACTTGATTATCTCAAAGATCAGGGCTACGATATCAACCGATAATAACTACATTACGATCAATAAACAGAAAAACGGAGTCAAGGCCTCGACCTCGGCTCCGTTTTGTCGCACATTGTTTTATTATTTCGGCAATGTCTGCGACAATTACCTTTACCTTATAAGACAATCGTAAGCCCAAAAAGTTTAATCCAACCTTGAAAAACTTACGATTATCTTTATATTTTTTGCAACTTACTTATTAGCCTGCTTCACAGGAGCACCTTTACAGGGCTTTTTGCAGTCCTTGGCACCCTCTTTTTTGCACTCGTGAGCGCAAGCTTTCTTTTCAGCTTTGGGGCAAGCTTTCTTGCAGTCGGTTTTGCAAGCTTTCTTGCATTCTTCCTTGCAATTGGCTTTGCACTCTGCCTTGCAAGCTGCTTTGCAGTCAGCACATTTGCAGTCAGCACATTTGGCTTTTGCTACAGCTTTATCGCAAGCTTTCTTTTCGCAAGGCTTGTCACAAACCTTTTCGCTTGTGCATTTAGTCTTCTCGGTTGCATTGAAGAGCTTCTGCTGAGCTGAAGCAGTTGCTGTCATGAGCACGAGGGCCATGAGCAATGTGAAGAGCTTTTTCATAGCTGCTTAATTTTAGTAGTGTAAGGAGAAATTATTTTTTAACTTTATCCACGATAGCCTTGAACGCTGCAGGATTGTTCATGGCGAGTTCAGCGAGCACCTTGCGGTTGATTTCGATGCCGGCAGCGTGGATAAGACCCATGAGTTTTGAGTAAGAGAGATCCTCAAGACGAGCTGCTGCATTGATACGCTGAATCCAGAGAGCACGGAAATTGCGCTTTTTCTGTTTGCGGTCGCGGTATGCGTATGTCAGACCCTTTTCCCAAGTATTTTTGGCTACTGTCCATACGTTGCGGCGAGAGCCGTAATAACCACGGGTGAGTTTTAATATTTTCTTTCTCTTGGCGCGTGAGGCCACATGATTTACTGATCTTGGCATTTTCTTTCAAATTTTGGGTGCCAGCGGCAATATCTGTTTGCACTTGCGGAGCTGGGCATCCGGTTGATAAAATGTGATTTGCTTTAATGCAGTGGGTTAACCACTACCGATGCGGCTATTAGCGCAGTGTTAAAAGTTCGCGAACCTGTCTTTCGTTGGCACCGGCTACCAGAGCTGTATGGTCAAGATTTCTCTTGCGTTTTTTACTCTTTTTGGTCAGGATGTGGCTGTGATAAGCGTGTTTCCTTTTGATTTTGCCTGTGCCGGTCAGAGCGAAACGCTTCTTCGAAGCGGCATTGGTCTTTACTTTAGGCATTTTGCTAAAATTTAGTTGTTTGACATTCACCTCGGCACTTGGTGCCTACGGTCTCTAATTATTATGCATCACACGGCGCGAAAAACCTTTGCGCCGGCAGTGTTCAGTAATTCACCTATACAATAACGACACCTTTGCGCTATTATTGTATTTTATTAAGATTTTTTAATCTTATTCCTCTCCGGGCGCCTCTTTTTCAGCATCCGCCGGTTTTGGAGCTGACTGAGGTTTGGCCTGAGGTTTCTGAGATTTTGCCTTATCCTCTTTCTTGGCGGGTGCCTTGAGCGGTGCAAGCATAATCGACATGCGCTTTCCTTCAAGCACCGGCATCATCTCAACCTTGCCGAGTTCCTCAAGATCATTGGCGAAGCGGAGCAAAAGCACTTCTCCCTGCTCTTTAAACAGAATCGAGCGACCGCGGAAGAACACGTAGGCCTTCACTTTCGAACCCTCTTTAAGGAAGCCCTGTGCATGCTTGAGCTTGAAATTATAGTCATGGTCATCAGTCTGAGGTCCGAAGCGAATCTCCTTGACCACAACCTTGGCCGCTTTCTGCTTCTGCTCTTTCTGCCGCTTCTTCTGCTGATACAGGAACTTCTGGTAGTCTATAACACGGCATACCGGCGGTTCGGCGGTCGGCGAGATTTCCACGAGGTCAAGCTCGAGATTCTCGGCAATTTTCAGAGCCTGCGCGATCGGGTAAATACCCTGCTCCACATTGTCGCCTACCAATCGCACCTCGCGAGCGCGGATATACTGGTTGGTGGCATAGGGATCGTTACGGCGGTCACCACCGCGACCTTTACCCTGACCGGGGCGGGGCTTTGGGCCGGCGGGACGACTAAATCCGCCGAAATTTGGTTTTTTCTCCATTCAGTGTTTTAAGAGTATGATTTCTTTCTGTTTCGATTTATGCAAGTATTCTTCTTGTTCAGGCTTTTTCACCGGTTTCCTCAGCTACTGCCTTATTGATAAGTTCGGCAAATTCCGCAACCGACATTGTACCCTTATCACCCTCACCCTGACGGCGCACAGAAACCTGACCGGCTTCAGCCTCCTTCTCTCCGACTATAAGCATATAGGGCACACGCTTCAGCTCATTGTCGCGAATCTTTTTGCCGATCTTTTCATTGCGGTCATCTACTCCGCAACGCACATCGGCAGCTTCAAGCTCGGCAGCAACGCTGCGTGCGTAATCATTGAACTTCTCGGAAATCGGGAGCACTACACACTGCTCCGGTATCAGCCACAGCGGGAGTTTGCCGGCTGTATGCTCAAGAAGCACGGCCACGAATCTTTCCATAGAACCAAATGGTGCGCGATGAATCATCACCGGGCGGTGCTTCTGGTTGTCTGAGCCGGTATATTCAAGTCCGAAGCGTTCAGGCAGGTTATAGTCTACCTGAATTGTTCCGAGCTGCCAGCGACGTCCGATTGCATCCTTAACCATAAAGTCGAGTTTCGGACCATAGAATGCAGCCTCACCCTCAACCTGACGAGCCTTAAGACCCTTTTCAGCGCAGGCTTCGATGATGGCTTGCTCTGCAAGATGCCAGTTTTCGTCGCTTCCTATATATTTCTCTTTATTCTTGGGATCTCGCAGAGAAATCTGCACCTCGAAATTCTTGAAATCAAGAGCGCGGAAGATAAAGAGAATAATATCCATCACTTTCAGGAACTCCTCTTTAATCTGCTCGGGTGCGCAGAACAGGTGGGCGTCATCTTGAGTAAATCCGCGCACTCGGGTGAGTCCGTGGAGCTCACCGCTCTGCTCATAGCGATACACGGTGCCGAACTCGGCGAGTCGCATCGGCAGGTCGCGATACGAACGGGGCGCGGCCTTATACACTTCGCAATGATGCGGACAGTTCATCGGCTTGAGCAGATATTCCTCACCCTCCTGAGGTGTCTTGATGGGCTGGAATGAATCTTTACCATATTTGGCCCAGTGACCCGAGGTCTCATACAGGGCCTTATTTCCGATATGGGGGGTTATAACCTGCAGATAGCCGTAGCGCTTCTGAATCTTGCGCAGGAACTGCTCGAGTCTGTCGCGCAGTGCCGCACCTTTGGGCAGCCATAGCGGCAGACCGGCACCGACCTTTTGGGAGAAAGCGAAGAGCTCCATCTCCTTGCCAAGCAGACGATGGTCGCGCTTTTTAGCCTCTTCAAGGAGGGCAAGATATTCATCGAGCATCTTCTTCTTGGGGAAGGTGATGCCATATACTCGCACGAGCTGATTGCGCTTTTCATCACCACGCCAGTAAGCTCCGGCGAGTGAAGTTATCTTTACCGCCTTGATAGGTGCGGTGTTAGGCAGGTGCGGACCCTTGCAGAGGTCAGTAAAGCTACCTTGGGTGTAAGTGGTGATATGACCATCTTCAAGTTCGGATATGAGCTCGCACTTATATTCTTCGCCGCGGTCCCCGAAAAGTTTCAGCGCATCGGCCTTTGTGATATCCTCGCGTTTGATTTCCTCTTTAGCCTGCGCCAGTTCAAGCATCTTTTTCTCGATGCGAGGGAAATCTTCAGCAGTTATTTTGTGTTCACCGGGGTCAATGTCGTAATAGAAGCCATTTTCGATAGCCGGGCCGATTCCGAACTTCACACCCGGGAAAAGGCTCTGCAGGGCCTCTGCCAGCAGATGCGCAGATGAGTGCCAGAAGGCATGCTTACCCTCGGGATCTTCCCACTTGAAAAGCTCGATTGAGGCATCTTCGGTTATGGGGCGCGAAATATCCCACTCCTCACCGTTGACTTTAGCCGCAAGCACATCGGCAGCAAAACGCGGACTGATGCTTTTGGCAACTTCTATAGGCGTAATGCCGCTCTCAAATTCGCGAACACTGCCGTCGGGAAACTTTATATTTATCATATAATACCTATGCGGTTTTATTCCAAATTATTACAAATATGCACCAACTCCCTGAGAGTCAATACACTGCATACGCCTCACCCCGAAACTATTCCGGATGAGGCGGTTGTAGTGGCGCAAATATACTATTTTTTTCTCAATCAATCAAATATTATCTTCCTCATAATCTTCCAAATCTTCATCAGAATCTTCGAAGTCGAGATAATATGTATCGGCGTAGGTATCCTCGCGAAATTTCGACATCTGACGTGAATCTCGCTTTGTGGGGCGTCCCAAACCTTTGCGACGATCCACAAAACCGGATATCCGGGTCATCTCCAGCAAGTCATACTGTGACTGAGGAGTGATGTTTTCAAGATAATCGGGCACAAGTTTGGCGCCCAACCGGCCATTACTTAATGCCTTGACACGGAATGAATATGTAATCGGAGGCTTGCGGACCTCAATCACATCGCCGACTTTGATGGCCCGCGATGGTTTCACCGGGTTTCCACCCATCGTGACCCTTCCCTTCTTGCAGGCTTCTGTTGCGATCGTTCGGGTCTTGAAAACACGCATTGCCCAAAGCCACTTGTCGACACGCGCTTCCATCATTCACGCACAAGAGTAAGCACAGGCTTGGCCTGATCGTTATACAACACCACTTCACGAGGAGAAACCGGTTTGGCGGCTGTCACCTCTTCAAGTGCCACAAGCAGTGCAGTCTGCAATTGGTCGGTATCCGGACATGCCATGCGGGTGGTGGCTATAGCACTGAATGATATCGAATTCGGGTGATTCATATCAATATCCACATTACCGTTCATTATATTACACCCGGTGTTTCCATGGAGTTTCCCTTCATCAATATCTATGACCATTTTCATGCCGTCGACATGCACCTCTTTGTCATTGATTCTGCTCACAATCCATGTGCCGTTGAGAAATTCGAAATTCTGATGCATAAGCAGCATCACCGGCGAGCCTGTTTCATTATAAAAGGTCAGATAATAATCATTACCATCTACCTTCCAGCTATAGAAGCGTGCCGAGCCGAGCGCGGTATTTATTTCATAATCTGTCAGACCCTCTTTGTCACACATGCGCATTGTGGCAGCGATATTGTCAAAGCGGATTGTCGAATCCTTAGGGCTATATGTGTATTCGGCATTGATCACATTGCAGCCGTTGTTTCCGTAAACCCGACGCTCCTCAGGCACAAACTTAATGAAAGGCGCTTCTTCACCGACTACCTTTTTACCATATACGGTTTCAATGGCCCAGTCTCCCTTAACCACACCGCGCCCGATCTCCTCGGGTGTATATTGCTCCTTTTCAGCCTTCTGCACAATTTCCTCGCGATCCGCGGGAAGCGTAGGATTAATCTTCGCTTTATTTCCACCTCCGAATATTCCGCAACCGGTCAGAGTAACAGCCAGGAGCGCCAGAGGTGCAATTATGAATTTATTGCTATTCATGATATTTTTATATTTCTACTATTGTAATATAACGCGTCTCTTTACATTATATATTGTCTTACTGATTATTCAGCCCAGTGTCTGCGAAGCGGATATTTGACAGGCCTTAGCAATAACCGGAGCGATGTAGAGTAGAACAGATAATTCCAGAACCAGTTTACAAGCACACTCAGCTTATTTCTCATGCCAAGTATAGACAGCAGGTGAATAATCATCCATATAAGCCATGCGAAAAAACCGCCGAACGACATTCCGGCAATATCGGCCACAGCCTTGTTTTTACCGATAGTCGCCATTGAGCCCTTATCCTTATATTCGAATGGTGTAGCATATTCACCACGATTCAAATTCCGGGCGAGGTTTACAGCCTGCTGAATTGCCGGCTGTGCCATCTGCGGGTGTCCGTGAGGGTACTTCTCGGTTTCCATCAGTGCGATATCACCAATAGCCATTACGGAATCTTCAAGACCCTTGACTCGGTTAAATTCATCGACAAGCACTCGACCACCGCGACCCACAGTTTCGGCAGGCAGTCCGGGCATCGGTTCACCCTTGACACCGGCTGTCCAGATGAGTGTCTCATAATATTCCTTATGTCCGTCGGCAAATGTCACATATTTATCGGTATAATCTTTCATAAGGGTATTGAGTCTGACATTGACCATCAGATCCTTAAGTCCTTCAAGAGCTTTGCGGCGGGATTTCTCGCTCATCGCTCCCAAAAGAGAGCCTGTCCCTTCCACAAGTGTTATAGTCACATCTTCGGGCTTGAGCTCCGGATACTCCTTGCTCAAGATATATTTTTTCATCTCACCGAGTGCACCGGCAATCTCGACACCCGAGGGACCTCCGCCCACTACCAGAAAGCTCAGCAACTGGCGGCGACGCTCCGGGTCGGGGCAAATAGCTCCACGCTCGAAGCGGTCAAGAATTTCATCGCGTGTGTGGGCAGCCTCCGCCACAGTCTTAATACCAAATGTATCCTCGGCAAGATTCGACATGCCGAAGTAATTATTGGTCGAGCCGGCAGCCAGCACAAGCTTGTCATAATTCAGTGTCTCATAACTGGTGGTGACTGTTTTGGCGGCAGTATCGATATTTTTTACATGACCCATGTGATATGATACGTTGCCCATCTTCTTAATCTCCCTGCGGAAAGGGAAACATATATTAGCACTCACCAGTCCTGATGACGCAATCTGATAGAAGAGCGGCGGGAACGCATGAAAGTTATTACGATCCACCAGACAAACCTCATATTTTTTCGGATCGAGATGTTTCACCAGGTTTAGACCTGCGAAGCCTCCTCCGATTATTACAACTTTTTCCATAAGTATTTCTATCGTATCATATATAGAGTAAACGTGCCCCCGGCTGATAAGTTTTCTACAAATGTCATTGATTTTTAGATTAAGCGGATTTTTCACTAAATTTGCTATATGAAAAGAATTGCAGCATTGATAGTTTTGCTCCTTGCAGTGGCGAGTTTTCGCTGCATGGCGCAGATTGACGCGGCGCAGGTTACCACCATAGGGCGCAATGTGATGTCGATGGAGGACTATATGCTTGCGATTCAATATTTCAATCAGGCCATCAAGGCGAAGCCATATCTGTCGGAGCCATACTATCTGCGAGCGCTTGCCAAATTATCTCTTGAGGATTACGAAGGTACTGTTGCTGACTGCACCCTTGCAATCGAGCGCAATAAATTTTCACCCGAGAATTACCGTTTGCGCGGTTATGCGCTTCAGAATCTGGGCAAAGATTCATTGGCAATAATTGACTATAACCGCGGTCTTGAATACAATCCGGAAGATAAGTATTTTCTTTTTTACAAAGGGGTGGCACAGACCGAGACCAAGGATTTCAGCGGAGCCGACTCCACGCTCAACCTGCTTCTGAGACTTAACCCGAAGATGGACGAGGGTTATACCGCCCGCGCACGATTGAATATGCTGCGAGCTGACACAACAGCGGCGCTCAACGATATAGCCCGCAGCATCGAACTGTCGGGAGGCACTTCTGTCCACCCATATATGCTGCGCGCCGATATAAGTGTGAAGCGAAAGGATTGGGGAGCTGCACTCGCTGATATGAATGAGGCGATAAGGATTCGCCCCGAAGAACCCGATAACTATCTCAACCGGGCATTTATCAGATATAATTCCGATGATTATTTCGGAGCCATGGCCGATTACAATTACACATTGGAACTTCAGCCGGCCAATTTAGCGGCACTCTTCAACCGCGGACTTTTGCGCTATGAGGTGCGTGACCTGGACCGTGCCGCTTCAGATTTTGAGCAAGTGCTTAAGTTGGACAACAGCAACTTTCATGCCCGCTATAACCTCGGTCTGGTAAATATGGAGCGCGGTCAATACCGGCAGGCACTACGTGATTTCGAGGCCATCTCCACACGCTATCCGCGATTCTATCCTGCGATATATGCACGCGCTGAAGCGCTTCGCAACATGGGTCAGACGCGCGCCGCAGTCCAACTTGCCCACACTGCCGAAGAGATGGTGCGCAAGTATGTGCACAATCCTGACAAATATCCTCTCGACAGACCGGCAATCCAGAGCGGAAGTGCCAACAATTCCGGCCATGACCGCGGCGAGGAATCAGAAGAGGAGGTAATGGAAAGATTTAACCAGCTTGTCACCTCCGACAAGAGTTCTCAGACACCGCTTACTTATAGCGAGCAAATCAAGGGGCATGTGCAGAACCGGGATTTGCGTGTGGAACCTGAAGGTGAATATTTTATATCCTTTGCAGCTCCGGCCCACACTCTGCAGGGAGGGGCAGGATATTTCCGCGAGCTTGATGATCTTAACTCCAACCGATATATAGACCACACCCTATATCTGACCAGAGTAAGCGAATCGACCCCTCAGGATTATGATTCACTCTTTGCACTCAGCGAACAATTGGAGAAAAAAGCGGCCGACAGCACCCGCGCAGCCGACTGGTTCGCACTCGGTGTGGCCAAGACAATGCTTAAGGATTTTGAGGGAGCGCGCCATGCGCTCGACAAGGCAATCGAGATTATGCCGGGATTCACAGCAGCTTACCTGGAGCGAGGTTATGGGCGAGCCACAGAAGGAGACCCCAAAATGCTACCTGCAGCCGTAGCAGATTATATGGAAGCCTTGAAATTGAATCCGACACTTTCCTGCGTTTGGCTCAATATTGGCAATATTCATTACCGCACAGGAGATCTCACCTCTGCACTTGAGGCTTATTCGCAGGCTCTCGCTATTGATTCGGATTTCGGTGATGCACTTTACAACAGAGGCATAACCTATCTTCGTCTTGGCAACAAGTCTCAGGCTCTTCAAGACCTAAGGCGTGCCGGCGAGCTTGGCATCTTACCTTCATACAACCTGCTGAAGCGTATGAGATAGTGATCCGATTCACAACCTGCATGAAGCTAAAGCCCTAAATTAGAGTTTGCAGATGTGGCGAATATTTTGTAACTTTGCGGCGCTTTTGAGCAAAAACGTGTGATGGGAAATTAGTAAGGCGTCGTCAAGCGGCACCTGCTCCCCTCGGCTTTTTGGCCGGAGCAAACTTATTTTTAGTAACACAACCAAACAAATGAAGACATTTAAACTTAATGCTCAGCCTCGCACTGAGGTTGGCAAGAAGTCTGTAAAGGCTTTGCGCAAAGAGGGTAAAATCCCCGCAGTTATCAATGGTGGCGCTCATGTGGAGCTTCCTTTCACCGGCACACTCAAGCCCGGACAGAAAGTGGTTGAACTCGATGAGAAGCGCGGTATCATCACCACCGACATCGTGGTTACCAACGAGGATGTTCGCAAGCTCATCTACACTCCCGACATCTTCGAGGTTGACATCGACCTCAATGGCGAGACTGTAAAAGCTGTGATGAAAGACCTCCAGTTCCAGCCCGTAAAAGACACTGTTCTCCACATTGACTTCCTGCAGGTTTATCCCGACAAGCCCATCGTGATGGAAGTTCCCGTTCAGATCGAAGGTCACGCAGAGGGTGTGAAAGCCGGTGGTAAGCTGACTCTCTCTATGCGCAAACTCAAAGTTAAGGCTCCTTATACCGAGATTCCCGAGCGTCTGGTGGTAAATGTAGACTCTCTGGGCCTTGGCAAATCTCTCGCAGTCGGCGACCTGCACTTCGAAGGTCTCGAACTCGTCAATGCCAAGAATGCAGTGGTATGTGCCGTGCAGCTCACCCGTGCAGCACGCGGTGCCATGGCAAAAGCAGCCGAATAATACAGACTGTCAACACACTAATCATAAGCATCATGAGCCTTATTCCTCTCCACGAGGTGCGGCACATGGTGCTTTTTTATAGACTAAAAAAATGTCTTTACTTCAAAAGCTCTTTGGCAGACGCAAACGCACACTTACTTCAATTGAGAATCCCGATATGAAACGCTTCCTGATAGCATGCCTCGGTAACATGGGGCCTGAATATGTAGATACACGCCACAATGCCGGCTTCCTGGTTGCCGACAGATTGGCGGCAGATGCCGGCGTAACATTCCAGTCAAAACGATACGGCGATATGGCGCTCGTAAAGGTAAAGAACTGCGAATTGCTTCTGCTCAAACCCTCTACATTCATGAACCTGAGCGGTGTGGCTGTGCGATACTGGATGAACCATGAGAAGCTTCCTCTTGAAAATCTATTGGTAGTAGTAGACGATATGGCGATACCTTTCGGTTCCGTCAGACTAAGAAAACATGGCTCCGATGCAGGTCACAACGGACTGAAAAACATCGCCTCTGAACTCGGCACACAGAATTATTCGCGTCTGCGTATCGGCATCGGCAATGATTTCCCCCGCGGCGGACAGATAAACTATGTGCTCGGCAAATTCACTCCCGAACAGATGACAGAGATGCCCGAACTACTCAAAAAAACTACCGAAGCCATCAAGGCGTTCTGTCTCTCGGGCGCAGATTTCGCCATGACTCATTATAACCGCTGATAGTCTCCGATTTTCGATACCGACAGTGGTCAATTCTTATTGCGACCGCAAAGCATCCGGAAGGTGCAATATGTGCACGCATCTTCAGGCCGCGCGGGACCCCTAAAATCCACTTCGGGATTAAATATCTCAGCTACCGTTCGCTCGATTTGAGCATCGAACTCCTCCTTAATCTCAAGATGGGTGTTACATGCCCGCTTAGCTACCGCAGGAATTGAGATTTCACCATCTGCCAGTTTGGAGGGTTTATAAATTTCGGTGCGGATTCCATGTTTACCCTCCTCAATTTCAGCTCCCTCATGATCGGACAGCCAGCCGGCGTATAACTGAAGCTGAAGGATATTTTTGGCTGATTTAGCGCCGTCAAAAATTTCTTCAATTGCAGACGCCTGCACTCCTGTGGAGCCGGTCTTGTAATCGATGATTCGCATCCTACCCTCTGCAATATCTATTCGGTCCGGCACATATCTAACCTGAACCTCGGGGGCTGTCGGACCGGCTTTCCACTCTATATTAGAGGCGGCCTCCACACCGAGAATCTTAAGTGGCGAGACTGCTGCCAGCGATGCGTCATGCTCTATAAGCCAGCGCACCTCTTCGACAAACTTGCGGGCTTCCATAGACACTGACCCTGTGAGTGGTGTATCCAGTTCCTCGGGGCGCTCCTTGCCATGATTGCCACCTCGATGGAAATGCAGCAGATTGACAGCCCGGCGCACTTCGCGTTCTATCAGCGGCTCATCATCATAAATGGCTTTTAATTCATCGGCAGTTATAACCACCGGGTGTTTCCCAAGCCATTTACCTCGTTTATGCTCATCGCGCACATATAAATTCTGCATCACATGATGCACCACATTACCATGAGTAATTCGGTCTATATGATCCGAATGCGACACCGCATCATCTACACGCACCACATTTTTATAATAAAACTTAATGGGACATTTGCAGTAATTGGCCAAAGCCGACGCCGAAATGCTTCTTTGCGCCACTCCTGCAGGCAATTCAATTCCGCGCTTGCGGCGCTCCTCAGGAGTAAGAAATGCGGCAAGACGCTTCATGACTTCCCGGTTCTTCTTAATCGGCTCGATATCCGAGATTACCGGTTCGAGCATGAAAGCATAGGACTCCCTTTTGATTGCATCGCGGGCATGAAGCAGTTCCAGCTGCAACAGAAACCTGGATTTACCGCCGCTGCGCATTCCCTCACCGGCACGCGAATCATAAATCATTGTTACCTCGCGCGCCCTGGATATCAATCTGTAAAAGTAATAGGAATAAAGTTCTTCGGCATGGTCAGTAAGTGGAAGTCCATAACCTCTGCGCAGAGAATCGGGTATAAAGGTGCGTTTGCGAGCCCGGCGGGGCATAACCTTATCATTCATAGATAATATAGCGACACGTTCGAAATCGAGCGCGCGAGTTTCGAGCAAGCCCATAATCTGCAGTCCTTTGAGCGGTTCCCCTTTGAAAGCTATTGTCTCACTGCCAACCAGATTTTCCACCAATCGAAACAGAGTGGAGAAATGCATCTCAACTCCATGTCCCTCCACACTGGCCTGCAACTGAGCGACAGCCTTCCTGTAGCGGTCTACCTGCTGGCTTTCTATTTTCCCCTTGATTTCGGGAGCAAGCTCCCCCTCCTGTCTGGAAAGTGCCACGAAAAGATTACTCAGCACTCCATCAATATATGCCAGAGTCTCCAGAGCGGAAGTAGTCGGCAACAGCGGTTCGAGAAGTTCTTTGGCTTCGGCAGATTGTTTTTCAATCCAGCGCAAGGGCACCAGATTTATATGTCGTTCGGCAACACTATTGATTATATGTTTGGCTATTTCGCCGCCTATCAACCTGTGGGTCAGCGGGTGAGAAAGGAATATCCGCAAATCTTCATGATAATATCCATATTCTCCCGATTGCTGAGGCATACGTCTTACCCTGCTCTGAATCCTGCGCAGATGATGTATAAACGATGCCACTGCCGTATACTTCAGAGAATAACCCATGGTTATATTGACACTCTCCAGATTTTCGGGGAGGGAATGCACGAGCGGCATAAGGAGCGACGGATCAGGTAGCACGATAGCCGTTTTCGCCTCCTCCACATCGCGGCCATCATTAAGCTTAATCCACTCCTCGACTTTCATCGATGCCACTTTAACCTGAGCGGCATTAGAGGGAGCCGCCGACTCGGTCAAAGTCTGCGGAAATTCACTGACCGAGCATTCTTCGAGAGCGTTTTTGATCCAATCGGGCATAGGGAAGGCTTTCATCAGCCTTGCCATGGCGGCTGCCGCCGGATTGTGCGTGGCCCAGGGTCCATCGGACTCGGAGCATAACACCGGCCCGGTGGCATCCCACACAAAATCCACATATTGCTCACCATCATCTGATTCAAGGGTGGTCAGCTCGCGAAGAAGCTTAAGTTCCGAAGTGGATAAGGTGTTAAATCCAACCAATACTACCCTATCCCAACCGAGTGTGGAGTAATCTCCACCGAGCACCCTGCGCATGGCGCATCGGTAAGCGGTTCCTTCGAGAGCCAGTCCATCAGCCTCAAGATCGGTTCTGAGATCCCGGTAAAGCTCGGGGAGCAGTTCCCAAAGTTCCAGAAATTTCCGCTTGAGCAGCGAGAGTTCTCCATCTTCCGATTCCTGAGTATCGCCGGGAAGTTCATGAACACTCTTCCAGAATCTTTCCACATCGCTCACACGGGGCTTATATCCGAAATATCGCTCTATAACCTCAATCTGTCCGTCAGTCAGGAAATTAGCACTTAGATTGCGGTAATCTACAACATTGCGAAAAATTGCATCGGCATCTATATCATATTTATCGACCTCATTAAAATCCATCAACACGGTTTCTCCCCATGGAGCGAACCTGTCGAAATCCAATGCATCATCGGGAGTAGAGATAGACTCCGGCATTCCCTTGCGGCGTCTGTATAATTTATAGAGACGGAATAGCGCATCAATTCGCGACACTATTCGCAGCCCTGATACCTGCTCCATAAAATCGTTGACACCGAGCACCTCGGGAGCGAGCATTACCCTGCTACCGATTGCATCCGAGAGGTGTTTGAGGAAGAAAGTACCGCTTCGCTTATTTGGGAAAAGAAAACATATATTCGACATTTCGCGATACCGCGAGGCGTAAGCGCGGGCCACAATACCCAAAAAAGATTTGGATTGCGCTTCATTATGGTCAGTTAGGTCTGCCTTCATAGTATTCTCAAAGTTAGCATAAAAATTGATATTCCGGAAATAAAGGCGTATATTTGCAGTCAGGGCAAGTAGTAAAATCCTTGCTCTATCAGATTGTGAGATTCGATACATTACCCGGACATGAGGATATCAAGAGAAGGCTTCGCGGCTTAAAGGAGAGCGGGCACATACCTCATGCGCTCATGCTTACCGGTCCCTCCGGATCGGGAAAGATGATTCTTGCCCGCACATTCGCACAATATCTGCACTGCCAGAATCCTGCCAATGGTGAACCCTGCGGACACTGCAACAACTGCCGGTTGCATCAGGAGAACTCTCACCCGGATTTGCACTTCATATATCCGATAGTCAAAAATAAAAAGGGAGGTATCACTGTATCGGCCGACCGCTCAAACGAATGGTTCAAGATGCTTGCCGATTACCCTGCAATGCCCGAGGAGAAATGGCTTGAGATAATCGAAGCCGGCAATTCACAACCCACAATTTATGTGGAGGAGGCGGCCGAAATAATTCGCGCCGATTCCACACCGGCTTACACTTCAAGTCATAAGATATTTATAATCTGGCGCCCCGAAAGACTCGGCACAGAGACAGCCAATAAGCTGCTTAAGGTTATCGAGGAACCGGCAGAAGACACTATATTCATATTGGTCTGCAATAATGAACTGCAATTGCTCCCGACCATTTTCTCACGAGTGCAGCGAATTCCGGTGGGGCGTCTTTCGCAAAGCGAGATTGCAGAATATCTGCACAAGCGATACAACTTCATCGATTCCACTGCCAACCAGTATGCCGCTCTTTGCAACGGGTCACTGATACGTGCTGATGAGCTCGGACAGAACTCCGGCGAACGAGAGGAGTTTCTTGAAATATATCGTGAAGTGATGCGCAGCGCTTATGCCAAGCGGGTGCTCGAATTGAGAAAATTATCTGAGAAGATTGCGGCATTTGGCAGAGAGAAAATCAGGCGTTATCTGGATTACACAGCCTCTATGCTGCGTGAAAATTTCATCTACAATATGCGGGTGCCTCAGTTAAATACTCTCACACCGGAGGAAGAGCAATTCTCATCGCGCTTCTCACCTTTTGTGAACCATCTGAATGTGGAGCGGTTTCTCATTGAAACCGACAGAGCGAAACGAGAGGTGGAGCGCAATGCCAATTCCAAGATTGTGCTATTTGATTATTTCCTGCTCACCATAATTCTACTACATAAGAAAAAGTAATATTATCTCAAGATATATGAAACCAACACTATTCATACTTGCTGCCGGCATGGGCAGCCGCTATGGCGGTCTGAAACAACTTGATGGCGTAGGTCCTTCGGGTGAGACCATCATGGATTATTCTGTATATGATGCCCTTCGCGCCGGCTTCGGCAAGATAGTTTTTGTGATACGTCATGACTTCGAACAGGAGTTTCGCGAGAAAATCATCTCCCGATATGAGGGGCATGTGCCTGTAGAGGTTGTATTTCAGGACCTGAATGCCCTGCCGGGCGGTTACAAAGTGCCCGAAGGGCGCACAAAACCCTGGGGCACAGGCCACGCAGTGCTTATGGGTAAAACCGCAATCCATGAACCATTCGGAGTCATCAACGCCGATGACTACTATGGGGCGGAGTCATTCAAAGTGCTCGCCGATTTCCTCAAAAATGCCGAGGGTAAGACTAATGAATACTGCATGGTCGGATTCCGGATTGGAAATACTCTGAGTGAAAATGGAGGTGTTTCACGCGGACACTGTCAGGTAGACGCCAATGGTTTCCTGACCGGTGTCAATGAGTGCCATGGAATCCGGCGCATAGATGGCCACATCGTGCAGACCGATTCAGAGGGGCACGAGGTGGAGTTTCCGGCCGAGGCTTGCGTATCGATGAATATGTGGGGGTTCACTCCCGACTATTTCGAGTATTCCGAAAGAGATTTCCTGAAGTTTCTTGCCGAACATGGCGATGAACTGAAGTCGGAGTTCTATATCCCCACGGTTGTCAACAACCTGATTACCTCAAACACAATTACACTCAAGGTTGAAGAGACTCCATCTAAATGGTTCGGAGTGACCTACGCTGCTGACCGCGATTCCACCGCTGCCGAATTGCGCCGTCTCACTGAAGAGGGCCTATACCCGACTCCACTATTCTGATTAATCAGTATCCAAAAAAGGAGGGCGCATCCGGATTTCAGATGCGCCCTTGCTTTTTATCAGTTTACTTTTCAATACTACTTCTTGATAAGTCTCAAAACTTCTCCAATCCAGAGCACCAGCGAGGTGGCGCAGATTATAATAACCCAGTCAGTAAATTTCAGGGGAACAACATTGAAGAAACTTCCCCCTACACTCACTATAAATATCTGTCCGACCAAGATTACCAATGCTATGAGCACAAAGCCGCCACAATCTTTGAAGTGAAAAGCTGAGCGTCCGGTCTCGAATGCCCGGGCATTGAACATATTCCAGAATTGCAGGAACACAAATATAGTGAAGAACAGCGAGAGCTCATATCCGCTCAATCCGGTATTAACTCCCATCGGCACACTGCCAATCTGAGTAAGGGAGGTGATATCCGTGTGCTCGAAATAATATAGCAATCCGAGCAGCAGCAGGAAGAATGCACCGCCGACCCCGATGATGGCTTTCCACATGGGATTATTTATAATAAATGCTTCGCGGGGTCTGGGCTTTTCTTTCATCACCGATTTTGATGGAGGTAGAGAAGCGAGAGCCATAGCGGCAAACGTATCCATAATCAGATTTACCCAAAGCATCTGGGTCACGGTCAGGGGTGACTGCATTCCCATGAATGCTCCGAAAAGCACGATCAGACAGGCTGCTACATTGACTGTCATCTGGAACAGTATAAAGCGCTGAATGTTCTGATAGAGTGATCGGCCCCACATGACAGCGCGTCCGATTGAGGAGAATGAGTTATCGACAATAGTAATATCGGAAGCCTCCTTGGCCACAGATGTGCCATCGCCCATCGAAAGTCCGACATGAGCTGATTTAAGAGCCGGAGCATCATTGGTTCCGTCGCCGGTCACGGCCACGACCTCATTGTTGGCCTGCAAAGCTTCCACAAGTCGCTTCTTATCCATTGGACGCGCACGCGCGATAATCTTGAAGTCGCCTACTCGCTTCTTGAGTTCATTGTCGGAAAGCTCGGCAAACTCAACACCGGTTATAATGTTGCGGTCATCATCTGTGGCGTCATTCCAGAGCCCTATCTGCCGGCCTATCTCCTTAGCGGTACCGGGAGTATCTCCGGTCACAATCTTAACCTTAATGCCGGCATCAATCACTTCACGGACTGCGTCAGGCACATCAGAGCGAACAGGATCGGATATAGCCACAAAGCCGAGGAATGTAAGGTTATCTGCCACAACCTTGCCATTCTCTATCGATTTATCTCCGGGATTCAATACCTGATATGCGAAAGCGAGTGTGCGCATGGCCTGATTCTGATATTCCAGAAGCTGTGCATCAATCTCCTGTTTTGTAACCCCGGAGGTGTTCTTGCATAAGCCAAACACGATTTCAGGAGCTCCTTTTACATAAAGGATAGTCTTGCCTGAAGCCGACTTCACAATTGTGGCCATATATTTGCGCTCGGTAGAGAAAGGCAGCTCCTCCACGCGTGATACTTTTTCACGCAATCCGGCGTAATCGGTACCACGCTCCTTAAGCCAAAGCAATAATGCACCCTCTGTCGGATTACCCAATACCGATGGTTTCTCTCCCGACAAATCGAGTTGTGCTGTAGAATTGACGGCCATACCCTCCAGGAATAATTCTGCTTCGGCTTCCGAACCGAAGAAGTGTGTCCGGGCAACCTGCATCTGATTCTGAGTCAGTGTGCCGGTCTTATCCGTACAGATTACCGTGGTCGCACCCATAGTTTCACATGCGTGCATCTTGCGCACAAGGTTATTGGTCTTGAGCATGCGCCTCATGGAGTATGCCAGCGAGAGAGTCACCGCCATAGGCAATCCCTCGGGAACAGCTACTACCACCAGTGTAACCGCAACCATGAGAGTCTGCAGGATAAAGGCGAGAAACGGCAACCACTCAAAGTCAGGCACATTAATAAAATAGAGTATAATACGACCTAAGATAATTACAGCTGCGATAGCGTATGAAATCTTGGAGATAAGTGCGCCAAGCCCATCGAGCTGCTCATTGAGGGGAGTCTTGACACTGTCATCGATCTGAGCGGCTTCAAACACCTTGCCGTTTTCAGTCCCGTCACCCACTGCGAGCACACGCATCACGCCGTGACCCTCCATAATCTTGGTGCCACGCATGGCGTGATTACTTGGGAATGTGGCATCGGGGTCAAACTCTTCGGGATCAGTGGTTTTGTGACAAATCGGTTCTCCGGTAAGCGTAGACTCATCGATATTGAGCAATACCGCTTCCAGGAGTTCTCCATCGGCAGGAACTTCTTCTCCGGTGTTGAGAATCACTATGTCTCCTACCACGACGTCCTTTCTGGGAATCTCCATGGCACTGCCATTGCGGATTACCTGCACCGGCTCGTCATCATTTACCTGATTGAGCAGTGCAAACTCCTTATCGGCCTTGAGTTCGAAGAAGAATGCCAGGCCGGTAGCGAGGATTATCGCTATAAAGATACCGATAGGCTCAAAGAACACCCCGGCACCTTCATTTAGTCCCCAGTATTCATAGCATGATATGCCGATCGACAACACGCCGGCTATCAGTAGAATAATAATCAGCGGATCCCCGAATTTCTCAAGAAATCGCTTCCACAGAGGGTCTTTAGCCGGAGGGGTCAGGATATTGACTCCATTTTTCCGGCGACTCTCCAATACTTCTGCATCGGTCAAGCCGGAGTACTTATGTTTCTGTGTCATAGGTGGTATATACTTGTTTCTATCGTTTGTATTCAAGCTGAAATCAGCTGCAAATTTAGCATATTTTTCTCAATGACCGAGGCTTATATACTTACACCTTATGGAATATCTTCAGTCAGCTTGAGTTATTCAACATAGAGCCTCAACCCTAAACCTATAAAAATACTATAAGAACCTCTCATAATATAAAAAGAGTTGGGTTATCTCTTACAAGCGATTACTCAACTCTTTTGGGATCTTCAAGTCCTCAGACCTATCCTAATGTGTTTGGGCTTTGGGGTCGGATTGCAATCCATGGTTACCAAAATGTATTTTTGTCATATCAAAGGGTGTCAGCCTCTGAGCTGATTCAAGATTCGGCTTAGGTATGTTGATTGGCATGGAGATTGATATTTTTTATAAATTTCACTATCTGATTCAGGAACAATACTGTGGCGATATAGACTGCCAATAATACCCAATCATCTAAATGCATGGGCAGAAGAGTCTTTATAAATCCACCGGCTGTGTAAGCTCCAAAGAGTAACCACAATGTGGTCTGAACTCCTACACACAATGTGCACCAATGGTGAGCGCGGAATTTCTGGTACCATATACTCCACACCGTATAAGGCAGACAGCAGATGTTAAAGAGAGCCAACGCACCCCATAAATGCGGGAATATCAGTAATGCAAGCAGCGATATCCCAAAATATGAGAACCCTACCACACTCCATGAAAAGACTCCGAAGAGCTTTGATACCTTCATCGACAATATCGAGTCGCACCCCCCTCTCTGCAGGATATTGCAGACACTGTCTCCGGTGGCAGTATGCACCCCGAGCGTTTTCTGAACCAAAAGATAGGAGAAAAAGAGCCCGACAATATTAAAGAACACGGCAAGACTTCCCCACACGGAATGGTAGAGACCGCGCGTCACATAAAAATATGCCATTACAGCAATCGCACTTACCACCAGCGCCAGCCAACTCCAATGATCAACCGTTTCGGCAAGAAAATGACTGCCATAATCCGGCTCACGGGATTTCTTGTCGGGATATGCGAGCAGAACTATACCATTCCACTTATCTTTAAACTGTGGCGTGGGGAGCTCTTTCTCTTCTCCTAATGAATCGAAAGTTACGGTTTGCGGAGTGCATGATTCCACTATCACAAAATATCCGGAGTTCAGCTGTGCGAGATAAGGGGGTGTAAGTTTGGCAAGTTCCTCCTTATCGTATATACGATAGGACTCATTGGGGATTCCGTAGGTAGTCAGCAGATGACTCAGTCCATAGAGCGAGTCGAAGTCCATGGACCGAAAGGCATGCTCGGAAAATTCCACAGTGTGAGGAACCTGCAGTGCCTTAAGGAATCGAGTGAATATGCTTCGCCGGATTGCCATGTCGGAATGATATATTGCCGAGATTGAAAAATCAGAAGTTCTGTTCTACAGCTTCAAGAAGTTCTCTGCCGGGCATTTCACCGCTCTGGCGCCACACCTCTTTACCATTTTTATAGAGAATAAATGTAGGAGTACCGGTGACCTTCTCATTATCAGCGGCCTCCTGATTGAGGTCTACATCGAGTTGCTGCACTTTGCATCTTCCTTCGAGGATTTCAGCCACCTGTTTTACCACAGGTTCCATAGCTTTGCAGTGGGAACACCATGTCGCAAAAAACTCAACCAATACCAAGGGAGAGGATTTAATCAATTCATCGTAAGTCATAATTCAATGCTTTAATTATTTTGTTTCATTATAAAAACATCTGACCTCCCCGCTTGGTTGAACACTTAGACCAATTTGTCATATTAATCCAATAAGACTTGTCAGCACAATTATAAGGCTTTCACCAAATGCTCAATTCCAATTTCCTTTCGTATAAAAGGAATTTACACACTCTGATTGTCTTTCGGAAATCATCGTGCATATATGATATTACCGTCATGTCCACTCGCCAACATCTCCAGTGAAGAGATAAAACCATCAATCAGATGTGTAACAGCCGATATGAAGCGGTAAACCGAATATAGCTGAAAACTGCGCAGCCTCAAAGCATCACGCGATACTGAAATCGGCAGAGGTGTGTGTTGGGAAAAGATATTTTTTTCTATTGAAAAAATATGTATATTTGCACCTAATAAAACCTCTCTATTAAACGACTGATTATTAAGGCATCAAAATACTGATGATGCACACCCGCATATCTTCGAAGTTGATTCGCCGGCTATGTATGCTCGCGGGAGCATGCATTTCTATCTGTTTTTTCTCTCAAGCTCAGGAGATTCCTAACGATACCACAGTATCAGGAAGCCAACAGATTGCCAAGTCGGGTAAGCCTTTTTATATGGCTGCCAAAACGAATATGCTTTATGACATCGCGACAGTTCCTGATGTCGGGGTGGAATTTTATTTGGGTAGCAATATTTCAGTTTCCGCGCATTGGATGTATGCCTGGTGGAGCAAAGAGAAACGCCACAGGTATTGGCGAATTTACGGAGGAGATGTTGCCGCCCGATATTGGTTTGGTTCGGCAGCCCACGACAAGCCACTGACAGGGCATCATGCCGGAATATATTTCGGAGCATTCACTTTTGATTTTGAGTGGGGTGGTACTGCATATATGGGTGGGCGCCCCGGAGAGTCGCTATGGAACAGATGCATGATCAACACCGGCATAGAGTATGGTTATTCACTCCCAATAGCAAAACATCTGAATATAGATTTCACTATCGGCATAGGCTATATCGGTGGAATTGTAGAGAAATTCCGTCCCGTGGAAGATTATTATCTCTGGCAGTCCACTTCGCGATACAGTTGGTTTGGTCCAACTAAAGCCGAAATATCATTGGTCTGGCTGATAGGCCGTGATAATATCAACAATCGGAAAGGAGGAATGCGAAAATGATATCAATTCCTTCTGACTTCAAAACCCAAATCTTCAGAAAAGCTGCGTCTATGCTGCTGATGATGATGATGGTATTGATGATTACCGCATGTGAACATCGCGAATTCCTTATGGAAACGCCGCCCCCCGGGGTCGCTGTCACTGTGGAATTCGACTGGAGTAATGATCCGCAAGCCAACCCGTCGGAAATGACCGTATATTTCTTCCGCCAAAACTCAAAATCAGGACACCCTATAGCATTTGATTTGACCGGCAAGAACGGAGGATCAGTGACTCTGACCCCGGGTATCTACTCCGCAATCTGCCACAATAATGATTCTGACCGACACGGATTCACCGGATATGACTCTTTTGATACATTTGGCATAAGGCTCAATGACAATATCAATGGTAGTGGAATGCATAGCGGTGCATCATTTCATTCGGCAGGAGATGAGAGATTGGCCCATTATCCTGATCAGATGTGGGTTGGAGCCTTGGCTACCGTGGAAATAGAAGCGCAGGACAATTCAAAGAATTATGCCCCCCGGATTGTAAGATTTGAAATGCTTCCGGTGGTCAGCCATTATATATTCTATATAAATAATCCCTTGAATTTCAACAACTCCATCTCGGTTTCTGCTACTATCTCAGGACTGGCGAGTACTATCCACCCGGGACGTGGCACTACAGGTGACGAGACTGTGACTCATCTTTTCGAAATGTCACCGACTCCTGAAGGCAATTTATTTGGCGAGATTCTAACTTTCGGACATTGCGGAGGTAATTCGCTTCAATCACGTGCAGATGAAGATTCAGGCCCCCATATACTTACGATACATGCCACCATGTCCGACGGCCAACGATGGAATTCGGCACATGATGTTACCGATCAGATACACCGGAGTGAGACCAAGGATTGTGTGATCCGTCTTGACTCGTTTAGCTTCCCCCATAATACGGGTGATGGCGCCGGATTCTCCCCTACTGTCGATGGCTGGGACGGATCGCAGGAACCTGTGGGAATGTAATTTTTTATAAACTATATATTAACCTAATAACTTAAACATGAAAAAAATTCTATTCATCATGGGAGTAACTGCACTCGCCATGACTTCATGCTCAAATGAGGAGGTGCTGAATGTAAATCCGGCCCGCACAGACGCAAACCCGGTTTCTTTCAGAGTGCGCTCATCAAAACATTCCCGCTCAATGGAGTATTCCACCGGCAACCTTGAGAAATTCATGGTGTTTGGTTTCAAAGGCTGGCCTGAAGACAATTACGAAGAGGGGAAAGACCTGATACCCTATTTCGAAGGTGGAAATCCTCTCCTGTTTTCAAGCAATGGCAGCGGTCTATTCACTTCAAACCCCGCTTATTACTATCCTGTAGACGGCTCTTACCTATATTTCTCTGCTTACGCTCCCACAACGCTCAATATGCAGTCGATAGCTTATGGTGGAACACAGCTCACAAACTTCACTGTCGATGCTGACATCACAAAACAGCTCGATATCATCTGTGCCAATGGTGGCTCCAACCTTGAGAAAGATGAGCCCGATCAGGAGCTGACTTTCCAGCACGCCATGACCAAGGTGTTTATCTCAAGAATCATGAACTCCGATACCCGATATAAGTATGAAATCGCAGGTATCAAGATCGGCAACATTTCCAATACCGGTAATTTTATATACCGCGGTGAGAAATCATTGACCCAGGATCCTGATCTTGTGAACGGCTATTTCGATGAAGAGGGCTATCTGAATGATCCTGTCGGCAACGGTTTCTACTGGAAAACCACAACCGCTCAGACTGACGAGATGGTTTATCTGTTTGATACTCCTCTCGTTCTCGACAGCGAAACTGAGACTGTGTATCCTATGACCGGTAATGACACAGGAGCTGAAGATAATATCGGCAATGCCGATGGAGCCGGTAAAGGAGGCTTTATGCTGATTCCGCAGAAGTTGAGCTCAAATTATGTAAACGAAGATGGAGTAATCGACGGCAACTTCGGAGCAGGCATGTCATATATCGCCTTCCTGGTTCGAATCACCTACGTTCCCACCAACGAAGTAATCTATCCTTATGCTACCGGTGTGGAAAACATCTCAAAAACTATCGGCGAGGGTGACGATGCTGTAACTTACGCATGGGCAGCATTCCCGGTATCATCACTCTGGCGCCCCGGCACTTATACTGACTATGCAGTCACTCTGACCAACGGTGCCGGCTATGTAGCACCCGGAGCCGACAGCGAAATCGAATTCACACCTATTCTCGGCCGTGAAATCAAGTTCACTGAAGAAGTGCAGTTCTGGCCTGAATTTACCGACAGCTCGATTGATCACAATAGTGAAACCGATGCAGATGGTGCCAATACTGAGGATCCCGACTGGTTTTAATTCTTAATCCAAATAAATTCAGAACCGTCTGCAAGATAATCAGACTTTACTGAATGCTATCAAGCAGGAGACAAACACCTCTGAACAGTGTTTATCTCCTGCTTTTACATTGTGTAGTCCGGCGATATCTCTGTGCAAACAGCAGATTTCCTATGCCTGAGTGGGGAAGTTTGTCAACTATTGAGTAATTTTACAGAAATTTCAAAATCACCCTGATGTCAATATATAAGAAGATTACTGTAATCGGTGCCGGGAACATGGGGTCAGCAATTGCCGGCGGTTTAGTTAAAAATTCCGATTCTGAAGTATGTCTTGCCAACCGTTCGGAAGGTCGACTCGCAAATTTTGCCGCAAATTTCGGTGAATTTCCCAATCTCAGGCTAACCACAAATATAGAGACCGCCGTAAAAGGTAGCTCTCTTATCGTGCTGGCTGTAAAACCATACGCAATAAAGCAGGTAATCGAGATAATCAAGCCTTATCTGGCCGAAGATTCTGTAATTGTCTCTGTGGCAGCCGGAATCGGCATCTCCGATCTTAGGGAAATGATTGGCCCGGCTTCAATCGGATTGGTCTACATGATACCCAATACTGCCATACAGGTCGGCAAAGGCATGACTTTCGCCACTTCCTCAGGAATTGACAATGACAAGCTTGATGCAATTCACCACCTTTTTGCTCCGATAACCCGATTGGAATTTATCGATGAGTCCAAGATGGGAGCTGCCACAGCTCTTTGTTCTTGCGGTATCGCCTACGTTTACAAGTTCATAGCGGCAGCGGCGCAAGCCGGTGTCGAACTCGGCTTCTCCTATGATGAAGCCGCAGACTATTTCACTACCACCGTGAGCGGCGCCACAGCTCTCATAGAGAGTTCTAACCTCACACTCCAACAGCTTGTAAACGCAGTTACCACGCCCGGGGGCATGACTATACGCGGTGTCAACGAACTCGAACGCAAAGGTTTCACCGGTGCGGTGATTGACTCTATAATTACACCGCTGAAGAAATGAGCGCATATAAAAGAATTACCATAAAAATCGGCAGCAATGTACTGACACGCTCCGACGGCACACTCGATGTGACTCGATTGTCATCGCTTGTGGACCAGATTGCCGAACTTCGCCGCGCCGGAATAGAGGTGATTGTAATATCCTCGGGAGCGGTGGCTTGCGGTCGCTCCGAACTTAAAGACCTCAATACCTCACGGCTTGATGATGTGGACCGCAGACAGCTGTTTTCAGGAGTGGGTCAGGCTAAACTCATCAACAGATATTATGACCTCTTTCGCGAACATGGCATCATCGTGGGTCAGGTTTTGACCCTCAAGGAGAGTTTCGCAACCCGGCGACACTATCTTAACCAGCGCAATTGCATGCTCACGATGCTTGATAATGGTGTAATCCCTATCGTCAATGAGAATGACACCGTCTCGGTCACTGAGTTAATGTTTACCGACAACGATGAGTTGTCGGGACTTGTAGCCGCCATGCTTGATTGCGAGGCTCTGATTATCTTGAGCAATATCGATGGTATTTACGATGGTGACCCCAAATCACCTGAGTCAAAGGTCATCGAAACAGTTGACCCCCGGCGAGATCTCTCGGATTATATAAGTACTGAACGCTCCGGATTCGGACGCGGAGGAATGGTTACCAAATACCGCATTGCCCGCAAGGTAGCCGATGAGGGTATCGAGGTTATCATAGCCAATGGTAAAAAAGACAATATACTCACCCGATTGCTGCTCGATGATTCCAACCACACTATATGCACCCGCTTCTCACCCTCTGAAAATCCGACATCGAGCATGAAGCGCTGGATTGCCCACAGTGAGGGATTCGCAAAAGGGCGTATATTTATTGATTCCAATGCTGAGGAGGCTGTATTATCCACCCATGCGGCATCAATTCTCCCTGTAGGAGTTACAGCCGTGGAGGGAGAATTCGAGCGAGATGACCTGATACGTATAGTCAGCGATGCTACCGGCAGAATACTCGGTGTAGGCCGCGTGGCCTATAACTCCGATGAAGCACGCGCCGTAACAGGCTTGCGTGGCCACCGCCCTATGGTGCATTATGATTACCTGTATATTGATTTCTCGAAGAGTTAACTTATAAATATGTCAGAAGATATTACCCCGATGCTGCAAGCCGCGAGAAAAGCCTCGCGATCTCTCAATTCAATGACCGATGAACAGCGGTCGGTCATTATTACCGATGTTGCCGACAGCCTTGTGCAATCCATGGCCCTGATTCTTGAAGCGAATCAAAAGGATTTGTCGCTTATGTCTCCCTCAAATCCAAAATATGACAGGCTTGCTCTTACTCCTGACAGAATTAAGGGGATTGCCTCTGATACACGACATGTGGCGGGACTTCCATCTCCCCTCGGACCTATAGAGCGGAAAGTGCTGACTAATGGCCTTGCGCTGACAAAACAGGCTGTTCCTTTTGGAGTGATCGGGGTGATTTACGAAGCCCGTCCTAATGTATCGGCCGATGTATTTGCACTCTGTTTCAAAGTGGGAAATGCGGTGGTTCTCAAAGGGGGTAGTGATGCGGCACACTCCAATGCGGCAATAGTCGGAGTAATTCATGATGTGCTCAAGAAGCATGGTGTCGACACAGCGGCGGCCACCCTGCTGCCGTCGACTCGCGAAGCGACAGCACAACTTCTGCAAGCCCGCGGACCGGTAGACCTGCTGATTCCTCGCGGCTCGCGAGCGCTTATAGATCGCGTTCGTGAAGATGCGCGCATTCCGGTAATTGAAACCGGTGCGGGAGTGTGTCACACCTATATCGATCATAGTGCCGATATAGAAATGGCCACCGCAATTGTCAACAATGGTAAGACCAGACGAGTCAGCGTGTGCAATGCGCTCGACTGTGCCATAGTTCATGAATCACAGCTGACAAATCTTGCCGCCATCGTGGCTCCGCTTGTGGAAAATAATGTTGTGATTTGGGCTGACGCTCAGGCTTATGCCGCACTGTCAAACCGATACCCGGCTGATTTGTTGCGACATGCCGCCGAAGAGCAGTTCGGGACTGAATTTCTGGACTATGCTATGTCAATCAAGACTGTAAAATCTGTTGAAGAGGCTATTGGGCATATAAACCGTTATGGCTCCGGGCATTCGGAAGCTATTGTAACAGCAGATGAATGTTCGGCCGCATTATTCCGTCGCGATGTCGATGCAGCATGTGTATATGTCAATGCACCGACTTCATTTACCGATGGTGCTCAGTTCGGACTTGGAGCTGAAATTGGCATTTCAACCCAGAAGCTTCATGCACGCGGTCCGATGGCACTCCGAGAAATCACAACTTATAAATGGCTCATCGACGGCAACGGCCAAACGCGCCCATAAGCTGCAATTATATAATAAAGGATAAAAGCACCCCAAAAGTCAGACAAAACTCTTGGGGTGCATTTTTATGATTAGCGGGTTCTAACGATTGATTATTACGCGGCGTGTGCGGGAGTCGATACAAAGTCCTGCGCCCTGTGTGACTTTGCGACCCTGCAGGTCAAAGAGCTCTCCGGAATTGACGTTTTGCTCTTCGAAATCATCAGGGAGAAGGTTCTCGACCTTTGAACCATCATTTATATACTGGAAATTACACCATTCGGCGGCGCGCCTGTATGCCATTACCGATTGCTCGGGCACAATCAAGTGAGCCGAGAAATAAGTATACTGATGAAATCCATCTTCGCCAAGAATCGGAGGAGTAGTTTTTTCTACCCTGATTATATCAAGATGAGGATTATTATTGAAAGCTTGTGCCCCTATTTCTGTCACAGAGGCCGGTATGGTAAGCGTTTCGAGACGCGAATTTGCATTAAATGCTCCCGCACCTATTTTAGTCAAGCCCGCCGGGAAAACAACCTCCTCGAGATTACTATCATCAAATGCATAGTCACCGATGGTTTTAAGTTGCGCCGGGAAATGAAATTCCTTGAGCATGTAACACTCACTGAATGCCTTCTCTCCGATTGATGTGACATGGTCGGGGAGTGTAATCCACTCCAACTCGTAACATTCAAAAAATGTTTGTTTCGGCACAGCCGACAAACTTGGAGACCAAATCACATGATTCAGTTTGTCGCAGCGCTGAAATGCACTTTCACCGAGTCGACCGATGCTCTGAGGCATTGTAACCTCCTGAAGTACCACATTGCCGAAAAAAGCAAAGTCTCCTATTGTGCCGACAGATGCTGGCATAGTGATTGCTGCCAGATAACTATTGTCAGCAAATGCCATTCGACCTATGGAGGTCATCTTCGAAGGCAACTGGTAGTTGACTACATCTGTGCCGCGAAAAGCCTCTTCACCCACTTCCACACAAGCAGCCGGAAGCGCTACAAGTTGGGGTAATTTAGCGTCAAAAAAAGCATAAGAGCCCACTTTGGCGAGCGTGGCCGGCCAGTTGATAATATCAATGCTCTGACAATACATAAACGCTCCACTTCCTATCTCAACCAGATTTTTGGGTAAATTGACTTCAGTCAGTTCCAGACACATAGAGAAGCAGTCGTCTGCTATCTTTGTTACTTTGGAGGGTATGGTAACTGTGCGGAGTTCGAAGCAATTGCTGAAAGCACCGCTGCGTATCTCAGTGACAGATGATGGGATAGTGACCGATTTCAGATTATGCAGATCCGACAGAGCATAATCACCAATTTGAGTCACAGGATATGACACTCCATCGACTGTGATTTTTGACGGAATCGCAAGCGAGGTGGCAGTCTTCTTCTTAGTGCTCTCAACTCGCGCGAATTTTTGCGTCTTGTTATACTTATAGTTGAAATAGGAATCCGAATAATCAGCTCCTATTGCAACTGGCGATGTTAATATAAACCCAACTGTAAATAATAAGATTTTAATAAGTTTCATAGGCACGCTGTGCTTTTAAATAGTTATTTATCAACTCCTTATATCGATGACACGATATAGGAATCTCCAGTTTTATTCGGTATTGTCGGAGGCTTCGGCTTACACTATATGTAAAATCATCATCATAAAGCAGTTCAAGCCGACGCAATGTATTAGCAATTCCAAGTCCTCCGGCTTCATCATAAGACGCGCGATTATCAGCCACCACTGATACAGGCGAATCAGTCTCTTCAATAGGATTCACACACTCGAATAATAACCGTGAACCCTTTATTTCAAATCTGACACGTACCATCTCGGTGCATGCTTTGGGATAAGCATATTTTACCGCATTCTCCACAAAGGGGATAAAGAGCAGACTCGGCACCTCGACACCTTCGGGGTCGCTTTCACATGTAACTTCAAAACGGAATACATTTCTGCGCGTGGCTTCAAGCACAAGATAAGCCCTTAAGAATGAAATCGTATCTGTCAAGCTTGCTGTGGATTTCTCAGTTTCTGTAAACTGATAATCTATCAGCTTGCGCAATTCCAGGAGAATATCTCGCGAATCAGCGGCATCAAGCATTGTGAGAATTCCGGCATTGTTGAGCACATTGAATAGGAAATGCGGATTTATCTGCTTCTTGAGATTGGCATATTCAAGACGCCGGGTAGTAGCCTGCAGGTTTATCAGTCTACTTGTATGACGCACCCAATCCCGGTAAAGCAAGACCGCTCCTATTCCGGCTATATAGAATGTTATCATCAAAACAGTGCCTGCAGTGGCAAGCGCAGTGATAAATATGAACAATGCATCGCTGCCTGAAGGATTCTCCAGATAAAGTCTCACCCTCTCCGCGAGGATCGGCAGAATCATTATCGCAGCAAGTATGCATGATGCCAAAATAAAGCGCCCTCTCCTGCGCTTCTTGCGAAACGCACGAAAAAGTATTAGTGTATCGATGGCCGCAATTATCTCAAACATAGCCAGCAATACGAGGAATCCTCCGAAACGGGCACTGAACTGAGGCTGGTCGGGAGTAGCGAAGAATGCTCCGAAACAAATGCCTATCAGCGAGAGTTGGAAGAATATAACACGCGCTGCATGATAACTCCGCGACGTCAGCCAACGGTTAAATTTGCGATTTTCCTTATCACCGGTCGGAATATCTTCATCGACAGCGGGAGGCACCGGAAGGTCATATAGACTTTCCCGAAGATCTGAAGCTAACTTGTTTATATCCGTTTCTGCCTCCTGCGGAGCTTCTTCAACCTTATCAGCGATCTCTCCCAGGCGTTTGCTCAGCGCTTCCGGACGCAACATCCGCCTGACCGAAGCTATATAACTTTCAATTTGGCGGGTAAGCTTCTTCTCTTTCTTCAGATCTTTCCGGTCAGAGTCATATAAATACCACCCTCCGACTGCAAGCAGCGTGAAGAAAAGCATAAGAGAATTGCAAAGCGTATTGACAGCCAGCCACCCCCAATTAAGCTTATGCTCCGCCGGTATTATCTCCCATTGAACCCAAATATAGACAATTATTAATTGCTCAATAAGGGAGATCACATAGGACATGAAGAATTCCAATGCCGCGTATAGGCCCCATTTTCTGCGCAACAGAAGGCGGGGCACAGCATAGCAGGTGGTGATGACCACAAGTCCGAGGCATAGCAAAGAAAACGGCACCATAAGCCATAATGTTTCTACCGGACCACCCTGCTCGCCATATTCAAGAGTGCCGACTATCGGGCCACTCTGCATCAGCGAAAATAAAACCCAGAGTATTAAATTGACCACAATCTTTTTCACGCTGCAAAATTAGCGCTTGCTAAGCAGATTGCAGAATCGTTGGTCGTATTTAAACTGATGTTGGTCGCTTTTCCGGTAATTTATACAATGATTTCCACGCCTGCCGTTTTTGAATTACGGATTGAGTGCAAAAATCAGCATAGCACATTTCACCGATAGCCGGCATCAACTAAGTAATCTCAGCATGAACGATTCTGTATCACCACAACCGGTCACAGACGGGTCAAGCGAGCCATTGAGGTGCATCATTGTCGACGATGAACCAATAGCTCGTCGTGGCATGGCGCTATTGGCGTCAAAGCATCCGGCTCTCAGTCTTGAGGGTATATTCTCCGAGCCGGCAGAGGCTTTGAAATGGCTGAAATCAAACACTGCAGACCTGATTTTTCTGGACATTGAGATGCCGGGTATCAAGGGTATAGATCTCGTAAAGCATCTCCCCACGCACTCGCTTGTGGTTTTTACCACTGCATATTCGGAATATGCAGCCCGCAGTTATGATCTCGATGCTGTGGATTATCTGCTGAAACCTTTTGATAATGCCAGATTCAACCGAGCTGTTGAAAAGGCCCGGTTACGCATGGCCGCACGTTGTCAGCTAAAACAAGCCTATTCCGCATCGACTATTACCCTGCGTGTGGACAGAAGATTCGTGAATGTAGATACAGACAATATTATATATATCGAAGGTGTGAAAGATTATGTCAAGATTCATACGGACTCCGAGCGCTTGATATCTCGTGTAACCATCAAATCTCTTCTGGAGCGACTTCCATCAGGGCTCTTTCTGAGAATCCACAAATCATATATCATCAATCTCTCGCGTGTGAAAGCTTTCGACAATTCGAATGTAATTCTCCAATCCGATACAACTAAACCGGACGCTGTAGAGTTGCCTGTAGGGGCATCCTACCGCACTGATTTCCTGGAGAGCCCTTTTCTCAATAATCATTAACATTTAAAGTGACTCGCGGCTGCTTCCAAATCGGCTTTACACATTCGGTAGTAATCCGCTATCGTTTTATTCCTCTGCCAAATAATTCAGAGTGGGAACCAAGTCGAATCAGCTTAATAATAGATGTTTCCTTATCCCACCATATAAGCAACGTATCATTTTCTACGTGGCACTCCATATATCCATTATAACTGCCGGAAAGTATATGTGGCCGAATAATTTCGGGGATGGGTTCACCGGATTCTAACAACCTCAATATTGCTTCTAGTTTATCAAGAATCTCAGGCTTATGCTTATATCATTTAAGATCATTTTTAAAACTGAGAGGTAAGCTGCAAGACATTCATAGAAAATCTACGAAGTCTTTAAAATTATTTAGGTAAGTTTATACGAAATTACCCTTAATTATTAAATATTGAGAAAATATCAAGTAACCAGAGGGATATATCGGCCGTAGCCTTCTGCCTCCATCTTGTCAAGCGGTATAAATCGGAGCGAAGCGGAATTGATGCAATAACGCAAGCCGCCATGCTCTGCCGGCCCATCGCTGAATACATGGCCAAGGTGAGCCCCGCTGTTGGCCGACCGCACCTCTGTCCGCACACGCCCATAAGAAGTATCAAGATGCTCCGTAAGACTGTCGTCGGCTATCGGCCGAGTAAAAGCTGGCCAACCGCAACCTGAATCATACTTGTCTGAAGATACAAAGAGAGGGGTACCATCGGTTATGTCTACATATATACCGCGCCTGAATTCATGATCATATTCATTGACAAAAGGACGCTCGGTGGCTCCGTTCTGCGTGACCTCCCACTGCAAGGGCGTGAGACGCCGACGCAATTCCTCCTTATCATCAAAGCTGCGTGGCCTAAGATTCTTAGCCTCCATAAAGAGCCCTCTGTCTATGTGACAATACCCTCCGGGGTTGTTATCAAGATATTTTTGATGATATTCCTCTGCCGGATAAAAATTCAGTAATGGCTCAACTTCAACAGCCAAAGGTTGTGCATAACGACGCGCCACGGTCGCCATAACAGCATTGATTACCGGAAGATCCTCTTCATCTGTATAATAGATACCCGTGCGGTATTGGGTACCTACATCATTGCCCTGCTTATTCACTGACACAGGATTGATACTTCGGAAGTAGAGTGTCAGCAAATCCGACAGGCCGACCCGATTGGGATTATATGTAACCTGAACTGTTTCCGCGGCATCTGTAGCACCGGTGCAAACCATCTTATATGTCGGGTTCGCAACCTTGCTATTGGCGTATCCTACCTGAGTGTCAACCACTCCCGGCACCAGCGACATGAGGTGTTCCGTACCCCAAAAGCAACCGCCTGCCAAATATATTTTCTTCTCCATATAAGCGCGTTGTATAAAAACTATCTCCGTAAATACAACGATACCAGCTATTTCATTGTTCACTTCGGAGCAAAGCCCAACCGATAATCAGATAAACCGGGCACTCTGATATGATGTTTTATTTGTATGAAGAGCACTAATATAGATAATGCATGGCCCTCACTACCGATATGCGAATCCGGAGTCAAGGCATTTTTGTCGAGCAAAGCGGTAGAGGGAATTGGGAAAGTCTATGCCGAGAAACTGGTAAAAGAATATGGCACAGATGCAGTAACTGTATTACGCGACAACCCTGAGTGTATCACCGGAATTTCCGGATTAGGTGATTCGCGCATTGCTGCAGCATCGGAAAGCCTGCGACAGATGAAGCGACCTATCGATCTTATTCTATTTCTTTATTCCTGTGGTATTAATGAAATGTTTATAGACCGTATTATCGGAAAATACGGAACCAAAACAAAAGAGATTGTTCTTGAAGATCCATATAAGATGGTTGAGGAAGTGTGGCGTTTATCGTTCTTTATTGCAGATAAAATCGGCAAGGCCCTCGGAATAGCTTTTGATGATCCCCGACGACTTCGCGGTGCATTGCTTACGGCAATAAAACACTATGCCGAAAATGGGCATCTGTTTGCGACACCGGTACAGGCAGTGGATTATGCAGCCGGTATTACCGGAGCTGACAAGGATAAGATAGTCGCGAGTATCAAATCTCTTGAAGATAAAGGTCGCATCATCGCCAGCAGAGGTGGACTTTATCTACCTGTATATTACGCAGCCGAACGCAATGGAGCACGCAGACTTATGCAACTTGCATCAACACATGTCGCAAAATCGGTTACGCCGAACTTTCCGGAATATGACATAGAGGGGCATAAGTATACAGCACTTCAGCAAATGGCCATGGCGAAGGCGTTAATGAATCCGGTGACGATTCTTACAGGTGGACCCGGATCCGGGAAAACTACAGTGCTCAAAGGCATTCTGGATTATTTCAAGCAAGTGGGACTGAAAATCACTCTCGTAGCACCAACCGGACGCGCAGCAAAGAGAATGACTGCACTTACAGGATATCACGCCACTACAATACACCATTTGCTCGGCTACCGTCAGGGAGAGGGATATCACAATAAATCAATCGATACAGATTTACTCGTAATTGATGAAGGTTCGATGATGGAACAGGTAATGTTCGATCATTTACTTGAAGCTGTAAAGCCCGGAACACGTATAATTATGGTCGGAGATGTGAATCAACTTCCGGCAATTGGAGCAGGTGATGTGATGAGGGATATGATAAAATCAGGTGTTGTGCCGGTCGCGATTCTTGACGAGAACTTCCGACAGGAAGAAGGAAGTCTGATTGCCGCAAACGCACGCGCAATTAATCGTGGCGAAATGCCCGAGCAAAGTGATGAAGATAGTTTTATTCTGATTGAAGAGAAGGGAGATGCAGCTATCCGAAACCGTATCATATCGCTTGTCAGCAAGGAAATGCCTGCCAAATATTCCATAACACCGGCAGAAATAATGGTCGTTACTCCTCAGCAGATGGGGCCGCTTGGTGCCCGACAGCTCAATATAGAACTGCAGAAGAGTCTGAACGCTGATGCTCCGGGCATTAAGAGGGGTGCCACACTCTTGAAACTGGGAGACCCGGTGATGCATACCGCCAACTCCAGGGAGCGAGAATTATATAATGGTGAAACAGGAGTTATAGTTGAAGTTGACCCAAATGAGATGTATCTCGTGGTGGAATTCAAGAGTGGGAAAAAGTCAAAATATCTTCGTTCGGAGCTTAGTGAACTGACGCTTGCATACGCCACTACCGTGCATAAGTTGCAAGGTTCTGAAGTTGACTATCTTGTAATGCCTGTGTCTATGAGCCACCGCCCCATGTTGTATCGCAATCTGCTATATACAGGAGTAACCCGGGCCCGCAAAGGTTGCGTTCTTGTAGGAGAAGATGAAGCTATCCGATATGCGATAGATAATCAGTCTGATGTAAGGCGCAACTCCAACTTCGGATCTCGCCTTATCACATATCATGACTCAACCTCCACCCCATCGAGCGTTAACAACTAATAGGGAACGGGGGCATAACCTATGGAAAGAGAAATTTCGTTATTATTGCGGAAAGGGGATCATGTTGTTGAAATTTTTTGCGGGCGGAATCAGGAGAAGAATTTGCATAGCAATAAACACAGCCGTGCGGACAAGTATTATACTGACCTATATCTTTAGCACTTATACAGCCGCAATATTGTCGCTGACCGGAATCGCGATTATTACGAGTCCGAAAAGCATAATGCCTGTCATCAAGGATAATTCCTTCGTCCGGAATCTCAGCATTACCAAAAAGACTCGGAGTTAGAGTATTAACCTTCATCTCAAGATGATCCATAAGCAACTTATCCTGCCATGAGATACGTGTAATCAATTCATCATCAACACATCTATGATACTCTATCCCATAATTTGTCAAATCAATCTTCTCCCCACATGTAGCAAGTCTGAAATTCCATCCTTGTTCACTATTCAGATCGTATAATTTTCGACCGAACTCAATCATTAAATCTTCATTCCACTCAATATAATTAATGCAGCTATTTTCGAGATTAGACTTGACTTTTCGATATGAGGCAATGTCAGCAAAGCTAAATACAAGTTTCTCGGTATAATCCTGAAGCTGATTTCCGATATTTCTGACTTTTTCAAGCAAATTATCAATGCACAATTATCAATGCACAATGCACAATGCACAATGCACAATGCACAATGAGCAATTAACAATCTGAAATCTGAAATCCTAAAACCTAAATCCTAAAGTAATTTGTTATACCTATAAAAGCGTTAAAACTATGAGTGAAAATATAAATAATCAAGGCTCTCAGATAGTAGCTGATTTTGGTGAAAAAGTCCGTAAAGACCTCTTTGATTTTTTGCGCAGCAAAGACGCAATCGATGCCAAGATGCCTCAATGTCCTGATGTAGAAGAGTGTGCCAACGGCATAATTAAGAGCTATATTCCTGACGGAATCCGCGAATTTCAACAATACCCCATTGTATCGCTTGGCTGGATGATGCTCATTGGCATGGCCATGGCGTGGTACTGGGATAATGACTGGGAGAAAGCAGTGGCCGAGGGAAATTATTACGAGAAAATTCGAGACATAGCCGGTTATGACAATCTTGATGATTCAGTGGTAAAAACAATCTTGGGATACGAGGGAGAGAAGGCCGAGAAGGTGTCCGATTCTGTGGCGGAATGCGCATCAAGAGTATACACGATGCTTACTCACAGTCACATCGAACCAGGCACACCTGAGGCATTCGGTTGCTACGTAGCTGCATTGCACCAGATGTACCTTATGGGCATGGCAGTGGAACTGCACGCCTTAGGCTATCACATGACAGCTTTCGACCCAAGCCAAAACTGATTTGTAGATTTCAGATTTCAGATTTTAGATTTTAAATTGTTAATTGCTCATTGTCCATTGTCCATTGTCCATTGTGCATTGATAATTGAACTGGGAGATAGGCGTACCCTACGGGCGCTTGTTTTCTTCTTGGATTCTTTTCCGAGGGTTGCGCATCCCTTTCAGGGATTGCTTACCCCCGCTTGTGTGGAGATTAATGCCCACGTTCCGGGGCATTTGTGCCCTATAGGCACTGAATAGATTTCGGATTTCAGATTTCAGATTAATAATTTTGAATTGTTAATTGTGCATTGTTAATTGTGCATTCCTAACGCCTAAAACCTAACGCCTGACCTCTTAAAAAAGCAAAACTGCGCCAAAATTTTCATTTTGACGCGGTAGATAAGATTGGGATTCAGATGTATCAGTTTCGGATTACCTTTTTGCCATTGGAAATCGAAATTCCGCGGTCTCCCTCTTTAAAGACGCGACCATCTATGTGATACTTATTACCTTTGAGAGGTGTAACGTATTGCTCCTTAAGCTCTTCAACTCCGGAAGGTTCATTGTCAAATAATGGTACTCCATTATGATAAACGGCATATAGCAGTTTATTTCGATAACGAGGCTCATCAAGTCCACCAAGTCCTCCGATCCCGCATATCCAACGGTTTTGATTAATTTCAACCGGTGCATAATCGTCCTCAAAAGGCAAGCCGGTATATTGGGCGGTGCATTCAACATCCATATATGGTAAACCTCCCATATTATCATCGAAATATTCGATTTGACTTTGGCATGTGACTGTTACATCGTTAGAACAAATATAATCATTTTCACAATAATATGTAAATGATTCACCCGGAGTAAGGTTAAAATCAAATATCATTATTTCAGGCTCGTCAGTTTTATCTATATTCTTTTTCCAGACCTTATTGTCTGCAGTTCTTATGCAGCATATCTTTCCGGGCTCACTATCTGGTTCTGAAATTCTTTGAGACCATACGTTATAATACATTTTTCCATCTAACTCCACTTCTCCTTCAAGCCAGGATTTTGTTTTATAAAGTTTCATCGTCAACTCGGTGTGATCGTCGTTAACATATGGGTAATAGTAATAATAGTACCATTCAGTCCCTTCGCAATAGTAGTTTGTAAACTCACGAACCTGCTCGTTATTATTTCCGAGATTATCCTGTTCGCCTGATTCCAAATTACTATTTACTACTATATTGTCAGAATTAGTTGCATAAACCTGTCCGCACAGAAGAAAACAGGCAAGCGTCACTATCAAGCAAATTACTACCTTTTTCATATTCATATCATATTTATTTAACGCCCCAATAGAAAGATAATGAGAAGTCATAATTATCATCTTGCAAAAGAACCGGGTATGAATAATAGCCATCTCCTAATCCAAAATGACCCCATACACAATGAAGCATTCCATCTAATGGATTACCGGTGGAATCTACATACACATCGCAGCCATCAATTATCCATGTGAAAGTAGGAGACATAAAATAAAGTTCAGGAACTGAACCATCTTTGCTTTTTACTTCTCCCCACATTTCAACATAATATTCATCATTTAATAGTTGAATTATAGTGCTAAAATTTTTTAATTTTAAAGGTGTTAAAGAAAGGTCTAGATAAAAAAGCCTGTTATATACATCCATCATGCTTGTATATGGAGCGTCATCTTCATAATATGTAGTTTTTGTATCTTCCCCAAGATCATACAATAGCTGATTATACGCTGAGATACCATCAAGAAAATAAAAGTATCCGGGCTTTGGAGGATTTACCGGTGTTGGAGGATTATCAGGCTTAGTGTAATTTAATTCAGTTTGACTAATAGACGCAGGGCCAAAATGCGATCTCACGTCCTGCGCACATTTTGGAAAATCATAATAATAATTATGGTAAACTAATGTATCCTTACAATATGTGAGTAGTGTTGCCATAGCAATACAACCTGTACTTACGTAAGCTCCAGAGTGATATTTACCTATAACCTCATTAAATGTATTTGTACAGCCCAAAGGCAAGTTAATTTGCGGGCCTATTATAAAACGCCTTACAGGAGATGAAGCAGACTTCGATTTTTGTTGATTCTGTGTCTCAGGAGAATTTAATGAAGCCAAATATGTTTCGATGCGATCCAAGAAGGCAACCTTGGCTGAAGGATTAGCTGAATCAAAGTGCCCTTTTGTGTTATATGCAATTGGGTCAGGAAGTCGGCTGTCATTTGCTACAATCACAAATCCATCTTTTTGACCATAGTTTACAATATACGCAACTGTATCACTCAAAATTTGAGACGAAAGCGTATTGTCGTTGAGTAATACAGGCTCAACAAGTTTTCTTGGGGAGGTAGCAGGGGTAACCGAAAGGGTATTATCCGCAATGCGAATTACCTCAGATAGGCTGTATGGTCTATCACCGATTTCAGAACCACGAGTTGAGGTGCTGTTGGTCTGAACTTTTGCAACCTGATCTGATGGTTCCTGAATGGTCTCACAACCGGCCAATACGATAGCCATGGCCATAACAGCAGGGATTAATAAATAATGTTTCATATATTTAATAAGTTAGTGTATTATTCGCAAAGATAATAACAAAATTTAACAAGTCAACACTTTTATTGCGGAAATGGCTATAAATGTACCAATTTGACCAATAATATCCCTATTTGGCCAAAAAAGTTTGCCAACAGCAAACATGATTACATTATGAGAAGATGATTGCCGATTAAAATTGTTGAAATTAGGTTTATTGAATATTAAAATATGTCCTATTTTTGTATTATATAGCCTAAGGTGTTTATGACCCTGTGGATTTCTGAGTTAGGCCTAATGGAGATGGGCGTATCTTTCAGGTACTTTTCCCCCCCTAAAAAGCAAAACTGCGCCAAAATTTTCATTTTGACGCAGTAGATAATCAGAGCCGCGAGTGGGACTCGAACCCACGACCTTTTCGTTACGAATGAAATGCTCTACCAACTGAGCTATTGCGGCTTTTCAGGTGGTTGATTTGCGCAATCCCTCAACGGAAATTACACTTATCATAACCCCGATTTGAATACAAAGTTAATTCTTTTTTTTGAAATGCCGATAGAGTTCAATCATTTTAATAGGTCGGGCCGCAACCTGCGGGTTCTCTCAAGAGCCTGGTCATATCTCCATTCGGCAATCTTCGCTTCATGACCCGAAAGGAGTATATCCGGAACTTTCCAGCCATTGTAATCGGCAGGCCGCGTGTAAACAGGCGGTGCAAGCAAACCATCTTGAAAGGAATCGGAGAGTGCAGACTGCTCGTCGCCGATAACTCCGGGTAATAGCCTGACCACTGCATCGGCAATCACGGCCGCCGGCAGCTCGCCCCCTGTCAGCACAAAGTCTCCGATCGAGATTTCTTTGGTAATCAGGTGTTCGCGCACTCGCCAGTCTACTCCCTTATAGTGACCGCAGAGGATTATGATGTTTTCAAGCATCGACAGAGAGTTGGCCATCGGTTGGTCAAACTGTTGGCCATCGGGCGAAGTAAAAATAACCTCGTCATAGTCGCGCTCTGCCTTCAATGCGGAAATGCATGCATCTATAGGTTGAATCTGCATGACCATGCCCGCTTCTCCACCGAAAGGGTAGTCATCGACTTTGCGATGTTTGTTGGTGGTGTAATCGCGCAGGTTGTGCACATGAATTTCGGCAAGCCCTTTTTCGCGGGCGCGCTTAAGAATCGAGTGTTCGAAGAAGCATTCAAGCATCTCGGGAACCACCGATATCAGGTCAATTCTCATAGTCTTAAGCTTATGTCTAAGAAGTTTGCTAAAGAGGCTGCATCAAAAAATATTTTGACACAGCCTCAATATTATCGGCCAAAATTTGGTCTGAAGTTGGATTAATCGATTTCTTCGTCGGCTTCGTAGCCACCCATTTCGCGGATAGCGTTCTTGAGCATGGTGTACTGCTGGAAGAGGTGGTTCACAGGCACTTCACCCTTGGTGTAATCATGCATCGGGCTCTTGAGGAAGAAGCTGAGGAAACGCTGAGTTCCGCTGCGTCCGGCGCGGGCTGCGAGGTCGCTGAGGAGCACCAGGTCGAGGCAGAGGGGAGCAGCGAGAATTGAATCGCGGCAGAGGAAGTTGATCTTAATCTGCATGGGATATCCCATCCAGCCGAAGATGTCGATGTTGTCCCAGCCCTCTTTGTTGTCATTGCGCGGGGGGTAGTAGTTGATGCGCACTTTATGATAATACTGGGTGTCTTCGTCATTGCCGTGGCCATAGAGGTCGGGCTGCTCTTCGGGCACCAGGATACTTTCGAGAGTAGAAAGTTTTGAAACCTCTTTGGTGCGGAAGTTTGCGGGTTCGTCAAGCACGAGACCATCGCGGTTTCCGAGGATATTTGTAGAGAACCAGCCGTTGAGACCCAGGCAGCGTGTGCCGATGATGGGTGCGAAACCTGATTTTACCAGAGTCTGACCGGTCTTGAAGTCCTTGCCTGCGATAGGCATACCGGTTTTCTCGGCGAGTTCCCACATGGCCGGAATATCGACAGTGGTGTTGGGAGCGCCCATGATAAAGGGAGCGCCTTCCGACAGAGCAGCGTAGGCATAACACATGGAGGGAGCGATGCGCTCTTTGTCATCGGCCTTCATGGCTTTTTCGAGAGCTTCGAGTGAGCCGTGCACCTCTTCATCGATTGGCACGTATACCTCGGTTGAAGCTGCCCAAAGTACCACTACACGATCCACACCTGTTTCCTTCTTGAAATTGCGGATATCCTCGCGGAGCTGTTCAACCATATCCCAGCGATCCTTGACCTGCTTTACATTGTCGCCGTCAAGACGCTTTGCATAATTCTTGTCGAAAGCGGCCTTCATAGGCTTGATAGCCTCGAGTTCCTCTTTTACGGGGTTGATATCTTTCTCCTTAAGTACCTCAGCGTTGATAGCTGATTCGTAGGCATTGGCAGGGTAAACGTCCCAAGCGGCAAATACGATGTCGTTGAGATCTGCCAGAGGCACGATATCCTTATAGTGAAGATATTTCTTGTCGGCACCGCGGCCTACTCTTATTTTGTCATACTGAGTCATGGAGCCTACCGGCTTGGCAAGACCTTTGCGAGCCATAAGCACACCGGTCATGAAAGTAGTGGTTACAGCTCCGAGGCCTACCACCATCACACCAAGCTTACCCTTGGCTGGTTCTGCTTTTTTCGTTGACATAGCGTTGTGTTTGTTATTGTCTGTTTCTTTTGGGTATCACCCTTCGCTTGATTATGATGCTTTAGTTCGTATACGCTGCTAACTATTACAAGATTATAGACAGCGAGCCAATCCGGGCGATAGTCGGTGTAAAATTATATTCTATTTTGCATTCCTCAAAGCGATTTCACATAAATTCACCTTCCAAATTCTTAAAAAATCTTATTTGATACCCGATATAGTTAAAATAGGTTAATTTAAGTTGGAAATTTTATGTTTGTGTGAATTTATGCAAATAAGGCCATATCGCTTATTGGATAAAATCAAGCACCTGACCGAGGTCTGATATTATATTGGGGTGAAGTTGGGCATCTTCTTCAGCGGTCCAGCCTTTACCTTTGAGCCATAGCACCTGACAGCCTATCGATTCGGCCGGAACGATATCTTTGCGATATGAGTCGCCGATCACGAGTGTTTGCGAGGGGAGGATTCCCAGCGCCTTTACGCCATGTTCGAATATGCGCGGGTCCGGTTTGCGAATACCCATCACGGCGCTTTCCACTATACCCTTGAAATATTTTCTTATGCCGAAATCCTCAAGCACTGTCGAGACATTGCCATAGAAATTAGATACCAGCACGAGAGGATATTTCTGAGACAAAGCTTCAAGCACTGGCACTGCCTTGGCAATCGAGGCTTTGGCGGCCTCATAGCAGTAATCTGCGGTTTCAGCGGCTTTAGGTTCGATTTGTTCGGGTGGGAAGAGACCTTGTTGGGCTAACCACTGCAATTCGATATTCATCTTGATGCCCAGCATGTCATGAAAATCATGAGCAGGGAGTATATGACGCACGCGTGCCAATTCGCGCTCGGCATATACATAGGCCTCTCTGAACACCGGCTTCTCTACCGCGATTCCGGCCTTCTGCCATGCACTCCATATTACTTCGCTCCAATGGTCGCCACCTGAATCAAGTGTGCCGCCGTAATCAAAAATGATTCCCTTGACTTTGGTAATATCAATATTCATAATTCGAATTTTCAAGTTGATTTGTCAGAGTGGTGCAGATTTTTTCATGGCGCACCATCATATAAACAAGTATTATATTGAGTACTGTCAGTTCGAATGCGAAATATAACCAGGGCATCCTGAATATGAGGATTGCAGCGAAGAGGGCTATGGTGCGCACATTGAACGACAGTATGTTGGTATATTTCATAAGCGGCAGGCTCAGTGCGCGGAACTCATCGCGAAATTTCTGAGGAATCACGCCATTGGGGAACCGCTGTAGGAGAGCAGCGCGCAGCGATTGCATTCGCGGTGTGCGTTTTTCCTGACCAAGTGTGTAATTCAGATAGAAAGTCATCACGAGTTTGCTCCAGAAATTTTTACTCCAACTGAGTTCGGAGTATTTTTTGCGCAGTGCGGTGCCATTTTCCAATTCGCTACCTCCGGCTCCCTTGAGGAAATAGAGATGAAACTGGCGGTAGTAATCGGCCATTGCTGCCTGAGTGGCGTGACACAAGCCTGTCACTATAGCCATAACCCATATCACCCATTGGTGGTTCATAAAGAAGTCGGAGGTGACATTCTCACGCAAACATATAGCTACATAAATGGTAAAGAACCATATATCGCCGCTCAGACCATCGAGTATTCGGCCTAAGCGGGAATATTGACCTGTGAGACGCGCCAACTGACCGTCTGCGCTGTCAAATGAATCAGCCCAGATGAGCAGAAACATACCCAGCAGGTTCCACCATATATTGTTGAAGTAGAAGCACACACCGGCTCCTACACCGAGAAATATCGAGGCGATGGTGATAGCGTTGGGAGTCACGCCGAGACGCTTGGCGAGCAGCGCCCATGCGTATCCTATCGGCCTGTAAAAATAGAGGTCGATATGCTCCTCGGTATCCATGGATTTCAGAGAGGCGCGGAATCCTTGTTTTGTATCTGAGGTTTTTGTATCGGTTATCTTTTCTTCCATTCGCGTATGCTTTTCAGTACACATTTTGCGATTGCCACAGCCCCCTCTTCGCGGCAGGGCGCGAAGCTCGGCCAGTCGTTGAAGTCTATGATTCTCACAGTGCCATCGGCATCGACAATACAGTCGCCACCGTAAATCTTAACATTCATGATATCCGATGCCCGCTGGCAGGTGGCTTTGAGTGCCTCGATATCAAAAGGAATACCTTTGGAGTGACCGTTGACGGCTTCATAGCCATATTTGGAGTGCCCCTCGTCGAAGGGGTAGAACCAGTGGAAGAAGGGTTCTCCGCTTACTCCATAAAACTTTACGAGGTCGCCCACAAGGTGTCTGTTGATTACTGCTCTCTTGATGCCGCGGTAATAATACTCATGAAGCATCTCCTGAGTTTCCTGAGGATGTCGCGCGTAGGATACATCTTCCTTGTGCATGGCGTGAAAGTCGCCACGCTTTATCCAGCATGAGGTGAAGCCTGCTTCCTCAAGTGCCGGGCGCACATCTTCATTTGTATTGACTATGAGGGATTCAGGATAGGGCACATCGTGTGAAATCAGGATTCTCGTCATTCTCTCGCGTGTGCAGTTTTCGATTCCCTGGCCGCTGTTGATTACCAGGCAGCCCTGCTCCTCAAGTTCTATGAGTTTGCGGATTGACTCCTGCTCTCGACACATATTGAGTACTATCTCCTCCTCAATCGGCAGGCTTTGAAACTGCTCTTCGCTATATATCCGGACTTCGCAACCGCGTTTGCGGAGCCGGTCGGCCACGGCGTTAAAGATTGCCGCGTCATTACCTATGTGATTGGGGGAATAAGCACCGGCTCTCATCACACCGGCTATTCTTATGTCTGCCATCTCTAACTTTTGGGTTATTCTGCTTTCAGAAACAATTCGGCTTTTTCGATATCGGAGGCATGGTCCACATCGAGCACTTTGCCGAGGTTATATGCGCGCAGATTGAGTCCGTCGGCCACAAGAGCACGCTGGAAATTGCGCATACGGCTCACCCCTTGGCTCACACAGTGGTCGAGTGTCTCAAATGCTTTGGAATCGAGTCCGTATATGCCGCCCGATATATATCGGTCTTCCGGATCGCGGCTGTCGCGAAATGCGGTGATGCGCATATCGGCATCGGTGCCGACCCAGAGAGGTTTCTCGTCATCTACATATCCGGTCACCGCCATCATGCCGTCGACTTCAGCAGGTGCCTTTTCGAAATCTGCGGCATAGGCGGCGAAATCCTCTTCGCGAAATATCGTATCGACGGTGGTAACTATGAACCGCCCTTTGCCGCGAAGACGCGACGCAAGCTCATGCATGGAGTGCATGGAGGAGGGAGTGGTCTTGACTGTGATATCAAGTTTTACTCCGGGAGCGCATTCGAATCCCCTCAAATATTCCGCTACTTCGGTCATTTGCTCATTGACTACTATGGAAATCTGCTTGGCTCCGCAGCGCTCGAAGATGCGAATCAGGCGTCCGATCATCGGCACACCGCATATCGGCACCAATGGCTTCGGGTATTCAACTCCCTCGGCGGCAAGGCGGCTACCTTCGCCGGCTGCTATAATTCCGAAATTCATGGATTATCAGTTTTGGGTTTGCGCGGTGGTCTTTCTGTCGGGGTGTGCTGAAGCGGATTGGCTGATGCTTCAAGGTATATGTCGCGGTTGCGGCGTATATCTATGGCTGAATATATCGCCTCGCGCATGGAGGCCGCATCAGCTTCACCTTTCCGGGCTATATCATAGGCGGTGCCATGATCCGGGCTTGTGCGGACGAAGGGCAATCCCGCAGTGAAATTCACTCCGCCATCGCCGGCCAATGTCTTGAACGGGGCAAGTCCCTGGTCATGATACATAGCCAGCACGCCATCGAAATTTCGATATGCTCCCGAGCCGAAGAATCCATCGGCAGCGTATGGTCCGAAGGCGAGTATTCCTTCACCGATACATTCATCGATGGCAGGTATGATTATATCATTTTCCTCATTGCCGAGCAAACCTCCGTCGCCGCAGTGAGGGTTAAGGGAGAGTACTGCAATTTTCGGGCGCTCAATTCCGAAGTCGCTTGTCAGGGTTGCGGTCAGCGAACGGATATTGTCTGCAATCTTTTGGGTGGATATCGCTCCGGCAATCTCGCTTACAGGCAGGTGAGTGGTTACCAATGCCACGCGCAGGCGCTTGTCGAAAAGAATCATCTGTGCTTTTGCACCATCGCCCGCTTTGGCTTCCAGATATTCAGTGTGGCCGGGGAAATGAAAAGCCTCTGACTGCACTGCTTCTTTGCTGATTGGTGCAGTGACAAGCACATCAATATCACCGTCGCTGATTGCCTGCATTGCGGCTTCAAGAGAGGCAACACTCGCTGCGCCTGATGCAGCTGTGGGTCGGCCGGGGGTCACCTCTGCATCAGATAGCCGGAGATCAACTATATTGATTTTTGAATCCGAAGCATCTGCTGCCGATGATACCTTCTGCATCGGTGGCATCTCCAGCCCCAACTGAGATATAGCGCGCTCGATTATGCGATAATCCGCAAATATCACCGGAGTGCATAATTCAAGCATTGTTTCATTTTCAAGTGCTTTCAGAATTACCTCAGGGCCGATTCCGTTGTAATCCCCCTGGGTAATTCCCACTCTTATTTTTCTATCCATCGGTCTGATTAATTTCCTTGTTGGGTAGTGCGGTTGGCCAGCATGCCGCAGGCAGCTGCGATATCTTCGCCGCGAGAGGTGCGGATTGTAGCGGTTATGCCATGCTGGTTCAGGTAGTTGCGAAACATAAGCATGCGCTCTTCGGAAGCTGTTTTCAAGTCAACTCCCGGTATTGCGTGAAACCTGATAAGGTTTACCCGGCAGTCCAGATTACCGATAAGCTTTATGAGCATATCCGCATGGGCAATATCATCATTGATGCCGCGCCACATTATGTATTCGAGAGAGAGCCGGCGCTGATGGCTGAAGTCGTATCCGGCCAGAGTGCGCATTACAGCCGATATCGGGAATGCTTTCTGTGCCGGCATTAATGCTTCGCGTTGGGCAACATCGGCTGTGTGTACGCTTATGGCCAGATGCACCTGTGTGCGGTCAAGCAGCTCTTTGAGCTGGGGCAGTTTCCCTACAGTGCTTACAGTGATGCGTTTCGGGCTCCATGCGAAGCCCCAGTCTGAAGTGAGAATATCTATGACTTTTATCACAGCCTCAAGATTGTCGAGCGGTTCACCCATGCCCATAAATACGATGTTTGTCAGCGGGGTCATCGGCTCAAAGCCTTTCTCCGGTTTGGGGGGTATGCTCAAAATCTGATTCAGAATATCTGAAGCATCGAGGTTGGCTTTGAATCCAAGTTTGCCGGTGGCGCAGAAGTAACAGTTCATCTTGCAGCCCACCTGACTCGATACACACAGAGTCGCGCGGTCACGGTCAGGAATATACACCGATTCCACCTGACGGCCGGAGCCGACATCGAAGAGATATTTCACAGTGCCGTCATTAGACTTGGCCTGTGCAACCGGAGCCTTGCGCCCGATAGTATAGTGCTCTTCAAGCCAAGCTTTGTTTTTCTTAGAGATATTGACCATCTCGTCGAAGCTCACGGCTCCCTTGGAGTATATCCATTCGGCAAGCTGTTTGCCCACAAATCTGGGCATTTTACCTTTATAGGCCACATCCTGCAGTTCCTGCAGGTTCATACCGATGAGTTTCTTCTTCTCCTCCATCTGTTGCGTATTTACACGTTGCGATATTTATAGGGTAGTATTTAAACCCTGTTAAAAAGGAGCGGACCCCGCTTTGCGAAGCCGCTCCTTTTCTTATAACGCTCTCGGGGCGGCATCAGTCGCCGGCCTCGAATTTGTAAATGTTGTTCTTTATCTTATTCTTGCCCTGGAGCATCTTCATCAGATCAGGGTTCACAAGCTGGAAGTATTGCTGGTCATACATCTGCTCGTTGTATGGGAACTGCTGCTTGTCTTTACCGAGCACCTGATATACATATATGCCGTCGATACCCTTGGCGATAACCACCTTCTTGTCAGCCTTCGCACCGGCTATACGACCCATGATTTCCTGGTCAGAGATTCCGGGGTTCATGCCGAAGCGAACAGAGGGCATATCCTGTGCCTGCACACCCATGGCTGTTGCGGCACCCTGAACACTCTTGGCGTTCTTCTCATATTTCTTCACAAGAGCGTCGCCTGCTTTTGATGCGCGAACTTCCTGTGTGAGGATTTCCTTGACAGATTTGTTGGTCACGGGGCGGTAGTCTTCGTAAGCATCATCTACAGCCACGGCATACATCACCGGGCGAAGCGCATTGCTTGAATTATAGATATGGCTGACCTCTCCTTTGTCGGCATCCATCATTACCCAGCGAACCACCTGGCGTGAATCGGGATAATACTGATCCATGCCCTGGAATCTCGGTATCGCAGGAGTTGAAGATGTGAGGGTGAAGTTCTGCACATTGTAACCGGCCTTTTCAGCATTGGCGGTAAATTTCTCAGCGGTATTGTTAGCACCGAGGAATTTCTCAAATGCTTCTCTTGCCTGATTTTTGGTCTTGGTGCTGGGGGCGAGCTGATACACAGCCTCATCATATTCATATACGGTCACAGGAGCGTTCTGCTTCACAATCTGAGCCATCACCATGCCCTGAGGGCCCTGCTGGATAGCCACAAATTTGCCACCTGCTGCGCGGAGAGAATCAAGTGTTGCGGTCGGAATAGCATTGGTAGCACCATCGGCAGTATAGAGAGGGAGCCACTGATTGAGCTGGCTTGCAACACTGTCGGCCGGATAACGGCTCATCACGCTGTCTGCTGCAAGACCTGAGTTGAGGGCTGTCAGAATCTTGTTGCCAAGACGCTCTGTGGCTGCAGATACTATGTTGAGCTGAATTGAGTCAATTTCAGCTTTGCGGCTCACAACCTTGATGGCGGTAAAGCCAGCCAGATTCTCGGATACGAGACGCACGCTGTCGGAGCTGCCATTGAGTATATATTCCTTGGCCGGACCTGCGGGTACATCAGAAGCGCGAAGTGCGTGGCGGGTTACACTCACACCCTCTTTCTTAAGTTCCTTGGAGAGCTGACCTGCCTGAAGAGAAGCGACAGTCTTGCGTGCAAGTTCAGCTGAAGCCTTGCGGTCTTCATCAGAAGGCATAATGCTCACTGCGATGAAGCTGACTTCGCGGGTGGGCTCGCTCACGCGGAAATTGTTTTTCTTCTCCTTATAAAGTTTTGCGATCTCATCATCGCTCACAGGATACTTCTTGGCATCAAGGTCTCCGTAGGGCAGGAATGCTACCTGAGCATTTGAAGTTGCGATGTAATCTTCATAGAGTGCTTTGCGGTCGAGTTCATTGGCGCGAACAGAGCCTACAAGCAGGCGCTGATAAGTCTGCTGTTTGATCTGCTTTTCTGTAGCTTTTTCAGCTGCCAGCCATCCCTGCTGGAAGGGCTGAACCTGGGCTTCTGTGAGGCCATTGCGCTTGGGGTTGAAAATCAACTCGTAGGCCTGCTGAGGGGTCTGCACCGGATAACCGGCTGCATTGAGCTGGCGAACGATCTCCATAACCTCTTGCGAGCGGGGATTCTCTATCATATAGTAGCGAAGCAGATTGCCCGAACTGCGGATACCGGCTTTTTCAGCAGCTTCTGTCAGAAGCGCATCCTGCACCAGCTGCTCAAGAGCCATCTCAGGCAGAATCTGGGTGTCGAAGTTGGCAAACTGTGCGGGGTTGTTGCGGCGGGCTTCCTCAAGCTGATTGTTGAGCTCCTCACGTTTGCGCTGATAGTCCATATAGTCTATCTTGGTTTTGCCAACCTTGGCGATGGTGGTGTGGTCACCAAAAAGATTGCGACTGTTGGTGAGCGCATCCCCAACGATGAAGG
>CAMWLY010000002.1 GCA_947175145.1 uncultured Muribaculaceae bacterium | reverse complement strand
CTTTAACACGACCACCGCGAACCATCACGATCGAGTGCTCCTGCAGGTTGTGACCCTCTCCGGGAATGTAACTGTTGACCTCCTTGCCGTTGGTGAGACGAACACGGGCAACTTTACGCATTGCCGAATTAGGCTTCTTAGGTGTGGTGGTGTAAACACGAACACACACTCCGCGACGCTGAGGACATGAGTCCAGAGCAGGAGACTTGCTCTTGTCTTTCAGAACGGTACGCCCTTTTCTTACTAATTGCTGAATTGTAGGCATTCTTTTTCTGGTTACTTTTTAGTTATCTTGGTTTCTTTTCTTCAAATTTTCAAACAACCACAGTCACACATACAACGCACGCCAAACAATTGCTACACAATTATTTAGCCTGCGCCCGAGGGCTCGATTGTCTCAAATCCGATGCAAAGATAATAAATATCAGTCTCTTATGCAAATATTTTATATCCCATCAGGATATTTTTTTGATACATCTCCGTTCCGCATCTCTATTTGTCATGACGCCGATTGAAGAAATATGTCAGCCCGAGACTCAGGCTGACATCGTGCATGCGCGACCTGTCGTATATATCCCGCTTGCTCATATTGAGTATCGAGGTACTACCCAGCAGACTCAAGCTTACGGGACCGTCAAGTTCCAAGGTCAAAGCTAACGACCCCGACAACCCCAATCTATGCCACACTCCGTCTGCACCGTAAATTTTATATTCCCGCGCCTTGATTCCTTCCTGCTCAAAACTGCCGAATATGCCCAAGGAACCCTGAATACCGGCTGTGATTGTAAAACCAAAATTCTCCCAAAATCCGAATCTGCAACCTGCTCTGAGCGGAACCTGAATCACACCTCGGTTCAAATCAAACACACTTCTGACCACCGACCCTGTGGACTGGTCGATATATTTCACACCGACCGGCGCGAAGTCGTATGAAAACAGCATTCCGCTCTCTATCACCGCACCGCTTCGCCACTGATATTTATATGACAACCCGCCGAAACCACCCCATCCGAGACTATCAAAGAGGGTGCCGCTGCTGAAATTATAAATATCAGCACAATATAGATCTGCGCCGAATTGCAAGCCCCAAAATCCCGAGCCTTTTGATACCCAATAGAAATCGGAAGGATTATGTGGCTTCGGATTAGAAGAGTCAGCTTGTTCGGTCGGTTTTACCTTGGCATCGCGCCCGACTTTTCCACGCAATTTAGTATCGCGCGCCGACATGCTGAAGGCTGCCAGCGCGCAAATAACTATTGTAGATATAATCCGCATTTAATACAGAAAAACCGGGATTCTTATTTTACAATCACCTTGATTGTGTTTTTCCCATCAGCGATAATATAGAGACCAGCCCCGGGTAATTCGATAGAGCCGTGTGCAACACAAACCTGCTGTCCGGCTGCATTATAAACTATCATTCTGCTACCAGAAACAGATGTCACGCTTCGTCCGCTCACGCTTATTTCACCTGCAGCCGTGGCTATGGTATCGACCTTTGACATCTCACCCCCGACTCTGAAAGTTATGTTACCCTCCGGGGTTTCGGCGATATCGGTAATCGGACGGTTAATACCCACTCCGTTCCAGGCCACAAGACCCGGAGCTGTGGAAGATGTAAAAGAGGTGATATTCTTCACCCCCGGGAATGTATCTCCCGATTGAGAAGCCGAGGTCTTGATATTATCAGCTTCCTCTATATCCACATACTGGTGAGAGGAACTATTGTTGACCGAATTATTCTGCCATATCTTGTTGACATAATCTATATGCCAGATAAGCATGCCATGACCGGGGATATATTTATCCCAACCCTTTTGCTGCCTATTCTCAAGCAAAAAGAACTCTGAATCTTTATCGGTCGGGATAATTGCGCATTCATTCTCAGCGATAGGCTTCAGCACGACATCACCGGGATTATCAAGCACTTTGGGAGCGACCCAGCCCAGTGCATAACGTTCAAATGCACCATACATCGGGGGTGTCATGCCATCATTATTATATGGGCCTGAGTCAAGTGTAGAGTATGCTCCCGGAGTAAATGAGGAAGCGTAATTGGTGGCATACAAATCGGGAAGTCCCATCACATGACTGAACTCATGCACGAAGGTTCCTACACCGTCGGGGCGGTTCCCCTCCCATTCGCAAGTGACTCCGTAGGTATAAATTTTGACACCGTCAAAATAGACGTCCGGATAACCGGCATCATCTAAATTAAACGAATGAGGCCATACAGTATCCCTGCCTCCGCCTGAGGCTTCACCTTTGCCGGCATAAAACAGGAAAACATTGTCTACTATACCATCACCATCTCGGTCATATTCTGTGAAATCTATGACATCATCAAGTTGCTCACAAGCTTCGATCACCATTTCGTGGGCGGCTATATCATCGCCATATCTATCATTTGCTCCGTAGTATTTCCTTTCATGAGCAAGTGTCAGAGGTCCGTAGAGATCAAATTCGGGTCTGAATACATTATTTGAGTTTTCGCGAAAGAATTGTGCTGCCGAACCGGTAGCTCCATAATCCGAGAAGTTATCCTCATTGAGCATGCGATTGAAATAATCGTGGGCAGTCACATTATTGCGATACGGATCACTGAATTTTACATCCTGATATTCCACAAGAATGACGATCGCTTTCTGATCTCCGCATGAGGGGAAATGCAAGTCGGGGAAAAGTCCCGGGCCCATGGGATACGGGGACTGCACATTTCCGCTGGCGGAATACTGCGCTTTTAAATGGGAAAACTTTCGCGAATCCGCATTAAATTTCGGAGATAAAGCTGCACGCTTGGCCATACGCTCAGGCAGCCCTTTGATATCAATAGCCGGCGCAACCGCTGATGTAGCAGCGTTTACATCACTTATTACAAGCAATCCCTCCTGGTCAATATCGCTATAAAACCAGCGGCCATCTTTTTCGGCTACCGGCAGGCCTTCGGGGGTGAAATACTGATGAAAACGTTCGTCACCTACCAGGCGCAACTCAATAGAGTGACCGTCGGCATCGGTATAGGTCATCAGACCGGGTTTGGCAGGAACAGCCAATGCTGATACAGCTGCCAAACAAAAGAAAGCACCCGCTGTAAAGGATCGCCACACATTGCGGCATTTAAAATTTTCTGAGTATTTGAAATTCATGATTTTCTTAAATAATGAGAGGTTAACCCTGAATTTTTATCTTATATAAATTCATAGGCTTTTACTTAAGCCTCGGCGATTGAATATACGTAAATAAATCAATTTTATTGTATTTCAACGGATTCTGCCACAATTCGCAATATTTTGGTTTCTAAATTGTTTTTAAGGATTATTCAGATTAATTTTGTGACTATTGTCAGTGAGAACCGACACCGACACAAAATTACCGATCCATGAAGATTGTACTTTTTGACACTCCGGAGGTTTACGAGAACCTTCTACCCTTATCATACACACGCCCGGTCGGCGCATTTCGAATCGGCTTGGTTACGATTCGCGACAAGTGGGAGCACTTCATTCCTGGTGAATATTCCTGGCTTCCCAAAGACTATTTGCGAGAGAAATTCCCTCTTGATTGTCAGGAGTCCGAAGAAGCTCTTTTCATAGCCGGCAATAAACTGCCCGACATGGCTGTTGCACTTGAAGCTTCTCAACTCAAACCCGGAGATGCGCTGCGCGATGCATCGGGTATCTGGGCATTCAAGGGCACACTTGCTCAGTTTATAAAACTCGACTCCGGTTTCGGCAGGGAGAGTGCCAACGGTTCACGGCGCATAAATTATGTGTTTGACATCTTCCTGAACAATGCCGAGGAGATACACAACGATTATGTCTGGTATATCCGCGACCGTAAGGGTATCTCACCTGATTCGAGTGTCACACTGCTTGGCGATCTGCGACTTGACAACGGACTTCCTGCACTATTTATCGAGCCGGGAGCAAAGGTTATGGGTTGCACCATCAATCTCAGCGATGGACCTGTGTACATAGGCCGCAATGCCCAGGTGATGGAGGGTGCTTGTCTGCGCGGTCCAATAGCGATCTGCAATGACGCTCAAATCAAGATGGGGGCCAAAATTTACGGAGGCACTACTTTCGGACCCTTCTGTAAAGTAGGGGGAGAAATATCAAATACGGTAATATTCGGATATTCCAATAAGGCTCATGATGGCTATCTCGGAAATGCGGTAATCGGAGAATGGTGCAATATAGGAGCCGGCACCAACTCGAGCAATCTCAAAAATGACTATTCAAAAATCCGCATCTGGAATTATGCTACCCAACGGTTTATGCGTACAGATTTGCAGTTTTGCGGTCTGATCATGGGCGACCACTCCAAGGCAGGCATCAACTGTATGTTCAACACGGCCACTGTGGTTGGTGTAGGAGTCAACTTCCACGGTGCCGGCTTCCCGCGGCAGTTTATTCCTTCATTCCAGAATGGCAGCCCGGAGAGCGGTTTCTCAGATGTTTCTATTGACACATTCATGCAGGTGGCATCGCGGGTCATGGGGCGCCGGGGACTGGAGTTAACCGACACAGACCGCCACATATTCGAATGTATCAACTCCTCAGCATCAAGATTTAAATAATTAAAGAGAATTAATACCAATACTCATAATATATTATGAAAAAGAATCAGGAATATCTCGACAGGCTGCGCAAGGCCATGGCCGACCATCAGGTAGATGTCTGCATCATATCGGGCACTGACCCTCACCAGAGTGAATTGCCACCTCACCATTGGAGAGGGCGCGAGTGGCTGACCGGATTCGAGTCTGAAAACGGCACTAACGGCACTGCGGTTGTAACAGCTGACGAAGCTCTCGTATGGACCGACTCCCGCTATTTTATCCAGGCCACCGCTCAACTTGAAGGCACCGGCTTCAAGATGATGAAAGAAGATGGTCCCGAGGCGGTTGACCTGATTGACTGGGTTACCGAGCATACGGATTCAGGGAAAACCGTGGGTATTGACGGCATGACATTTTCAGTGTCTTACTGTCAGCGCCTCCAGCAGGAACTTAATGATAACGGCATCAAGCTCAACACCGACTTCCCGCAATTTGATTACATATATCCGGAGCGTCCCGCACGCCCTGCCAACAAGCTATTTGTGCACGATGAAAAAATCGTGGGTCAGAGCGTGGACTCAAAGATTGAAGCTGTGCTCGCCGAGCTTAAGGGCGAGCTGGCCAACGCTATATTGATTTCAGCTCTCGACGACCTGGCATGGGTAACCAATCTGCGGGCAGCAGGCGACATCAACTTCTCTCCCATGTATGTCGGGTTCCTCTACCTCAGCGAGCAGGGTGACCGCGTGCTTTTTGTCGACGATGTAAAGCTCACCGATGCAGTCAAGGCGCATCTTGAGAAATATCACATTTCGACTCGCCCTTACGACAGCGTCAAAGAGTTTGTAAGCCAACTTCCAAAGGAGACACGCCTGCTGATAGACCCGCAGAAGACCGCCCGCGGCATCTATGACCACATAGGCTGCACAACTGTATTCGGCGGCGATGGAGTAGCCAAGCTTAAGAGTATCAAGAATGATACCATGATATCGAATCTTGCCACCGCTATGGAGAAGGACGGTGTGGCTCTGACACGCTTCTTCATGATGGTCGAACGCGAGTATCCCACTGGCAAACTCACCGAGGTAGAACTCGGCAAACGCCTGCGTGCGCTCAGGCTGTCTGACCCTACCTGTGTAGATGAAAGCTTCTCCCCTATTCTCGGTTGGAACGAGCATGGTGCAATCGTGCATTATGAAGCTACCGAGGAAACGGATGTGGCAATTGTCGGAGATGGTTTACTGCTTGTAGACTCAGGCGGCCAGTATATCTACGGCACCACAGATATAACCCGCACTGTAGCCTTAGGCACACCCACCGAGGAGCAGAAACATGACTTCACACTTGTGATGAAAGGTCATATCGCGCTCTCAAATGCCATATTCCCGGCAGGAACCACAGGTCATCAGCTAGATGTTCTGGCGCGACAGTTCCTTTGGAAAGAGGGAAAAGCATATTATCACGGCACCGGCCATGGTGTAGGATATTTCATAAACTGCCACGAAGGTCCTCAAAATATCCGCCTCAATATTAATCCTACTCCTCTCGAACCGGGCATGATTACCAGCAATGAACCCGGCCTATATCTTGAAGGTCGATATGGTATCCGCTGCGAGAACCTGATAGTCACCGAGAAATATGAAACCACCGAATTTGGTGAATTTCTGCATTTCCACCCCATGACACTCTTCCCCTTCGACAGAACTTTATTCCAGGTCGAGATAATGAGTGCAGAGGAAATTAAGTGGGTCAACGATTATCACTCACTGGTTCGCAGTCGCCTGACACCGCTACTCACAGCTGAAGAGGCTGAATGGCTCAAACAAAAAACAGAACCTCTCAAATAAGAATCCAAGAATCGAATTATAGTATGATTTTGAAAAGTGTAAGGGGTTTCACCCCTAAAATCGGCGAGGATTGTTTTATTGCCGAAAATGCCGCCATAATCGGCGATGTAACCATGGGAGACCAGTGCAGCGTGTGGTTTGGCACAGTGCTTCGTGGCGACGTAAACACAATAACCATCGGCAATCGTGTGAATATTCAGGATGGGTCAGTGCTTCACACACTATATCAGAAATCGACCATTGAAATCGGCAACGATGTGTCAATAGGTCACAATGTGGTGATTCATGGTGCAAAAATCCATGACTATGCCCTCATCGGAATGGGTGCGATAGTCATGGACGATGCTGTGGTAGGTGAAGGTGCCTTGGTAGCGGCCGGTTCTGTAGTGCTCAGTCGCACTCAGATTGGTCCTAACGAAATGTGGGCAGGAGCTCCGGCTAAGTTCATCAAGATGGTAGAGCCTGAGAAGGCCAAAGAGATGAACCAGAAGATTGCCCATCAGTACCTGATGTACTCACGCTGGTTTACCGAAACTCCCGAAGAGGAACTGAAAGACAACGAACGTGAGGTTCAGGCAGAGCGTGAGGGTTAACGCTACTTCTTCTGTTGCTGCTTGACAAGCTTATTTAGTTCTTTTTTGGCTTTGGCGAGTTGTTTCTGGAAATCCTTGTTGGCGTGAAGCTGAGCTACTACAGCTGAGCCGACAAGGCGACCGGCATCAACATCGCTTTGGAAATGCGCTCCGCAAATCACTCGGCTTTGACCGAAATCATAACCGCGCTGCATTATTTCATTTTTACGCGCCGGATTTATTTCTGAAAGGACCAAAGCTGAAGCCCAACCTATGGCAGTGTGCCCCGAGGGGAAGCTGCCATTTTTGCGTAAACCGGGTTCATCGGCAGGAGTTGCGGAAGGCTCATTATATACCATAAAGGGTCTTGGACGCATGTAGTGATTCTTGGCTGTGCGGGTGGCCAGATCACCGGCATCCTCCTTCATGGTCGAAAGGAGCTTATAAATTTCCGGAGCGTTCTGAGGGGTGAGTTTGAATCCGAAAGCCTCACTGAAATCGCGGTCAAGCCAGCCTTCGCTAAGATCGGCATCGAGAATGGCACGCTTGCCACGCTCGCATGAACGCATGGACTTGCCCCACTCATATTGCTCGCGGTCGTAGGCATAGCGCGCAGTAGTGGTATCGGGCGGAGCAGGCAATAACTGTTGCGAATTCACAACCTCTGAAATCACCAGATAATATTTTTCAGGGTTTGTGTCGTGACCCTGAGAGAAGATAGGAGTGACTGAAATGGCCGCTATGGCCAAGGCGCATAGAGTTTTTCTCATGGCTGAAAAATTTTTCTAAATTAAAAATTCAATAATTTATTTTGTCAGTAATACACTTTTCACTAATTTTGCATCTTGCAAGCGCGAACGCCGAATCATGTGCGTCTCGGCTGCACGCGAATCAGTCCGAAAAGACCCTTGGTCATTAAAAACTAACGGTTATCGGTTGACTTGCTAAACATATAACAAATAAAAACAAAAAATTAATAACCACCAAACATGATTATCGTACAGGTTAAAGAGAACGAGAACATCGAGAAGGCCCTCAAGAAATTCAAGCGCAAATTTGAGCGCACCGGTATCATCAAAGAGCTTCGTGCACGTCAGGCATTTGAGAAGCCTTCGGTGACAAACCGCAAGAAGATGGTGAAGGCTATCTATGTGCAGCAGCTTCGTCAGGCAGAGCAGTAATTGCACTTCTCTTACCCTCGAATCATAACAGCACGAATTAACAGATAAGGTATGGCATTCGGACATCGAACGCCATACCGTTTGTCGTGTGTTTACCAACCGACCCCTATTCTCCTTCCTTAAAGCTAAAGCTATATGCCACAGTCGGCTTCTACGCCTAATGATTACAGCGAGCGCGACAGCACACTGATGTCGGAGTTTTTACTTCATCTTGAAGCCGAGCAACGCTGTTCGCCACATACTCTCGAAGCATACGGGCGCGACATCAGAAACTTTGCCGAGTTTCTAGAGACTGACAGTGCCGATGGCGGCCTCATCGCGGCCAATCTTCAGGATATCAGAGGCTGGGTAGGCATGATGGCCGATGAGGGGCGCACTCCGCGCACACTCCGACGCAAGGTGCAAAGCCTCAGAGCTTTTTATCACTGGCTTCTTCGCAGGCAGATGATCAAGCATAATCCCGCTGCTGATGTCATACTACCCAAGCTTCCGAAGCATCTGCCCGAGACAATCGGTGCTGACGATCTGGAGCGGATACTTGACCAACCCTCAAATGATTATACCGATCGACTTGAGCATATAGTCATAACCATGCTCTATTCACTTGGATTGCGCCAAGCCGAACTACTCGCCATATCCGACCATGATATCGATTTCGCCTCTCAGCAAATCAGAGTCACCGGCAAAAGAAATAAGACGCGAGTTCTTCCGCTGCCCGGAAGTCTGATCGAGGAGATTCGCATCTGGCAGCAGGTGCGCGACACCGAGCACCCGGAACTCAACGGAGATAAGGCTCTGATCGTAGGCAAACGCGGTCCGCTCAGCCGCAGGGGGATGTATGAGCTTGTAAGGCGTGCGCTTCAATCAGCCAGAACCGGCAGAAAAAGTCCGCACACACTGCGACACTCGTTTGCTACCGAAATGGTAAGCAATGGTGCAGACCTCGATGCAGTGCGCGAGATGCTCGGTCATGCCTCGCTTGCCACAACTCAGATATACACACACTTGTCTATGCGCGATATTCGTAAAAATTATGTATCGGCACACCCGCGCTCCACACTTAAAAAGAACTCTGATGATAAATAAGTGCCGGTTCGGTATTATAAGCGGATTCGATAATAAATCAAAAAAAATCGTGGTTCAGTTAACAAAATAATTCCAATTTTTGTTTATCTTTGTATCCAAGGCAGATGAATTGCAACCATAACAGGGAGCAATCAAAGCCGGGATGAATTACTAACTTCTTAATACCTCTGAACTATGGAAGCAAACATTAAAGCAATTCACTTCGACGCAAAAGATAAGCTCACTGCATTCATCAACAAGAAAATAGAGAAGCTGACACGCAGATTTGAAGCAATCACGGCAGCCGACATCACACTCAAGGTTGTTAAGCCGGAAACCGCCAATAATAAAGAGGCTTCGATAAAGCTTACCACTCCTCCGGCGGAGCTTTATGCTTCAAAAACAGCCGACACATTTGAAGAAGCTGTCGACCTTTGTCTCGAAGCACTCGAGAGCCAGCTTGAAAAGAACAAGAACTGCTGAGAATCTGCAGAAACTTTTCCCTATAACAGCAACTAAACACCTGAATTAGAGATATAGAACACGTGAAAAACGAACAACCAATTGTCAGGCAGAAGAGGTCACATAAATTCATGTTGATTACTATGCTGGCACTCTGCCTGACACTGGCTATTTTCCTCGTCTTTTTATTTCCGCTTGTGATTTCCAAGACGGAAAGAGATGTTACGATCAAGATTCCGGCTAAAGCTACCTGCGAAACCGTGCAAGACACGCTCACCAAATATTATGGTAAGGCATTTGCAGAGCGTGTCCGGAATCTGTCGCATCTGCGTGCGGCAGAGATTTCCGACCACCCCGGAGCATACCTTATTCCGGCAGGCTCCAATCCGCTGAAAGTTATGCTCAGGCTAACTTCGGGCAAACAGACTCCGGTGAGACTTACCATAAATGGCTTCCGCAGCCTTCCACTTATGGTGGAGAAGATTAGCGCCAAGATGAATTTTCCGGAGGATTCCCTTTGGAAGTTGCTTCGCGATTCCGTCTATTTGCAGAAATATGATCTCACCCCCGAATCGGCCATGGCGCTTTTTGTCGATGATACCTATGAAGTTTACTGGACCAATTCAGCTCGTCAGGTTTTGGATAAGATTGGCAAAAATTACCTGCTTCTATGGAATCAGGATAATAAAGAGAAAGCTGCCGAATTGGGACTCACACCTCTGCAAGCCATGGTTATAGCCTCCATAACCGACGAGGAGACAAATATGAATTCCGAAAAGGGCACGATAGGACAATTATATATCAACAGGCTCAATGCCGGCATGAAACTGCAGGCTGACCCTACGGTACGCTATGCTCTCGGCGATTTCACGATCCAACGCATCTCTCATGCAGATTTGCAAACACCCTCTCCCTACAATACATATCTGCATAAAGGAGTGCCCCCCGGTCCGATCCGCACCACAAGCCACCGCACTGTGCAGGATATACTTGATGCTTTGCCAAACAGTTACTATTACATGTGTGCCAAAGAGGATTTCTCGGGTGGCCACAACTTCGCCTCGACCTACGAGGAGCATCTGGCGAATGCTGCAAGATACCACCTCACGCTCGACAATCACGATATCACTCGCTGAGGTCTTGATTTCTTAGGTTACTGAAGTTTGCATCTACATGTCATTGTCGCGGATTATACTGACTTTTACCTTCGCGATTGTTTGCGCGATTGCAACTGCTCAAACTCATATATCGGGTGATTCGAATCACCCGCTGCCCGATAATGAAGAAATCGACACACTTGAAGGATTTGTGGACTCTATTGACTTGGCCGAAAGTGAAGCTGAAAGAGATGTGCCCGACCTCATGCGCCTCAAGATTTGGGAAGATGGTCTGCGACGAAAAATTAAAGAGCTTAAATCAAATGAAGACCAATACCCCAAATTTATAAGGTTCTGTCTCAAAACATACAGATGGGCGGAAAAGACATTCAATTCTTACGATACCACCTATGTGGGTCACACCGGCAAACATGGTAAAGTAAGACTTCTGCTTGATAACTGGGCTGACGCATACTATTTCCGGATGCCAAATAATGTCAGCTTAACCATAGCAAGCAATCCCTATTCAAACCTCGGTATTCAGGCCAACTACTCGATACTTTCGCTTTCATACTCTCATGACATCACTTCCTGGATTCATGGTAACAAGTCAAAACATAAGAAAGCGGGTATTACACTCTGGACCGAACGCGTGTACCTGGACTTTTATCATTGGAGTCACAAGGGGCAGACCGTGATCAGGTCGATATCGGCACCTAAAGATGATACGCATCATCATCTATATTATGATGGTCTCGATTTCAGCGCATACGGAGTGACAGGATTTTATTTCTTCAACTACAAGAAGTTTTCTTTTCCGGCAGGATATAACCTTTCGACCTATCAGTTAAAATCACAGGGTTCATGGCTGGCCGGCATGATCACGACCATCTATTCCGATAAGTTCGATCTCACAAAGTTGCCCGAGGGCTGGCCCGAGAAAATCGAATTCGAATACGAAAAATACAGTATGCGGCATCAGACCTTTACATTGGTCGGAGGATACAGCTACAATTGGGTTTTAGGAAAGCATTGGCATTTTAATGTCACGGCGGCTCCGGCCATCGGTCTCACCCACGCCAGATACATCTCAGACAATCAGCATCATTGGAACTCCACTGTCGGAGGGCGCGTCATGAGTTCACTGACATATTACAACCGTCAGTTTTTTGTGGCCGCCAATGGCATGTTCCGATGCCACTATATGCTCGATGACCATGTGGGTTTCGCAACTGGAATTGCCAATATCCAAGTATCTACGGGTGTGAGATTTTAGTACACCTATTATCACTAAGTTTTTATTATGGAGAAAGAGTGGGATAAAATATACATGAAGCGGGCATTGGAACTGGCAGCCTACGGCGCCGGGCATGTCTCTCCCAACCCTATGGTAGGTTGTGTGATAGTATCTGCTGCCGGCCGCATAATTGGCGAGGGTTGGCACCGCAGGTATGGAGAAGGTCATGCGGAAGTCAACGCTATGGCATCAGTGCGCAAGCAGGATGAGCCTCTGCTGCACCAAGCCACTGTCTATGTCACTCTCGAACCATGTTCGCACTACGGCAAGACACCTCCTTGTGCGGAAATGCTGTGTCGCAAAAAAGTAAAACGCGTGGTGTCAGGCATGATAGACCCTAATCCCAAAGTGGCCGGTCGCGGACTCCGCATGCTTGAGGACTCAGGCATAGAAGTCGAATCAGGTGTGCTCGAAGATGAATGCCGGGCGCTAAATATCAGATTCATAACTGCCCAGACAAAACGCAGACCGTGGATTCTGCTGAAATGGGCTGAAGATGCTTACGGACGCTTGAGTCTACCGGATACAACACCTCTTCAGATTTCAACTCCCCTCTCGGCAACACTCATGCACGCTCAGAGATCATGCTGCGATGCCATAATGGTCGGCACAAACACACTCCTCACCGACAATCCCTCACTATCTAACCGCTTATGGCCGGGCAACTCCCCGCGTCCGGTCATATTTAAATCCGAACGCATTGAGAACCTCGACCTTAAGGTAATGCAGCAAAACCCGATAATACTGAATCCACATCTTCCACTTGAGCAAAACATGAAACTACTATTCGAAGAGTATCGAATCACATCGCTTATGGTAGAGGGAGGCAGAAGACTACTTGACTCATTTATCTGCGAAGGTTTATACGATAGCATCAGGATAGAGCGTGAAATCAACATTGATCACAATACTTTCAAAATCGAATCAGAATAGGGGATAATTGACTTTGCGAGTGGTTAAAAATACTTAAAATCGTTTTTAATTAGCGTGAATTGGCGTATTTCGGTCGGAAATGCTAAATTTGCAAGTTGAAACACTGACAGCAGCAAATTCCACATACTCACGCATCGTGAAGCTAACAACAAAAACAACAATATCACTTGCGATCCTTTTCGGTTCGATGAGCATGCTTACCACCGCATGCAACGAGAAAGATAACACACGCGCATTCAATAATGTGACGAATCTGGCTGTGACCTCATTCAGCCTCAAAAATGTAAAGCTTGAGGAGGGTCTTGACTCGGCCTATTTCTCAATCGACTTAGATAAAAAACTGATTTTCAATGCTGATTCACTTCCAAAAGGAACTCCTGTCGATAAATTGGTGGCTACCGTAAAATTCAGCAGCACTGTAAGTGAGGCTATATTTGAGATGTCGGGAGGCACAACTCGCGAAGGGAGCGTGAATTATATAGAAAATCCGACAGATTCAATTGATTTCACCGGCAATGTTGTGCTCCGAGTCAAGGGTAATTCCGACGATGAGCCGATATCTTACCGCATCAAGATAAATGTGCATCAGGTTGACCCGGATACTCTTTTCTGGAGTGAGTTGTCGACAACCGAATTGCCCTCGCGTCTTGGTTCACCTCTAAAGCAGAAAACCGTTGAGTCTGATTCAAAAATAATCACACTCCTTCAGGAATCTGACGGCAGTTATACCATAGCTACAACCACACCGGCTGAAATCGGCCATTGGACCCGCACTGTTGCAACCTTCGGATTTACCCCCGCGGTAGAATCACTTGCTGCCTCCGACAGCAAGCTGTATATCCTTGATGACAAAGGGGAACTATATAGTTCTGACTCCAATGCTACAGGGTGGGCCGATACCGGAGTTGTATGGAAATCGATGATTGGAGCCTACGAAGGAACAGTATTGGGTATCGGAGCCGATGGCTTGTTTGACCAATATCCGGTGGTTTCTATAGCACGCAATAATATACCGGCCAATTTCCCGGTGAAGGGAGCCTCTAATCTTGTGACACTCTCCAATAAATGGACCTCGTCGCCGGTTGCACTTATGGCCGGGGGTATAACCGATAGCGGAGCTTTATCCAACAAGACCTGGGCATTCGACGGCACTAACTGGATTGAACTCAGCCGTGGAGGAATACCGGCTATTGAAGGGGCATCACTGATACCCTATTATCATTTCCGTCCGTCGGCTGCCGGAAATTCTATGGTCGAATATGCAGTATGGATGCTGACCGGAGGTCGACTTGCCGATGGAACTCTAAACAGAACCACCTGGATTTCATACGATAACGGTGTGAACTGGACTGCCGGCAATGAGAGCATACAGTTACCGGAGGAGATGCCGGCATTAAGTGGCTGCGATAATCTTGTGATATCTTCACAATTTTCAGCAAACCTGGCCGATGCATGGCTAAAGATTGTGAGCAGGCCCTATCGCGCCAATGTGGAAGTCTCCGGATATGAAGTCGAATGGGACTGCCCATATATCTATCTCTTTGGCGGATATGATGCCGATGGTCTGCTGAGCTCCAAGATATGGCGCGGAGTGTTGGCACGACTTACATTTACCCCGATAATCTAAATAGAATTGAATAAGCAACTTACAGTCATCTTGATAATTCTCGCGAGTTTCGCGGCGATTATACCCGCGCGCGCGCAAGAGGATTACCGCTTCGATATAGGGGCGGGTATTGGCATGACCGGATATTTAGGCGATGCGAATACCTCGAATCTATATTCTCACCCCGGATTCAGCGGAGAGATACTGTTTCGCTACATATATAATCCCCGCATCAATTTCAAGACAAACTTCTATGTCGGCACATTGAGCGGAGATACAAAAGATATGGAGAATGTGCTTCCCGACGGAAGACAATTCAAATTTTCAACCACATTTTTTGAATTGGGTGAATTATTTGAATTTCACTTCTTCAACTATGGCATGGGAGAACGCTACCGGAAATTGAAACGCTGGACACCCTATATCACTGCGGGAGTTTCGGTCACGGCATGGAGTGTCGATGGCAGCGGTGGAGCGGCATTTACCATTCCCATGGGCATAGGGTTTAAGTTCAAACCGGCTCTGCGCTGGAATCTCGGCTTGGAGTTCCTGATGAAAAAGACATTCAGCGATCGTCTTGATTCAGCGGCTCTTAAGGATCCACTCGGCATAAAGAGCGGGTTCATGAAGAATACCGACTGGTATTCGACACTTATGCTGACAGTAAGCTATGAGTTCAGCAAGCGGTGTGCAGTGTGTCACTATAAAGATTGACGACCTAACTGATGGAATCTGTAAAAGAAAAAAATCACATAGACCCGGCAGCAGATCGGATACCGGCACACATTGCGATTATCATGGATGGCAATGGTCGCTGGGCCAAGGAACGTCTGCGCGGTCGCAGTGACGGTCACGCCGAAGGAGTCAACAGTGTGCATCGCATAACCCGGCTCGCCTCTGACCTCGGAGTGCGCGACCTCACTCTTTATGCATTCTCGACAGAGAACTGGAATCGTCCGCAGCAGGAAGTCGATACACTGATGACCCTGATAGGTCAGGCAATCCGCAATGAGACACCCGACTTAAAGGCCAACAATGTCAAGATAAGACTTGTGGGCGATATAGACCGTTTGCCTGCCGATGTGCAGCGCGACCTGTACCATGGTGTTGAGGAGACTTCAGATTGCACCGGACTCAATCTGAATCTCTGTCTGAGCTACTCCTCGCGCTGGGAACTGACCGAAGCGATGCGCGCCATAGCGGCCCAAGTGCGTAACGGCCGGATAAACCCCGCCGATATTACCGAAGATACAATATCGGCACAACTCGCCACTTCCGGAATTCCGGATCCGGAATTATTGATACGCACCGGTGGCGAACTCAGACTCAGTAATTTTCTGCTTTGGCAGACCGCATATTCAGAATTATACTTCACCGATGTGCTTTGGCCCGATTTCGGCGAAAAAGAATTTCTCGCCGCCATATCGGAATACCGAAAGCGTGAAAGGCGATTCGGCCGTACCTCCGAACAGGTGCGCCATACACCCGACGACCCGAAATGAAACGACTGATTACCGCTGTAATAACTATGCTGATAGCCGGCTCCCAGTGGAGCGCATCAGCTCTTGACATAAAACTGGAAGACCCCTCGGCTCCTAAGGATACTATCTATGCGCCGGAGGTCATATATTCCCCGATTCCGAAATCTTACGAAATCGCCGGAATTAAGGTTACCGGAATCCCGGAAAGCGATGATTATCTTGCCATCGGTTTCTCCGGATTGTCCATCGGTGACCGAATCGATGTGCCCGGAGCAGCCATCACCGATGCCGTGAAGCGCTTCTGGCGTCAGGGCCTTTACTCAAAAGTGGAAATTAATGTAGAGAAAATCCAGGGAGATAAGGCATGGCTCGAAATCGCACTCCAACGTCAGCCCCGCATGTCGGAAATGACTTTCGAGGGGGTGAAAGGGGGTGAGAAGAAAGAGCTTAAAGAGAGACTCGGCATGGTGTCAGGACAACAACTCACCCCAAACATCATAGCTCGCGCCAAGCAGATCATTGAGGATTACTATGAGAAGAAGGGTTTCAAAAATGTAGATGTCAATATTCAGCAACACCCTGACCTCTCTAAAGAAAATCAGGTGATTCTGAATGTGGTGGTGAACCGCAACAATAAAGTTAAGGTACACAAAATCTATATCGATGGCAATGAGGTGCTCTCCGACCGCAAAATCAAATCGGTCATGAAGAAGACCAACGAGAAGAATGATATATTGAAAATCTTCAGCCAGAAAAAATTCATAGACCGCGATTTTGCCGATGACCGCAACCGAATCATTGAGAAATACAATGAGTTAGGTTATCGTGACGCCCGAATTACACATGATTCTGTAGCCAAATATGATGATAAGACAGTCGATGTGTTCCTCACAGTCGATGAAGGTAAGAAATATTATATTTCCGATATATCATGGGTAGGTAATACCGTGTATTCTACCGATGTGCTCAACGATGTGCTGGGCATATATCCCGGCTCTGTATACAATCAGAAATATCTCAACAAGCGGACACAGGAAGATGATGACGCAGTAGCCAATCTCTATCTCGACAACGGCTATCTGTTCTTCCAGCTTGTGCCAATTGAGGAGAGTATACAGGGTGACAGCATCGCTCTGCAGATGCGCGTAATCGAGGGTCCTCAGGCCAAAATCAATCGCGTGATAATCAATGGCAACGACCAGCTGTATGAGAAAGTGGTGCGTCGCGAGCTGAGAGTGCGCCCGGGTGAACTCTTCTCCAAGAGCGACTTGATGCGTTCGGCACGTGAGATTGCAACCACCGGCCACTTCAACCCGGAAAACATGGATATACGCCCGGAGCCTAATGAAAATGACGGCACTGTAGATATCCTGTTCAATCTCGAATCCAAAGCCAATGATAAGATTCAGCTTTCATTTGGCTGGGGACAGACCGGTCTCACAGGCCAGGTTGCGCTGCAGTTCTCGAATTTCTCTATGCGCAATCTCTTCAATCCTCACAGCTACAAGGGTATAATACCGCGTGGTGATGGTCAGACATTCTCTATAGCGGCTCAAACCAACGCCCAGTATTATCAGAGTTACTCGATATCATTTTTCGACCCGTGGATTGGCGGCAGCCGACCCAACTCTCTGTCGGCATCGATTGATTTCAGCCGCTCCACCGGCATCAACTCCCAGTATTATAACAATGCCTGGAGCACTGCCTATCAATCAGCTATTTACAACCAATATTCTTATAATACAAACTACTCCAACTATGCATTGGAGAATGCCTACGACCCCAACAAGGTGCTTCAGCTTGCCGGAGTATCGCTGGGTTACGGCACAAGGCTATCCTGGCCCGATGACTACTTCCAGTTCCAGGCCATGCTCGGCTACCGCTGGTATTATCTGAAGAACTGGGATTACCTGTATTATATGCGCAATGGCACATCAAACTCGCTGACATTGACACTGAACCTGTCGCGTTCAAGCATTGATAACCCCATATACACACGCCGCGGTTCTCAATTCTCGATTGATGTGACCATGACTCCCCCGGCAAGCTTGTTTGGCAAGCGCGACTGGAAGACACTCGAGGCCCGCGCAAGTTACGATAATCTCGATACAGAATCGCGTGAGGCTGCCCGCTCCAAGCTCTATCGCTGGATCGAGTACTGGAAAGTGCGCTTCAAGAGCAAGACCTTTACTCCGCTCACAGACCCCAATGGCAAGTGGACTCTGGTGCTTATGACTCGTGCGGATTTCGGTCTTATCGGCAGCTGGAACAAACATCTCAAGACTCCGTTTGAGACCTTCTACTTCGGCGGTGACGGCATGACCGGCTCATATACCTACGCTACAGAGACTATCTCAATGCGCGGTTATGACAACGGCCAGTTCACACCTTCGGGCTATGAAGGTTATGCTTACGGCAAGTTTACACTGGAGCTTCACTTCCCCTTCCTGCTGCAACCTTCGACAACCATTTATGCCATAGCATTTGCCGAAGCCGGCAACTGCTGGACCAGTGCCTCCGACTTCTCTCCTTTCAATCTTAAGAGAAGTGCCGGAGTTGGAGCCCGCGTATATCTCTCGATTCTCGGATACCTCGGAATCGACTGGGCATACGGCTTCGACAAGGTCTGGGGCAAACGCGGAGGCAGCCAGGTTCACTTTGTGCTCGGTCAGGAGTTTTAAACCATTTCCCCCTGTATACGTCTTATAAATAGTACAAACACTGATTAACTATGAAGAAGATACTATTTGCAGCCCTTGTGGCAATAGCGGCATGGCTACCGGCTTCCGCACAGAAATTCGCTCTCGTGGATATGGAATATATACTGCGTAATGTGCCTGCCTACGAGATGGCCAACGAACAGTTAAACCAAGTGTCACTCCGCTGGGAAAAGGAGGTCAACGAGGTATCGAAAGAGGCTGAGACCATGTATAAGAATTACCAGGCCGACATGGTATTTCTGACAGATGACCAGAAGAAAAAGCGTGAAGAGCAGATAGTAGCCAAGGAGAAATCGGCAACTGACCTGCGATACAAATATTTTGGTCCCGAAGGTGAGCTTTACAAGAAGCGTCAGGCTCTGATGAAACCAATACAGGAAGATGTGTATAATGCGGTTAAGGCTGTGGCCGAAGAGAAAGGCTATCAGGCTATTTTCGACCGCGCGTCATCACAAAGCATAGTATTTGCATCACCCAGAATAGATGTGAGCAATGAAGTGCTTGCCAAACTCGGATATTCCAAATAACAGAATACAAATAATCAAATCCAAATAACAACGATGCTTAAAAAAATCATTTTGGCAGTAGCTCTGGCACTGCCTTTCATCGGCGCAAACGCGCAGACACTCAAGGTTGGTCTTGTAGACACTAACGCCCTCATTCAGGCACTCCCCGACACTCAGGAGGCTACAGCCAAGGTTCAGGCCGCTTCAAAGCAGTATGAGGAGCAGCGCAATAAACTCATGGAAGAGGGACAGCGTCTGGTCGATGAATTCCAAAAACTCGGTGATGACACTCTGCCTGCAATCCGCGAACGCAAGGCTCGCGACATTCAGGATCAGGAGCAGAAGATTCAGTCTTTCCTTCAGAATGCCGAGCAGGATCTGCAGCGCATGCACAATGAGCTGATGGCACCTGTGGTTCAAAAAATCCGCGATGCTGTGGAATCAGTGGGCAAAGAGGGTAATTACTCCATGATTCAGAACTATGCCCCCGATTTGACTTTATATTACGCTTCTCCGGTAGAAGATGTGACTCCTCTGGTAAAAGCTAAACTCGGCATAAAATAAGCCAACCCCCAATATGGAAATAGAACCGGGGCCGATAGGAGTTTTTGATTCCGGCTATGGAGGTCTGACAATACTCAATGAAATCAGACGCGCCATGCCTGATTACAATTACTTATATCTGGGTGACAATGCCCGCGCGCCCTACGGCACCCGCAGCTTCGATGTGGTGTTTGATTTCACCCGTCAGGCAGTCGAGGAACTTTTCGCCCGCGGTTGTCGCCTGGTGGTTCTTGCATGCAACACCGCTTCAGCCAAGGCTCTGCGAACAATACAGCAGCAGGTGCTCCCCGGTTTATACCCGGACCATAGAGTCCTCGGTGTGATCAGACCCACAGTGGAAGTGCTCGGTGAAGAATCATCGGGCGGCCACGTGGGTCTGCTCGCTACTCCCGGCACCGTGAGGAGCCATTCTTATCAACTCGAAATAGAGAAATTACACCCCGGCATGTATCTGACAGAGCAAGCATGCCCGATGTGGGTGCCGCTCGTGGAAACCGGCGAGGCTTCCGGTCAAGGCGCTGATTACTTCGTGAAGAAATATATCGATGCCATCATGAAGCGCGATCCTGAAATTGATACCATTGTGCTCGGCTGCACACACTATCCACTCCTGCTTCCAAAAATTAGAAAATACACCCCGGAGGGAATAAAGATACTCGCTCAGGGAGAAATAGTGGGTAAAAGCTTGCGCGATTACATGCACCGCCACCCGGAAATAGATTGCCTTTGCAGTCGCGGTGGCAATGTGGATTTCCTGACCACCGAAGCTGCTGAAGGCTTCAATAGAATGGCCTCGATTTTTACCGGCATTCCTGTAAAATCAACAAGAATAACCCTCTGACCGATAGAATTATATGCAAACCCCTAAAGATTACATGGAACTCAAGGATAGCCTCAAGGGTCTATCAACCGATAAAGCCATAGAAATTCTTGACAAATATATAGCGGAGCATCCCGATGATGACGAAGCTCTGACTCTCCGCGGCATGCGTCACTGGGGAGCCGGCCACCGCAGTCAGGCCATGACCGACTATCTATCGGCATTGCGAATTAATCCGTCGAGTCGCGCGGCTATGGCCCTGAAAGCGGCTCAAGAGATTCTGGATTACCGCAACAAAGACCTATATAATCCCTGAATAAGACATTGTTACCGGATATTTGTTAACACCGGTACGCAATATCAGCTGTCAGCACTTATCAATCTCATCATCATAAAATGCAGAGGCAAGCTCATGAAGTCAGCCTCTGCATTTTCTATATTCTCTCAATGATTTGATAATATTTTCAAATATCAGCCGGATTATTGCGTTATACTTGATTTGCTAAATTTATTCACGATGAATCAACAGGAAATACTTGAACATGCAAATGGCAATCAAGAAAAAGCAAGAAAAGTTCTCAGGGCCTCCGGCATTGCCGAGATATGGGTGGAACATGGCTGCCGGGTTAATCTGATAGGCTCACTACGCATGGGGTTATTAGCCACTCACCGCGATATTGACTTACATGTATATTCAGCGTGTATCACGGAGGAAAGCAGTTTTGCAATCGCAGCCTGTATTGCCAAAATTCCGGAAGTCACCGAGATAAAATGCATCAATGGGCTTCATACTGACGAACACTGCATAGCATGGCACATCTTCTATAAATACGAGGGTGAACTCTGGCAGTTTGATGTGATCCACATAGAAGATGGTACTCAATACGATGGTTTCTTTGAGGAGATGGCAGACAGAATTGTCCGGAAACTGACTCCGGAATTGAAAGAAACTATTCTTCGCTTAAAATTCGAAACTCCTGCCGATAAAGATTATCACGGGGTGGAATATTATGAGGCTGTGCTTGCTGATGGGATAACCAATATGGCGGATTTTGAAACTTGGGTGCAGAAACACCGAGAGAAACCACCCTATTATTGGCAACCCGAATGATGTTATACGTAAACGGCTATCTGCTGCTCGGTGATTCGCGATGCGCGTGGAGCCGGACGACTCTCGGCACGCTGCTCCAGATTCTTGGCCATCTCTTCAGCCATCCAACCGGCCCCGATGTGAGCCTGACGATAAAGCTTGATCGGCCTGTCTACACTCCAACCGCGCGACACATTGCGCACATATACCATCCACAACCCTCGCTCTCCACGCAGCCTGTGTCTGATCTCCCCTATTACCGAAGTCATGTCGGAAATCTCATATGAGGTAAACTCTACTCCCCGGCCCTGACCAAAAGAGGTAGGCCGAACTCTGACAAATATCTTATCCCCCCATCGCATAGGTTTATTAGTACCTGTCGGAGTAGTATTAACTCGGTATTCTTCGGGTCTAAATGAACGTCTTACAATGCTTTCCATAATTCAATCATATCTTTTTACTACTGCGAAAAAAGAGAATAAGACTGCAATTAAACCGCAGCTATCTGTTAATTACTGCAAACTTTTGTAAATAAAGATAAATTATGACTAAATCCGGAGTCTAACTAAGCAGAAAATTTATAATTTTGCATTCACTAAAGCCGAAATGGTGTAATGGTAGCCACGAGGGACTTAAAATCCCTTGCCCATTGCGGGCGTGTGGGTTCGAGTCCCACTTTCGGTACCGATGCGACCCGGCCTATTGTATATCTTATGGCATCGCAAAATCTTGAGCTCACCCAGAAAACAGGTCTTCGCCTCTCTCAGCAGCAGCTTCGTTTCGTGAGGCTTCTGGAGCTCAATGCGCCCGAGCTTGATGAAGCCGTGGAGCAGGAACTTGAAGACAATCCTGCATTGGGGGTATCTGAAGAAGACGCACCCGAGGAGCGCGAACTTATACCATGGTTACATCTGCCGCGCGCACACCGCGAGGATATACCATTTACACCGGCCGATGATTCCGAATCTCTCTACGACCAGCTTCTTCTGCAACTTTCAGAGCGAAATTTAGATGCAGATATCGAATCTGCAGCTCGCTTTATAATCGGGAGTCTCGATACCAACGGCTACCTTAACCGTTCGATTCGTGACCTCACCGATGATATTGCGTTTGGAGAAGGTCTTATACTTACAGAGGAGCGTGTGCGCGAAGCTGTCGATATAGTGCGCCGGCTTGATCCTCCCGGCATCGCTGCCTATGATTTGCAAGATTGCTTGCGCCTGCAGCTTGAAGCAATGCCGCGCACAGAGATTGTGACTGATGCTCTCGGCATAATCAATGATGCTTACGATGCGTTTACCATGAAACACCGTCACCGCATCATGTCGCAGTTACACCTCTCGGAGCAGCGTGCGTCTGCGGCTCTCGACCTGATACTTTCGCTTAACCCCAAACCGGGTGCGGCATTGGGACATGACCCGATGGACGCCTCCAATGTCATAATTCCCGATTTTGTGGTATCAAATGAAGATGGCAATCTGACGATATCACTCAATAACCGGATTCCGGAACTGAGGATTGAGAAAAGTTTCGAACAAGCCATGCGCGATCTCGAGCGCACGCCCAAAGGGAAACCGGCTAAAGGAACCGAGTTTATCGTGACACGCTATAATGATGCCCGCGATTTCATTCGAATTCTCTCCCAGCGCCAACAGACCATGATGGCTGTGATGTCGGCAATTGTCAAAATTCAGGAGGAATATTTCCGCACAGAAGATATCTATCGGCTCAAACCGATGATGATTAAGAATATAGCCGATATCACGGGATATGACCTATCTGTGATATCGAGAGTCACCAGCAATAAGTTTGTGGCTTTACCCTGGGGCGTATTTCCGCTGCGATTCTTCTTCAGCGACTCTATCGGTGAGGAGAAAGAGGGAACTGACGCCGCGACCAATCGCAAAATTGAAGCGAGCATAGCCCAGATGGTTGAGAAGGAGGATAAAAAACACCCTCTGTCCGACAGGCGCATCATGCTTGAACTTCAACAGGAAGGATACGATATTTCGCGCAGGACCGTGGCCAAATATCGTGACCGACAGGGAATACCTGTGGCCCGCCTTCGCAAAGTCTTATAATCGGCAAAAGATAATTACCCGATATTTTTTCACAGAGTAACAGTACTAACAACCAGAAATTTAAAGGGAAAATATATGTTGCGCAAGATTCTATTTATACTAATCGCAGTAGCTGCTGCGATTCCTGTATCGGCCGTTACGGACCGCGAAATGGAAGAAGCACGTGCCATTACCGCCAAGGCATACCTGAGATATGCCAACAACGGCTCCGGTTATCTCGATGAGATAACCGCCAAGTCCATGTCGGAACTTGAATCTAAATTGAAAGCCAAAGAAAAAGAGAATCTTGCGGCATTCAAATCAGTGAAGGTTCCTTCTGATTATGCATCGTGGGATAAAGAGAAACTGGTAGAATTCTGGGCTGTGACCTTCTTCACCTCGCCCGCTCTTGATGCCAACGGTAAAGCGGCCAAGTCACGCGTTCGCAAGCAAATCTCAGCCATGACAGTCAGCGCGCCCACAAAAGAGACTCCGGCAGCTACTCCCGAACCGGCTGCTGAAGAGACACCCGCCCCGCAATCAGCTGAAGCCAACCCGGCCGAACAGCCTCAAGAGGTTACTGCTGAAGCTGCCATGGAAGCACAAGAGGAGATTTTAGCAGATCAGGAAGCGATACAGAAAGATGCCGAAGAAGCTCAGCCCGTGACTCCCCAGCAGGAGAGCCACACCTGTGTATATGTGCTTGTACTTGTAATTCTGGTCGGCATAGTCATCTGGCTGGTAGTATATGCAGCCAATCTTATGAAGCGCCAGCCTGACGCGGCTGTAAGCGGAAGCAAATCGGCTGATGCTTCGGCCGATGATGACGAACTTCGCCAGCAAACCCGCAAAGCGATAGCCAAGAAAAATGAGGAGGTTGCCGAATTACACCGCAGATTGCAGGCCGAAGAAGAAAAATCTGCCGCTATCGGACTTGAATTGGAGCGTATGAAACTGGAGCGCTCACGACTTGAAGATAAGCTTGCCACTCTGAGAGAGGAAAATGCACGTCTGCAGCAAGCACCTGCTCCGGCACCCCAACCTGCTGCACACCGCTCCGCTCCGGCTTACGAAAACACTTCGGCCGCGGAGCACGCAGCGATTCAGCCGGCACCCGCTCCTGTCTATGATACTCCGGCTGCCGAACCTCGCCGTGAACGTCCGGTTGCCGAACAACCCGCAAATGCTCGTGTGCTCAAGGTTATATATCTGGGGCGCGCAAACAACCGCGGAATATTTGTGAGAGCCGACCGAAGAATCAATCCCGGCAATACCATCTATAGACTTGATACTAATGATGGTTTGGTTGGAACATTTCATGTAGTCGATGAGCCCGAGGTGGTTGAAACCGCGATTACCGCACCGATGGATTATCTGGCTAACGGTTGCTTGGGTGAAGATCTCAATGACACACGCGGTGTCACAAGAATTATCACCGAAAGTCCCGGAACGGCTATTTTTGAGAATGGCTATTGGAAGGTGCTTCGCAAATCGCGCATTCGCTACGAATAATCACCGCATTGAATATTAGCGCAGGGTTTGCAGAATGAAATATTTTTTATAATTTTGTTGTCGTAAGCCCTGATGGCGGAATCGGTAGACGCGCTGGTCTCAAACACCAGTGGAGCAATCCGTGCCGGTTCGACCCCGGCTCAGGGTACTGAAAAGAGGATTCTCGTTTTGAGAATCCTCTTTTCTAATTGTGATAGTTTTACTTTTGGAATCCTATTATTCGAATTATCGCGATTTTTATAGAAAACCTTTTTTTCTCAAAATTTCTACCATTTGAGTTGGTGTGACTACATATGGTTTAACAGGAAAGTGTTTAGTAATTCCCGTTACGAGATAAGTATCCTCTATACTTAATGCTATTTCATAAAAGACTATATCATCTTCATCTGGGAATTGTTCCTCGTACGCCTTTTTAGGAACTGAGGTTATTCCAAAATCAATGAATATAGCAAGGAAATCATCAATAAGTGCAGAATTAAACTTGAACTTATCGCGTGATAGCACATCCCTGTACTCCGCTATTATATCGTCATTGTATACAGGTGTAATATATCCATTCAGGACTGCTTCTATAACCCGTGAGGGGTTTGAGGCCCCACCGATTGAAAATAAGGAAGATACCAAGACGTTAGTATCTATTACTGCATAAATCTTATCGCCTTTCATTTCTTGCAGCCATTATTTCGGCATTGATTTCGTCAAGTGTCATTTCTGATACTCCCGATTCTTCTAAAGATTGGCGCATGGTCTTAAAAGCAGAAATTGCATTCTGACGTGTTATTTCAGCATTGTCTGCCCGGATTTCAAATGGAATCTTTCTCTCCCTTACTACTGCCTTCATAAACATATTAAATGCAGAAGTAGCACTGAGACCAAATGCCTCGCATAATGAATCGAACTTCTTTTTTAGAGTATGATCTACTCTGATTGATATGGTTGCCTGTGACTTAATACTAATATATGTATTGCAAATATAGCGATTTTGCAGTACAAATACCAAAATTTTAACATATCATGCCGGTGACCTTTGGGAAATTTAACTAACTCTTGGATGCGGTGAGCCGGTAGGATTTTTTCACATTTGGAGGCAGGTCGGCAGGGCAATATCGAGAGGTCGGAAGGCGTTAAAATTTAGATGAATAAGAAGAAACAACTGGTTTTTGCAACTAATAATCCTCATAAACTCCTCGAAGCCCGCCAAATCATGGGCGATACTTTAGAAATAGTATCACTTGCTGATATAGGCTGCCACGATGACATACCGGAGACTGCTGAAACTCTTGAAGGAAACGCGCTGATTAAGGCCCGCTGGGTGCGCGATCGCTATGGGTTCGATTGTTTTGCCGACGATACCGGCCTTATGGTCGATGCCCTCGCCGGTGCTCCGGGCGTATACAGCGCCAGATATGCCGGCCCTGAGTGCACTCCGGCAGATAATATGAAGAAACTTCTTGCCGAGATGCAGGGTGTTACCGACCGTAATGCCCGATTTTCCACAGTAATCGCCCTGAGCCTTAACGGCGAAGAGCATACTTTCGAGGGGAATGTGGAAGGGGAAATTGCTACCGAGCAACATGGCAACGGTGGCTTCGGGTATGACCCGGTATTTATAGCTAATGAAACAGGAAAATCATTTGCAGAAATGACTCCTGAGTCAAAAAACAATATCTCTCACCGCGGACGCGCCTTGGCCAAGCTGCGTGAATTTCTTGCTGCAATCACTACCCTGCTGATTTTAGCATTCGCAATTCCCAATGTCCATGCAGACACCTGGCGCGCTCACCCATCGTTCGATGGTCAGACCCTGCGCATGATCGACACTCCGAATTGCCTATATCTTTTAGGCACAACTACCGAGTATGTGCGCGCAAGTAAATATCAGAACAGTATAATAGGTAATCTCTACAGGATTGACAACAATACCAAGGAGATAGAATGGTTATCAAAACAGAATAATCTTTCAGAAGACCTGATCAACGCCATCGCCTATAACTTCGACAAGCATTATCTCTGCATAGCCTATACCAACGGGAATATCGATCTGCTTTACGATGACGGCAAAGTTGCCAATATTCCCGGCCTTATGCTTGCGGATGCTTCACTGACCAAGCAGATCAATGATATAACATTTGATTCGGCCAATGACCGCATATATCTGGCCACGGCTTTCGGCTACATATCACTCAACGACCGCAATCCCCAGGTTGACACCTCGCGCGATTACCACACCGCGCTGCAGTCAGCTGCTTTTTACGATGGCAAACTCTGGACTGCAAATGAACATGGCATTCGCTATGGCGACCCCAAAGAGTTCAGTTTCGACAACCTCACTTATCTACCGGATACCAAAGATGTGTGGCGACTTATTCCGGTTGGCAAATCACTATATTTTTTAACCGGCAACAATACCTGGCAGACACTCAGCATAATTCAGAAAGATGATGCCGGCAATTACACTCACCGCAACCTTTCTCGCTACAAGGTGATGGGTCTTGAACCTATGAGCGGCAATAAACTTCTCGAGGTATCGACCAACGAAGCGAGAATAATTGATGAGGATGCACGGGCGACAGTTCAGGTTCTGCCATACGATATGCAGCGCGTTATGGCCGGCACAGCAGACGGTCGTGATTTCTGGATTTCCGATGGCCGCAAGGGGATAATTCAGATGCGTGCCACCGAATCAGGCTGGCAGCGCCTCACCGAGTATATGCGTCCCAATGCATCGGCTGCTTACTATGTGACCTCTATGGCTTATAGTCCCAATTACGGTCTTTTGGTGCGAAACTATGGGATAGACCGAAATTTCAACGACATCACATATTTCGACACTCCTGACCAGATATCTGCATACAAAGGCATGGAATGGACTCCCAAGGGAATCATATATACCAAGCCCGATATGAAGGGTCTGCTATACGACAATCCCAACGCGATTGCCATAGACCCGAATAATCCCGATCATCTTTACTGCGGTTCGCTTCACAATGGTCTGCTGCGTCTGGATCTGAAAGATCCGGCAAAATCTCTGCATTTCAGCAAACCCAATGATTTTCTCGGTGGATATGGTGAAACAGGATTTATCGCTGCAGTTCCGGAAAACACTCCCGGTGTAGGTTGGGATAAAACTTGTGCGTTTGCACCTCCGGCATTCGATGCTTATGGCACACTCTGGACCGCATATTGTGCTGCCGACAAGCCCTCAAGCGACACAAGCACAGAGCTTTGGTATTGGACTGCCGAGAATCGCGGTGCCACCACATCTGCATCTGATTTCAAACCTTTCGGCAAACTCAAAATCAGTGATTCACCATCATCAACAGTATTGATAGTCAAACCTCTGACCACCTCTGAAAATAAAAACATAGTTATGGTCAAAGGTGGTATAAACACATCGCCTCTGGTGATATTGGATCACAACGCCACACTGGCCAATAAAACCGATGATAAGATAGCCAGAATGAAAGTCATTCATGACAGCGATGGCAACCAACTGGAGTTCAATCATGTATACTCATGGCATGAAGACTCTGAAACCGGCAACGTTTGGGTAGGCTATGGTGGTGGAATATTTGAGTTCAATCCGCGGCAGGCATTGAGCGACCCCGGTTCTGTAAGACGCATCAAGGTGGCGCGCAATGACGGCACCGGACTTGCCGATTATCTGCTCGACGGTGTGCAGGTCAATGATATAATCAGCGACAAATCAGGTCGCAAATGGTTTGCCACTCAGGGAGCCGGTGTGGTATGCACTTCGGCCGACGGGCGACGCATTCTCAAGGAATATACTACTGAAAATTCAGACTTGCGAGGCGATATAGTTTACAGCATCTGTCCGAACCCCGACAACAATTCGATGATGATTTCCACTGACCAAGGTCTTTGCGAATTATTTGTGGCGGGAGTAAATTCCGCGGACTCATATGGCGCACGCGCATATCCGAATCCTGTTCGTCCTCACTATTATGGTGTGGTGACAATCGACACACTGCCCGAGGGTGCTATGGTTAAAATCACTGATGCCGCCGGCAATATGATTAAAGAACTTGGCCAATCCATAGGTGGAGAAATTTCCTGGGATATTACCGATTTCCGCCACAAGCGAGTGCCCGGGGGAGTATACTTCGTAATTGCGAGCAATGGCCCCGATGAAGATTCTTTCGCCAAAGTTGCCAAAATACTGGTAGTCAACTAACGACCTCATAGATTTAGAGGATTCGGATAATTTCTATAATTTTGCATATTCCAAAATATTATAATGAAACATCTCACTATAACACTTGCTTTAGCAGCCGGCATGTCGATGCCTCTGCCGGCACTTGATCTTGAAGTGACTCCCGGCTCGATGACCTCGGTCATGCCGATACTCGAGACCACATCGGATACATCACTCAAACTCAGCGGAAGCGCTAATGCCGCTGACCTCTCCCAACTCAAGTATATGCCCTCCACAATCACCCGACTCGACATGTCAGGGCTGACTATAGAGGGTGGAGAGATACCGGCGAGTATGCTGACCGGTTCAAAAATCAAGGATTTTATATTCCCGGCCGGCATCACAGCCATCGGAGCATCAGTATTTGCCGCCACTCCGATAGAGAGCATAGCAATTCCCGCCGGAGTAACCAAAATCGGTGATTATGCGTTTGCCAACTGCAAATCACTTACCACTGTCACAATTCCGGCAGATGTCACCACCCTTGGCAAAGGTTTGTTCAAGGACTGCACAAAACTGTCAAATCTTGAGATAGGGAATTTCCCCAAAGAGGCACCTGCATCAATATTCGATGGGTGCACCTCTCTGTCATATCCGGTTCCGGCAGGTGTGGAGAAAATCGGTGATTATGCATGGCGTTCCACACCACTTGAAAGCATAACCCTTGTAGGGGTTCAAAGCATCGGAGCTTATGCCTTTGCGAATATGCCGAATCTGATCATAGTCAATATTTCCAATTCCGAAGAGCTGACCTTTGGTGCGGGAGCCTTTTTCGGCGACACTGCATTGTCGCAGCTTCCTGACATCATCGGCACACTTTCACCCGGTGCCTTGGCGCACACATCGGGGCGATTGGTTACTCAAATCTCCACTCCCGTGATTCCTGAAGGCGCATTTGCCAATAATTCCGATATAACCGGAATCAAATTCACCAAAGAAGTCCGTTCGATCGGAGATTATGCCTTCCGCGGCGACACCTCTCTCGGCAATATTGATGCCGAGGATCTGAATTCCAACATACCCGAGGTAACTGAGCTTTCATTCTCAGGATTGGAGAATGAAGAGGGCCTCTATCCTATAAACCTCAATGTAACCCCCGAAAGCTTAGATGATTGGAAAGCACACCCCGTATGGGGACTTTTCAGAGTCGTAAAGAGCTCAACAGGTATCGTAAACACTGAGGCTTCTGACTTTAATGTCAATATAGCCCGCAATGGCGAATCTATCACAATTAACGCCACAAGCCCGATAGAGCGTGTGGCGGTATACAGTGTAGATGGTATGCAGCTCGCAGAGAGCATGCCGGCTTCAACCTATTGCGAGATCAGCGGTCTGCCGGCCGGAGATGTTCTTCTTGTGCAGGTTAGCAGCGGTAAAGCGGTAACCATGCGCAAGCTGAAATAATCAGTCACGCTTGAAGAGGTCACGTGTATAGACCTTTTCAGCTACATCTTCCAATTCGGAATCAAATCTATTAGCTATGATGGCCTGGCTTAGTTCTTTGAACTTAGTCAGGTCATTTACTACACGGCTGCCATAGAATAGAGAGCCGTCTTCCAGAGTGGGTTCAAAGATGACCAGATTCACCCCCTTGGCTTTAAGACGCTTCATCACACCCTGAATCGAAGAATGACGGAAATTGTCTGAATTAGACTTCATGGTCAGGCGGTAAACTCCGATCACACAGTCGTTGAGTTCAGTACCATGAGAAGCCGGTGATTCTTTCCAGCCGGCAAGTTTAAGTATCTGCTCGGCGATAAAATCCTTGCGGGTTCTATTACTCTGCACAATTGCAGTCATCATATTCTGAGGCACATTTGCATAGTTTGCCAGAAGCTGCTTGGTGTCTTTGGGCAGGCAGTAACCACCATATCCGAAAGAGGGATTATTATAGTGGCTTCCGATTCGGGGGTCGAGACCGATACCCTCGATGATAGCCTGTGCATCAAGACCCTTGACCTCGGCATATGTATCAAGCTCATTGAAATATGAAACTCTTAGTGCAAGATATGTATTGGCAAACAGTTTCACAGCCTCGGCCTCTTTAAGACCCACATAAAGCACCGGTATATCCTGCTTGATTGCACCTTCTCTCAGCAGATTGGCAAACACTTCAGCCTGCTTGGTGAGCCATGGTATATCGGCAAGCTGCTCGATAGCCTTATCCTCGGCTCCGGTATTATCCTTGCCTATAATCTTCGGAATGCCGACGATGATACGCGAAGGATAGAGATTATCGTAAAGAGCCTTACTCTCGCGCAGGAATTCGGGAGCAAACAGCAGGTTAAGGCGCTTCACACCCTTATTGTAATATTTCAGATAGAGACTGCGGCAATAGCCTACCGGTATAGTCGATTTAACCACAATCAGAGCGTCGGGATTAACCTCAAGTACCAGATCAATCACCTCTTCGACATGAGAAGTATCGAAATAGTTGAGAACCGGATCATAATTGGTCGGGGTTGCCACAACTACTATTTCGGCATTGCGATAAGCCTCCGCACCATCGAGAGTGGCTGTGAGGTTCAAATCTTTCTCTGCAAGATATTTCTCGATATAGTCATCTTGAATGGGTGACTTGCGGTTATTGATAAGATTTACTTTGTCGGGCATCACATCGACTGCGGTCACATGGTTGTGCTGACTTAGCAGCACTGAGATGCTGAGTCCTACGTAGCCGGTGCCGGCAACTGCTATATTCATATTGTTGGGTATTGGTATTTTGAAAATTGTTTGAGTATTGCATCGGCTATTAGCCTGTCATTGCTTAATCTGGGCACTTTACGCTGACCACCGAGTTTACCGGTGCCTACCGAGCGGAGCCAGCGGTTGAAAGTGCCTTCGGGTAATCCTATGACCTCCGGCGGGTCAAGAAATAGAGTATGAGAGCGCTTGGCGTCATAATCCGAATTGAGTTTTCGCAATTCGCGGTCGAGGGAATCTGCAAAAGCCTTGATATCTTTTGGAGGTGTGTGCCACTCCACAAGCCACTGGTGCCGACCGCGGCTACCCTCTGTGGCATAGACCGGAGCCGCAGTGTAATTGGCCACGGTCGCTCCATGCTTACGGGCAGCTGCTGCCATGGCTTTCTCGGCATTATCCTCCATCAGCTCCTCACCAAACGCATTAATAAATGTCTTGGTGCGACCGGAAATTGTGATTTTAACCGGATTCACGGATTCTACTCTAACTGTATCACCGAGATGATAACGCCACAAGCCATTGCTTGAAGATATAAGCAGTTCATAAACTTTACCCGGTTCTACATCGCTCATCGGCACAGCATCCGCACCGGGCTTTGAAATATCGATAAATTCGTAATATATATCATTATCGATAATAAGCAGCATGGAGCGGTCTGCGGGATCATTCTGAACCGCGAAGAAGCCCTCGGAGGCATTATATGTCTCCATAAAGTGCATCTTTGCCGGATCGGTAATTGCGGTATATATATCGCGATATGGTTCGAATGAAATTCCTCCGTGGAAAAACACTTCAAGATTTGGCCAGACATCGCTGATTTTATCCACTCCCCGTTCCGCCATCACACCCTTGATAACAGTCAGAAACCAGGAGGGCACTCCCGATAGATTTGTGACATTGGCGTGAGAAGATGCCTTGACAAGAGCCGGAAGTTTTTCAAGCCAATCCGGCAGAAGAGCGGTCTTCATATCCGGGATTCTGAAATGATTGGCGAGCGGGTTGATACGTTTTATCAGTGTAGCGCTAAGATCTCCTATTCTTACCCGCGGGTCGGAGGGCACAAGTTCACTTGCAAAAGAACCTCCGAGCACAAAAGCCTTACCGGAGAAGATTCTGGATTTTGGATTTACCCTCAGATAATGCGCCACGCAATCGGCAGCTCCGGGATAATGACACTTGTTGAGGCTGTCGGGAGTTATCGGGATATATTTGGATCTGCCACCCGAAGTGCCCGATGACTGGGCATAATTCATGCACCTGCCGGGCCATAAGATGTCTCTTTCGCCATGAACCATACGAATGACATCAGCCCGGATCTCTTCATAACCGGTAGCAGGCACTCTCGATGCGAATATTACACCGGGATTATTACTGTGCGAAATCTCCTTAAAGTCGTAGGTATTACCTATTTGAGTATTAGCTGCGCGCTTCAGGAGACTCCTGAGCACCCGATTCTGAATATCCACACCGCGCTCTGCCCAAGCATCAGTGCGCCGGGCACGCAGTATAAATCCGGGGCGTGCGAAAGGTGTCAGATTCATAGCAAATAGAGGAAGCAAGCAAAACGGCTCTACTCTTAAAACGTTAAATTAATCCAAATGGATATGCAAGTTATAACTTTTCATCGATACGAATACCACATTACACCGCTAATTGTTAATTTTGCATTATAAAACATGAAAGTTCTCATGATAGAATCATCATATCTGATTTTGACCGGTGCTGTATTATGCGTGGCTTTATTGCTGCTTGTAGCATTGCGACCCTATATCGCTGCTGCGAAAGCCTGTGCCGATGCCTGTCCACCCGATATCGAGCCCGCCGATCAATGCCCGGAAGTTTCCGTGATAGTCTACAGTGGCTCTGACCCCGATACGATTCGCACCACTGTGGCCAAAATACTTGAGCAGGATTATCCCCGCTTCGAGATTATTGTGGTATGCGATGGTCCTCAGGAATTAGCCGGCGATCTCGGAGATATGTTACAATCGGATTCAAAGAGGATATATGTAACATATATCCAACCCGGCTCTCACAATCTGAGCCGTCGCAAACTCGCGCTCACCATAGGCATGAAAGCCGCCCGCGGGGAGGTAGTGGTGATTACCAGCGACAATATCTCAATCCCCTCACAATCATGGTTGTCTGCTATGGCAGAACCGTTTATTGGCGAAGCCGGCCGACATATAGATGTGAGTCTTGGTGTGACCCACATAAATTTCCCGGAACTCAGAGGCCCCCTGAAGTGGTATCACCAGTTTGACGCCCTGCTTACCGATGCCCTTTGGATTGGATATGCCGCCCAGGGGCAGCCATATCGCGGCGATGGTTATAATCTTGCATTCAGACGAAAGACATTTTTCGACCATAAGGGTTTCGCAAAGACAATCAATCTGCACACCGGTGATGATGACCTGTTTGTCAACGAGATCGCCAATGGTGCCAACACTCGCTTGGTCTGCTGGCCCGGTGCACACATTACCCTAAATTGGGGAGCATCGGCCAATCGTGTGCTCAGCATTCGCAAAGCCGCATACTCCTTTACTTCTCGCTGGTTGCCGAAAACTCCATTCATCAGATCCGGAACAGCCATGCTGCTTCAATGGATAATTCCAGCGCTCTGCATCTGGGGAGCGCTTATCAATTGGCTCAATCCTATTGCTGCCGCTGCTGCTTTGATTTTGCTCACAACCTGGGGCGCGGAAATATATTTTTATCGTAAATTAGCAAAAGCTTACGGAGCGGTTCGACTATGGTGGGGTGTGATGCCGTTTTGGCTTTGGCGCCCTATCGGAGACTTATTCTTCAGAATGGAACACCGACACTCACGAAAGAAACATTTCACTTGGCAACGATAAGCCTGCACAACCGATAAATCAAGATGGGAAAAAACAAACTCAAGAAATTTGCCGATATGGCCGGATTCGGCTGTGTATATCAATACCCCCGCGAAGTTTTGCTCGCCGAGGGGTTCCCTCATGTTGGGAAATGGTGTGGTGAAATATTTGCCTCTGAAGCTCCGATTGTGCTCGAGCTCGGCTGCGGGCGCGGGGAGTATACTGTGGGCCTGGCAGAAAGCGAACCTCAGCGCAACTTTGCCGGTGTCGACATCAAAGGTGCAAGAATGTGGGCCGGTGCAATGCAAGTCGAGGAGCGCAATATACCGAATGCGGCATTCCTGAGATGCGAAATAGAAAATATCGATAAGTTTTTCGCTCCAGCAGAGGTGTCGGAACTCTGGATAACTTTTCCGGACCCCCAGATGAAGAAAACGAGAAAACGCCTCCTATCCTCGCGCTTCCTCAATCTATACAGAAAAATCCTGAAACCTGACGGAATTATAAATCTGAAGACTGATTCACCCTTCCTTTATGAATTTACGCGCCGACTTGTAGAACTTAACCGGTTCGAGGTACTTGTTTCCACAGATGACCTCTATGGTTCGGGAATAGCGGATCCGGTGAGCAGCATCAAGACTCACTATGAGCAGCAGTGGCTCTCAAGAGGTAAAAAAATAAAACTAATATCATTCAGGTTGCCTGCTACGGGAGAGATAATTGACCCTCAAGAAGAAGATATAGAGCGCGACGATTATCGTGCAATTCCGCATTTTCAGGCACCAAACGCATAAGAATTTTTGTATCATGACTTTATATCCAAATTTAATACTCGACACACTTAAGGGCGTGCGCTATCCGGGCAATGGCAAGGATATCGTGACCAATGAAATGGTAGAAGATGATATCCGCATAGATGGCAACAAGGTATCTTTCTCCCTGATTTTTGATAAATCCACAGATCCATTTCACAAGAGTGTGATTCGCGCGGCTGAAGCTGCTATCCACACCGGCATTTCCAAAGATATTGAAGTTACTGTTACTCCTAAATTCAAGCAGGAGGCACCGGCACCGAAGGCTGTACCGGTGCTACCGGGGGTTAAAAACATCATCGGCATATCGAGTGGCAAAGGTGGTGTAGGAAAATCTACAGTGGCAGCCAATCTCGCGGTTGCGCTTGCGGCCCGGGGTCTGAAAGTCGGTCTTCTTGATGCCGACATATTCGGACCATCTATGCCCAAAATGTTTGGTGTGGAAGATGAGACCATATACATGATAAATAAAGATGGCCGTGATTATATCGAGCCATTCGAAAAATATGGTGTCAAGATGCTCTCGATTGGCTTTATGGTAGACAAGAGGAAGCCGGTGCTGTGGCGTGGCAGCATGGCGAGCAATGCTTTGCGTCAGCTCATTACCGATGCTTGGTGGGGAGAGCTTGATTATTTTCTGATAGATATGCCCCCCGGCACAAGCGATATCCATCTCACTCTGGTGCAGACACTGCCGATAACCGGAGTTGTAGTTGTCAGCACCCCCCAGGAGGTCGCACTCGCGGATGCGCGCAAAGGAATCGCTATGTTTAAAGATCCCAAAGTCAATGTGCCGGTACTCGGGATTGTAGAAAATATGGCGTGGTTTACTCCGGCAGCTCACCCCGATGAGATATATTATATCTTCGGCAATGGCGGAGCGGCTTCACTGGCTGCACAGGAGGGAGTAAGACTCTTGGAGAGAATACCGCTGGTCATGGATATCCGCGAACGAGCTGACAATGGGCGTCCGGTTGCAGTAGATCTGGAGGAAAATCCGGATACACGCAATCCTGAGGCTCTGGCATTTTCCGATCTGGCGGCCAATGTAATTGCAGCCGTAGAAGACAGGAACCTCAATCAGGCTCCAACCCAAAAAGTAGAAATAACTAAAGGTTAATAAAACCCCTCTGAGTTATGGAGGATCGCATCAAGGAACTTGGCACAGCGCCTGTAGGGCGCCTGCTGCTGAAATATAGTCTCCCGGCAGTGGTGGGCACTGTGGTGTCGGCGGTATATAATATCATCGACTCTGTGGTGATAGGCCACGCCATAGATGACCCCAATGTAGTGGCCGGCATGGCGGTGACTTTCCCAGTGATGAACATTACAACTGCCATGGGTATGCTCGTGGGAGCCGGTGCAGCCACACGCACCTCGATCGTGATGGGTCAGGACGACAAGCGAATTGCAGAAATTATACTCGGCAACTGCGTACAGCTGACCATAATGTTCGGTCTGCTGTATTGCTCGGTTTTCGCATTTTGGCTCGAACCGATACTCAGGGCATTCGGAGCGACTGACAATTCACTCCCCTACGCACATGAATTTCTGATTTGGGTACTACCCGGTCTGGTTCTCATGAACCTGACTTTCAGTTACAACAATGTGATGCGTGCATCGGGCTATCCGGCCAAAGCCATGTATACCAACATGATTGGCGCTGTTCTCAATGCCATACTCGCCCCAATATTCCTCTTTGTATTCCACTGGGGAATCAGAGGAGCAGCCATAGCCACAGATATTTCGATGCTTGTAACCTCGATTTGGGTCATGAGCCACTTCTTCCTCAAATCAAGTACCGTCAGATTCAAGCGGGGCACATTCAAACTCAACTGGCCAATAATCCGGAGTGTGCTATATATCGGTATGGCGCCATTCCTGATAAATGTGGCCGGATCGGGAGTTAATGCAGTAATCAACAATTCTCTGCTCACTTACGGTGGTGACAATGCGGTGGCTGCCGTAGTGGTATTCAATCGCTATGCCACTGTATTTATCTTTATCATAATCGGTATATGCCAAGGCATGCAGCCGATAGTAGGCTATAACTATGGTTCGGGCAGATACAACAGGTTGTTTCGCACTTTCTGGCTGGCCGCAGGGTGTGCTGTGCTATTATCCACGATCGGCTGCCTGATCGGTACACTTGTTCCGCACCCGATCGCCGCCATGTTTATGCAGGATGCCGAGCAGATAACAGTAGCGGAGAATTGTCTGAGAATTGCGCTTATATCATTCTGGATGGTTGGCTTCCAAGTAGTTTCAACCAACTTTTTCCAAGCCCTGGGTATGGCAGGCAAGGCTATCTTCCTTTCACTCACACGCCAGGTGCTCTTCATGATTCCCCTTCTCTTCATCTTACCTCCTATATGGGGTCTCGACGGTGTCTGGAGCGCATTTCCTATAAGTGATTCGGTAGCCACGATAGTCACCGGAGCTTTGCTGTGGTGGCAGATACGCGCCATAAAACGGAAAAGTCATGATTTTTCGTTAAATTTGCAGTCTAAATAACCATAAACTTGCACAATTAGAAAACCTATAGATATGGAATACAACCATCGGGAAATTGAGAATCGCTGGCAAGAATACTGGCGTTCCAACCGAATATATGAAGTCAAGGAAGACAGCACCAAGCCGAAATACTATGTGCTTGACATGTTTCCTTATCCCTCGGGCGCAGGTCTGCATGTAGGTCACCCCCTGGGCTATATAGCCAGTGATATATATTCACGCTTCAAGCGCCAACAGGGTTTTAATGTGCTTCACCCGATGGGTTATGATGCCTATGGTCTACCCGCCGAGCAGTATGCCATTCAGACCGGCCAGCATCCTGAGAAGACCACCATGGAGAATATCGCACGTTACCGTGCGCAACTTGATAAGATCGGATTTTCTTTTGACTGGAGCCGCGAAGTGCGGACCTGTGACCCCGGGTTTTACAAATGGACACAGTGGGCATTCATGCAGATGTTCAATTCATATTATGACCGCACACTCGGAAAAGCTATGCCTATCTCTCATCTTGTGGAGCATTTTGAGAAGCATGGTTCCGAGGGTATAAACCCGGCCGCCTCAAAGGATATTGAATTTACTGCCGAGGAATGGAATTCACTTTCCGACGATGAAAAACTCGGCAGACTGATGAACTACCGAATTGCATACCAGGGTGAGACGATGGTCAACTGGTGTCCGCAGCTGGGCACAGTATTGGCCAACGACGAGGTGAGCGAAGGCCTTAGCGTGCGCGGCGGATATCCTGTGGAGCAGAAACTCATGAACCAGTGGTGTCTTAGAGTATCAGCCTACGCCTCGCGTCTGCTCGACGGACTCGACAAACTCGACTGGAGCGATTCGCTCAAGGAGACCCAGCGCAACTGGATTGGCCGCTCTGAAGGCGCGGAAATGAAATTTCAGGTTGCTGATAAAGATATAGCACTCGAGATTTTCACCACCCGTGCGGATACTGTTTTCGGCGTGACCTTTATGGTACTTGCACCGGAATCGGCTTATGTGGATATGCTCACCACTGCTGAGCAGAAACCGGCAGTCGATGCTTATCTTGAGGAAGTAAAACATAAGACCGAACGCGAACGCCAGATTGAAAAGAAAGTTTCGGGCGTATTCACCGGTTCTTACGCTATAAATCCACTCACCGGAGAGAAGATTCCGGTGTGGGTCAGCGATTATGTGCTTGCCGGCTACGGCACAGGAGCCATCATGGCAGTGCCTGCTCATGACTCGCGTGACTATGCTTTCGCGCGCCATTTCAATCTGCCGGTAATTCCGCTGATTGAAGGCGCCGATGTCTCGGAGCAAAGCTTCGATGCCAAGGAAGGTATCATGATCAATTCCAAAGGTCCGGAGCTCGATCTCAACGGACTCACCGTCAAGGAAGCTATCGCCAAAACCAAAAAATATATCGAGGAAGCAGGTTTAGGTAAAGTCAAGACCAATTACCGACTTCGTGACGCCATATTCTCACGTCAGCGCTATTGGGGTGAACCCTTCCCTGTATATTACAAAGATGGCGTAGCGCATTTGCTTGATGAGTCAGCACTACCTCTTCTGCTGCCCGAAGTATCAAGCTATCTTCCCACCGAAAGTGGCCAACCTCCGTTGGCACGCGCCGAAGGGTGGACCACCGCAGAGGGTTATCCCCTCGAAGTATGCACCATGCCCGGGTTCGCCGGTTCATCTGCATACTACCTGCGCTATATGGATCCACATAACGACAAGGCTCTCGTAAGCAAGGAAGCCAATGAATACTGGCGCAATGTAGACTTATATCTCGGAGGTGCGGAACACGCCACCGGTCACCTCATATACTCCCGCTTCTGGAATAAATTCCTCTATGATCTGGGATATGTGGTGGAAGATGAACCCTTCAAGCGCCTGGTGAATCAGGGCATGATTCAGGGTCGCACAAGCTTTGTATATCGCATCAAAGGCACAAACACCTTTGTCAGCCATGGATTACGCGATCAATATGATGTAACACCCATCAGAGTCGATATTTCGATGGTTCGCAATGACCAGCTCGACACCGAGGCATTCCGCAAGTGGCGCCCTGAATTTGCCGATGCGGAGTTTATCCTTGAAGATGGCAAATATATCTGCGGCTATGCTGTGGAGAAGATGTCGAAATCGATGTTCAATGTGGTAAACCCTGACGACATAGTGGAACGCTATGGTGCCGACACCCTGCGGCTCTACGAGATGTTCCTCGGTCCGCTCGAGCAGTCGAAACCTTGGGACACCAATGGCATAGATGGTGTAAATCGCTTCCTTAAGAAAATCTGGGGGCTGTTTGAGCGAGCAGACCTTGATTCCGACAAGGAGATGACTAAAGAGGAGAAGAAAGCTATTAATAAGCTTATCAAGAAAGTCACATCTGACATTCAGGGCTTCTCGTTTAATACCTCGATAGCTGCCTTTATGATCGCCGCCAATGAATTGGGTTCACTTAAGTCGGATAACCGCAAGGTTTATGACCTGTTTGCACGTGTGCTTGCTCCATTCGCACCCCACATAGCCGAAGAGATGTGGCATAGGCTCGGTCATGACGGTTCTGTGGTCGATGCCGAGTGGCCCGCACACGATGAATCCGCGCTGGTGGAAGACACCGTGAAATATCCGGTATCATTCAATGGCAAAACCCGCTATATGATAGAGGCTCCCGCAGCCGCTTCAAAAGAGGATGTTGAAGCACTTGCCCTATCAGACGCTAATGCAGAGAAATGGCTTGCCGGCAAAACACCGCGCAAGATAATCGTGGTACCCGGTAGAATAGTCAATATAGTAATCTGAACAGCATTATAATCTCATATAATAAGTCCGGTCATTGGAGTACTCCAATGACCGGACTTATTATATGACTTGTGTCGTACCTGAGAGTGGAGATCAGAAGATTTTGGGAGACTGAGCCACGTTAATCAACTGCTCGAGTATCTTGGCTCTTTTCGGGCTCTTGGCAATCACATGCTCAAACACGAACTTGCGGTGCACATCCGAGCCGGTCAGGTCTATTAAATCATGACTGAGAAGCCATTCAGCCTTATTACGCGCTGTTTCGCCATAACCGCCGACCAATGATATGAAGTTCATCTGAAAGAGCACACCGCGCTCTTTCCACTTCAGATAATCATCTTCATTCATATAGCGATAACGCTCCGGGTGAGCAAGAATCGGCTGATATCCGGCAGCAAACACTGACTCTACCATCTGATCCATGCCATACGGGGGATTCACGTATGAAGTCTCGATAAGCAGGTGCTCACCATCTTTCCCTATAGGGAGCACGTCTTTGGTTTTTATCCTCTCCTCGAAGAGGGAATCGAGCATGTGCTCGGCAGCCAGATTCAATTCGATAGGACCCTTATAAGCCTCCTTCAAATCTTCAAATCGGGCGCGGAGACGATCAGTAGTATTTGGGAAATCCTCCATGATATGCGGAGTGAGCCATACACGCATCACACCCTGCTGCTCAAATGCATCGAGAGTAGCGAGTGACTCATCCATGGTGCGGATACCATCATCTACACCGGGTAGAATATGTGAGTGCCAGTCGGTAAAACCGCGAAGAAACTGAGACTTCGCAAGTGTGTCAACTGATTTAAACGGCCACATAATAATCTATACTTTTTGCTTTAAGCAATGGTAATTGATGATCTTCAACAATAGGTCAATGCGACATATACCCCTTGGGATAATTATTCCTCGACCGCGTATTCTGATCCATAGTATCCTCCGGAATCCGAACCATAACGCGAATTGTAAGAATCAGTACCGTTAAGGATAACAGAGATATTCTTGAATCTGTATGAATTATACAATTCGTCGAGAGTTGCTACATTGGATTTTGCGAACAGACCGGCGCGTACTACCACGAGAGTGCGGTCAGCAAGCGGAGCGAGCACCTGAGTATCCACCACCACATCGATTGGCGGGCAGTCGAGAAGCACAATATCAAATTCCTGTTTGGCCTCCTCGATGAGTTCATTCATGCGCGAAGTATCCAGAAGCTCTGCAGGGTTCGGCGGACGGTGACCGATAGGCATAACCTCAAGATTACTCTCAGGCGATTTTACCAGAACTTTATGCCAGTCGGCAACATTACCTGTCAGATATGCCGACAATCCCTTGGAAGGCATTTTGACATATTGTGATATTGAGCCATGACGCAAGTCACAGTCTATAAGAAGCACTCTCTTACCTTTGATAGCAAAAGATTCAGCCAGGTTATAAGCCACAAATGATTTACCGCTACCGGGGTTAAAAGATGTGATCTGCACTACTTGCCCCATAGCATTGCGCATCATAAAGTCTATGTTGCCACGCAAGATTCTGAATGCCTCATTGGTAGCATCACGCTTACCGGGTTGCACTCTGAATGCCAGTTTCTCCAAGCTGTTTGCACCCTTCTTGCTGCGCTTCTTGAGGAGTTTCTTAACCACACTCGATGTAGCGGAGCGACCGACCTGAGGAATTTCACCCACAAAGGGCGCACTCATTCTGTCGAGATCCTTTCTTGAACGCACCTTATCGTTGGCAGCTTCAAGGGCATATACCGAGCAACCGGGCAGAAGCAAACCGAGCACAAAGGCTACTCCCAAAATCAGGCCTGTTTTCGGAGAAGTTTTGCCGAGCGGTCCCGACGGAGGAGTGATTATGCGGAGATTGTCGGCGGAAAAGGTCTGCGAAAGTTCATTCTCCTCGCGTTTCTGAAGCAGGTAGAGATAGAGTTCCTGCTTAACCGCCTGCTGGCGCTGGTCACTAAGAAGCTGAGTCGATAGCTTGGGCACTTCTGCCAGCTCCTTGCGCACGCTTCCCTGCTCACGCTCAAGTTTGGCAAGCGAGTTGGCGAGATTGTGAGTCTGGTTTTCAAGTGAGCGCGAAATCGCTTCACGCATACCGACAAGCTGATTGTCATAATCTTTAACCAGAGGGTTGGCTGCCGACGAAGCAGCCTCCAGATTATTGCGGGTGAGCAGCATCTGGTTATACTGTACTATCTGAGCTTCAAGCTGGGAATTGAGAGAACCGGTATTTACTGGAATTACCGAATTTTTATTGGCCGGTTTCTTTACATAGTCATTGACATAACGGGCCATCTCGAGTTGAGTGGCTACCTCCATCGCCTCCGACTTATATTGGGCACCGCTCGCCATGCTGAGTTTTGCCTGTTCGACCATATCGACCATGGCATGTTCGGATTGGAAACGCATGATATCGTTGTCCACTCCGCTCAGTTCCTTCTCAATCACAGTAAGACGATCATTGATAAAATCTGATGTAGCCTGTGCGAGCACATTTTTATCATTGATCCAGCGCTGGGTGTAAACCTGAAGCACCTTATCGAGGATTTCATCTCCGCGCTGTTTTGATGAGTCTTCTATGCTGAGTTCAATCACATCAGCTTCCTTGGAGGCCAATTCACCCTTCAGTTTGCCGGAATAGAATTCCACCGCCTGCAGGAAACCCATGCGTCCGACCACTATTTTCTCAGTTTCGTCCCATTTTTCATCAGAGAATCTTGGGTTGGCCATGATTTGCACTTGACCGATAGGGGTCTTGACAAGTCCACCTCCGGCCGGCACTTTCACCTCTTCAGAGTAATCGTATTTCTTACCCAGGGAGGTCTTGCGGAATTTATAGAGTTTACCGGAGCCGTCGGGATTGACCTCGTATGTGAAGCGAGCGCCATCGCTGTCGCTGAAGCCGGGCATAGTCACCAACCAGGGCAGGTTGTCACCATAGAGTGTTTCACCATGTGGAAAATCTTTCTTAAGGTAATTCATCTGCAATTGCAGATCCTTAACCACCTCCTGCATCACAGCGGGAGAAGTCAGGGCGTAAAGTTCATTGTTCACATTTGAATTACCGCCGCCCAATCCGAGCATGGAGAATGCGCCGGCCACATCGGAGATACTGCCTCCGGCCCCCTGATCCTTGACCAGGATAGCCATCTGACGCTCATATTGCGGAATTCGGGTAAAGGTCCAAGCTGCGGCTATAAACAGAAAAATGAACAGCGACCATGCGAACCACTGCCATTTTCGGCCACAAGCCTTAAGAAATGCCTTTATATCGAAAATATTCTCACCGAGCGGATCCTGACGCTCGGCTACGGTGTTATCATTGCTTACTGCTGCCATAGTTTATTTATTGACAAATACTCCCACGGTTGTTGCCACAGTGGTGAGCAGAGATGCAACCGATACCCAGAAGGATACGTTGAGGGCGTTGTTACCATTGATTACTGTGGAACGCTTGCTGAGATTATTGGGTTCCACGTATACCACATCGTTTTGCTTCAGAAAATATACCGGAGATTTTGCCAGCTTCTCGAGATTGGTCAGGTCAACTTTATAGACATGTATTTTGCCATCTTCCTCACGAAGCACCTTGACTTCCTTACGCACGCCGTTGATATCGAGATCACCTGCCATCGAGATAGCATCGAGCACCGTAAGTTCATCTTTATTTATATCATATCTGCCGGGATGCTTGACATTACCGAGTATATTGACACCGGTATTTACAAACTCTACCGTCACTACCGGGTCTTTGACCAAATCGCGAGCCATAAGTTCACCCTTGATAAAACCGGTCAATTCAGAGCGGGTCATGCCCTGAACTTTAAGCATGCCGAGTATCGGGAAATCTATTTTACCCTGTTCGTCGACAGTATAGACAGCCAATCCATCGTTTGAACCGGGGGTATAAGGGCGAGAGACTGAAGCCGGATTAGGAGTCGATGACTGCCCGATTCGTGTTGAATATATGCCGAGATTGAAAAGATCGCTTACTGCCGGATCCTTTGACTTTATGATGATAGTCAGCTTATCGCCGGGTTCAACTTTTATAGGCTGCTGTGCGGTCATCTCCACAATCTCACTTTCACCCTGAAAATAGGCCACATCTTGTGGCACCTTACAACCGGTAAACATTACCGATGCCAGAGCAATCGCGCATATAGCCGACAGTTTTTTTAATTTCATCTGCCAAAAATGTTAGTTTTCTACAAGTAAATTAACGTGACTTGCAACGCGTATATTTTTATTTAACCTCAAATTGAGTGAAATCAATCATACAGTTTGATGTTGCGGCGACGCTCTTTGCGTCTTATCAATGAAGTCAGAACCACATTGGCCACACTCCAAAGCACCAGATCGCCGAGCACAATCCATGTGGGCTGCACCCCGAGAGCCGAAATCCACACATTGAGAAGCACCAATACTAAATCTGTAAAAAGAATTATTATCAATGATTGGCGCTGCTCGGTGAGAGCCAGCAGTTTATGATGTATATGACACTTATCGGGAAGGAAGGGATTGCGACCGCGGCGCACACGGTGGAAAAACACGCGCACCACATCGAAACATGGAAGAATCAGCGGAGCAATCGCCAATACCAAAAGATTTGATTCAGAATGAATAGCCTCCTGCGGTATATCGAAAACGCGTATCATAAGAAATGAGAGAACCGTGCCGATGGTCAGTGCTCCGGTATCTCCCATGAATATCTTGGTGTGCCTTTCGGCATTACCATACACATTATAGCAGAAGAAAGGAATAAGGGTGCCGAGTGCCGCTCCGGCCAGAAGTGAGTAAGTATACTCGCCTGCCTTAAAGAATAGCCAGCTGTAAAAGCCTAACGCTATAGCGCTTAGTCCCGAGGCAAGACCATCGATACCATCAATCAGATTGATGGCATTAACCACATATATGACCACAAAAATTGTGGCACCCCACCCCAGAATAGTCGGCCATTCATGAATCCAGAGAAATCCATATAGATCATGAATCCAGCAGCCCGACATGACAATCAGCACACCGGCCACTATCTGGAAGAAAAATTTGGCGCTATATCTTACACCTATCAAATCATCGGCTATACCGACCAGATACATAAGCATCAGCGCACAAAGCAGAAAGAATATCGGCACTATCGGGCCGCTTACAGCGCCCCAGATGCCCGGCATACCTAAACGGATATTGCAACCTATTACCACACAGAAAGAGAACAGTAACGCCGGAAGAAATGATATGCCGCCCAATCTCGGAACAGAACCGCGATGAATCTTACGCTCATCAACTTCATCAAAAAGTTGCCTCTTAAATGCTATGCTCATGATACTCGGAATAATAACCCGGGCGAGAATCAGGGCCACAAGCAAGCAGATGATATAGTTGTATATCCAGTACATTACAATTAGGTTAGATAGAAATAGGAGGAGAGTGTATGGTGAGTTTACGCCATGCAAACGCAAAATTACTAATTAAATTTCAATTGCGCAATTTGTTGAAATCGGTTACAATTATGCAAAATGCAACCCGGACTGCAATGATAATGATTTTTTATGTAATTTTGCAGTCGCATATGGATAATTAAATCTGAAGCGCATAGACAAGGTAAACTAAAATCGATGTCAACTAACACTACCGACAATGCCCGCAAGGTGACTACGCGTCGTCTTGTGGAGATGAAGCAGCGGGGAGAGCGCATATCTATGCTTACCGCCTATGATTACTCTTCGGCCAAAATAATCGATGGTGCCGGAATAGATGTGATACTTGTGGGAGATTCCGCCTCAAATGTGATGGCCGGCAATATCACCACCTTGCCGATTACCCTTGACCAGATGATATATCATGCCAAATCGGTGATGAAAGGCACCAAACGCGCCCTTGTGGTCGTGGATCTGCCGTTTGGCTCTTATCAAGGCAACTCCAAAGAGGCGCTTGCTTCCGCCATCAGAATTATGAAGGAGAGTCACGCTGAGGCTGTAAAAATGGAAGGTGGCGCCGAAATACGCGAATCGATCGAGCGAATTTTATGCGCCGGTATCCCGGTGATGGGTCATCTCGGACTGACACCACAGAGCATAAATAAATTCGGCACCTATAATGTCAGGGCTCGCGAACAGGAGGAAGCCGACAAACTTATAGAAGATGCGCTCATGCTTCAGGAGATTGGGTGCTTCGCAATAGTGCTTGAGAAAATTCCCGCAGAGCTGGCACGAAAGGTAGCCCAGCGACTCACCATACCGATTATCGGAATCGGTGCGGGTGGCGGTGTAGACGGCCAGGTGCTGGTGATGCACGATATGCTAGGCATCAATCAAGGCTTCTCCCCCCGGTTTCTGAGACGATATGCGGATCTGGCTTCTGTGATGAATGACGCTGTGGGCAGATATATTGAAGATGTAAAATCAGGTGACTTCCCCTCCGAATCCGAATCTTATTGACTTTATCACCCCCGACTTCAAATTTTGAAGGTCGGGGGCATTTTTTTGCCAAATAGAGAAAAATTTAGTAATTTTGCAAAGCAATTCTGAAACATGGAACCATTAAAGCATGAATGTGGCGTCGCTATGGTGAGGCTGCTGCGCCCGCTGGAATATTACCGGCAAAAATATGGCTCTTGGATGTATGGTCTCGATAAACTCTATCTGATGATGGAGAAACAACACAACCGAGGTCAGGAAGGTGCCGGACTCGCCTGTGTAAAACTTGAGGCAGACCCGGGCCGGGAATTTATGTTTCGCGAACGAGCCGAGGGTTCCAATGCAATTCAGGAAATATTCAGTGCCGTCTATTCCAATTTCCGAGACATACCGACCTCAGAACTTCAAGACGCCTCTTATGCAAGCCGCTTCCTCCCCTACGCCGGTGAACTTTATATGGGTCACCTCAGGTATTCCACCACGGGGAAAAGCGGTCTTTCTTATATTCACCCCTTTCTGAGACGCAATAACTGGCGGGCAAAAAACCTTTGCATCTGTGCCAACTTCAACATGACCAATGTTGAGGAGATTTTCGATCACATCGCGGTCAAAGGTCAGCACCCCCGCATGATTTCCGACACTTATCTGCTTCTCGAACAACTCGGTCATCGGCTCGACCGAGAATCCGAACGGCACTTCAACCGCGCCATAGAACTCGGTCTGCGCGATACTGACATCACCGAATATATCGAGCGGAATATCGACTTGGCCAATGTGCTCAAGAACTCCTCACCTGTCTGGGACGGCGGTTATGTGATATGCGGTGTCACCGGCTCCGGAGAGATGATGTGTATGCGCGACCCCTGGGGTATTCGCCCCGGCTTCTGGTATATGGACGATGAAGTTTTCGCCATGGCTTCAGAGAGACCGGTGATTCAGACCGCCTTCAATGTCGAGGCAAGTCAGGTGCACGAACTCGCACCCGGGCAGGCACTGATATTGAGCCGCGACGGCAAACTGCGGATAGAGCAGATTCTGACACCGCGCACATACGCCCCCTGCTCATTCGAGCGTGTTTATTTCAGCCGCGGCTCCGACCGCGACATTTATCGTGAGCGCAAGGCTCTCGGGCACTCTCTCGTGGAACCTATACTCAAGGCTATCGAGGGGGAAGTCGACGATACTGTCTTCGCATATATCCCCAACACAGCCGAAGTAGCGTATTATGGCATGGTCCAGGGCTTCAATGAATACCTCAACAAGCAGAAAGCAGAGGAACTTGCCCGTTGGGGAGGATATATTCCACCCGAACGAATAGATAAGATTTTATCTCGTCGCATCCGCACAGAGAAGGTCGCCATCAAGGATATCAAACTTCGCACATTTATCTCGGAAGGCTCCTCACGCAATAATCTGGCCGGTCATGTATATGACATAACCTACGGCAGTCTACGCCCCGGAGTGGATAACTTGGTGATAATCGATGACTCGATAGTCAGAGGCACCACGCTTCGCGAGAGCATCATCAGGATTCTCGACAGACTTCACCCCAAAAGGATAGTAATCGTTAGTTCAAGTCCGCAGGTGCGCTACCCGGATTACTATGGCATCGACATGTCGCGCATGGATGAATTCATAGCATTTCGCGCGGCGGTAGCACTTGCCCGCGACAGAGGTCAGGAGAACGTGATTAATGAAATCTACGAGCTCTGCAAAGCTCAGGCGAAACTACCCAAGGAGGAGATGACCAATTATGTGACCCGCCTCTATGACCTCTTCACCGACGAAGAAATTTCCGCCAAGATTGTAGAGATGCTCAAGCCCGACGATGTCAGGGCAGAGGTAAAGATAGTATACCAAAGCATCGAGGGACTGCATCAGGCATGTCCTCACCACCCGGGCGATTGGTACTTCTCGGGGAAATATCCCACACCGGGCGGAGTCATGCGAATTAACCAGGCATATATAAATTATATAGAAGAAATATATTACAAGCAATGAAGAAAGCCACACTTATACTCGACGATGGCACCCGATTCGAAGGGGAATCATTTGGCTACGAAGGAAATGCATACGGCGAAGTGGTGTTCAACACCGCGATGACCGGCTATCCTGAAGCGCTGACAGATCCCTCATACGCGGGCCAGATTATGGTTCTGACATATCCACTGGTCGGCAACTACGGTGTGCCCAGCACTTCTGAAAGCTCTGCCGACGGCATAGAGCGTTTTATGGAGTCTGACCGCATCTACCCCACCGGTCTGATCGTCGGTGACTACTCCGAGCAATTCAGCCACTGGAATGCTCAGGAGAGTTTGTCGGAGTGGCTTCGCCGCGAGAAAGTGCCCGGCATTACCGGCATAGATACAAGAAGACTCACCCAGCTGCTCCGCGAACATGGTGTTATGATGGGCAGAATCTATATCGATGGTGCAACCAATCAACCCGAAGAAACGGATTATAACAAGGTGAATTATGTAGACCTTGTTTCGGTTCCTGAAGTGCGGAGATATGGTGTCGGTGATGGTCGCAAGAAGGTGGCGATGATAGATTGCGGTGCCAAAAACAATATCATCAGATGCCTTGTGGATCGCGGAGTTGAAGTAATAAGAGTTCCCTGGAACTATGATTTCAATAACCTGGAATTCGACGGCCTCTTTATTTCCAATGGTCCGGGCAACCCTGAAGCTTGTGCTGAGGCTGTGGAAAATATCAGGAAATTCATAGACAACCCTGAAGAGAAGCGTCCGCTTATGGGTATCTGCATGGGTAACCAACTGCTGGCCAAAGCCGCAGGTGCTACAATCTATAAACTCAAATACGGTCACCGCTCACACAATCAGCCGGTTCGCATGGAGGGCACCGAGCGCTGCTTTATCACCAGTCAGAATCATGGTTTCGCAGTAGAACCCTCAACCCTTCGCGATGGCTGGGAACCATATTTCACCAATATGAACGATGGTTCCAACGAGGGAATACGCCACCGTGAGAAACCCTGGTTCTCCTCACAATTCCACCCTGAGGCATCAGGTGGTCCGGTAGATACCGAGTTCCTTTTCGATGATTTTATCAAACTCCTCTAACCCAAAGCGCAGACAGAGAAATAACATGGAGAAAGACCAGAACATAAAGAAAGTGCTCGTGCTCGGCTCGGGCGCACTCAAAATCGGAGAAGCCGGAGAATTCGATTATTCGGGCAGTCAGGCACTTAAAGCCCTGCGCGAGGAGGGTATTGAGACAGTGCTGATAAACCCCAATATCGCTACAGTGCAGACTTCTGAGGGAGTTGCCGACCACATATATTTTCTCCCGGTCACACCACCCTTTGTGGAGAAGGTAATTGCGCGCGAACGTCCGCAAGGCATCATGCTCGCCTTTGGCGGTCAGACAGCGCTCAACTGCGGCGTGGAATTATATAATTCAGGAGTGCTTGAGAAATATGGTGTGCAGGTGCTCGGCACCCCGGTGCAATCAATTATCGACACAGAAGACCGCGAGATATTTGTCGACAAGCTTAATGAAATCGATGTAAAGACCATCGATTCAGTGGCTTGTGACAACAAGTCTCAGGCACTTGAAGCAGCCGAAAAATTAGGTTATCCCGTGATACTCCGCGCCGCTTATGCACTCGGAGGTCTCGGTTCGGGATTCTGCGACACACCCGACCAACTGGAGCGTCTGGCAGACAAGGCATTCTCTTTCTCTCCCCAGGTACTTGTGGAAAAGAGCCTCAAGGGCTGGAAAGAGGTGGAATATGAAGTGGTTCGCGACAAGTTCAACAACTGCATCACTGTCTGCAACATGGAGAACTTCGACCCACTCGGCATTCATACCGGCGAAAGTATCGTGGTGGCACCATCGCAGACACTGAGCAATTCGGAATATCACAAACTCCGCGAATTATCCATACGTATCGCCAGACATATCGGCATAGTCGGCGAGTGCAACGTGCAGTTTGCACTCTGCCCTGATTCAGAGGATTACCGAGTGATTGAGGTAAATGCCCGATTGAGCCGCTCATCGGCATTGGCATCGAAAGCCACAGGTTATCCGCTGGCATTTGTTGCCGCGAAATTAGGACTTGGCTACGGTTTGTTTGACTTGCGTAACTCTGTGACCAAAATCACCAGCGCATTCTTCGAACCCGCCCTTGACTACTGTGTCTGCAAAATACCGCGCTGGGACTTGGGTAAATTCCGCGGGGTGAACCGCGAACTTGAATCCTCGATGAAATCTGTGGGCGAAGTTATGGCCATAGGGCGCACATTCGAAGAAGCTATTCAGAAGGGTCTCCGCATGATAGGCCAGGGCATGCACGGCTTTGTGGAGAATAAGGAACTTGAGATACCCGACATCGACTCCGCGCTGCACGCACCAACCGACAAACGCATCTTTGTGATTGAGAAAGCGTTTGACAAAGGATATTCCGTGGACCAGATTCATGAGCTTACCAAGATAGACCGCTGGTTCCTGGAGAAGTTGCGCAATATTCATGATGTGGACCGCGAACTTCGGGCCACTGCCGGTCTGGAAGCATTGCCGGCAAGATTGTTCAGAAGAGCCAAGGCACTCGGATTCTCTGATTTCCAGATTGCCCGCGCAGTCGGCATGGAGAAAGAGATGGATATCGAGAAGGGTGTGCTCAAAGTCCGTGACCGCCGCAAAGCACTCGGCATTCTCCCCTGCGTAAAACAGATAGACACTCTCGCCGGAGAATTCCCGGCCGCCACAAACTACCTGTATCTCACTTACGGTGGTAATCATAATGATATAGACTACGAACATGATTTCCGTTCGGTCGTGGTGCTCGGATCCGGAGCATATCGCATAGGCAGCTCGGTTGAGTTCGACTGGTGCGGTGTGCAGGCATTGGAAACAATTCGCAAAGAGGGATACCGCTCGGTGATGATAAATTACAATCCCGAAACCGTGTCTACCGATTATGATATTTGCGACAGGTTATACTTCGATGAACTGACATTTGAGCGTGTGCTTGACATTCTGGATCTTGAAACTCCTCACGGAGTTGTGGTATCCACCGGTGGTCAGATTCCCAATAATCTTGCGCTCAAGCTTGACCAGCAGGGAGTGCGTTTGCTCGGCACCTCCGCCCAGAGCATCGACAATGCCGAGGACCGCGAGAAATTCTCGGCCATGCTCGGCCGCATAGGAGTTGACCAACCGGAATGGTCGGCTCTGACTTCTATGAGCGACATCAACGCATTTGTGGAAAAGGTCGGATTCCCGGTTCTGGTTCGCCCGTCGTATGTGTTATCGGGAGCGGCGATGAATGTCTGCTATGATCGCGAGCAACTTGAGAAATTCCTGACTCTCGCCGCCAATGTGTCAAAACGCCACCCGGTTGTGGTCAGCCAGTTCCTCGAACATGCCAAGGAAGTTGAGATGGACGCGGTGGCACGCGATGGTGAAATCATAGCCTACGCTATTTCGGAACATGTGGAATTTGCCGGGGTGCATTCCGGCGATGCCACCATTCAGTTCCCCCCGCAGAAACTCTATGTCGAGACAGCCCGCCGCATCAAGAAGATTTCCAAGCAGATTGCCAAGGAACTTCGCATCTCGGGTCCCTTCAATATCCAGTTCCTGGCTCGCGACAACGATATCAAGGTTATCGAATGTAATTTGCGCGCATCACGCAGCTTCCCATTTGTAAGCAAAGTTCTTAAAATCAATTTCATAGAATTAGCCACCCGCATCATGCTCGGCTTGCCGGTAAGCAAACCCGACAAATCGGTGTTTGACCTCGACTATGTCGGTGTCAAGGCAAGTCAGTTCTCATTTAACCGACTGCAGAAAGCTGACCCGAAGTTAGGTGTGGATATGGTATCGACCGGTGAAGTTGGTTGTCTCGGTGAGGATGCCCGCTCGGCTCTGCTTACATCGATGCTCTCCGTAGGTCAGAGAGTGCCAAAGAAGAGTGTGCTACTCTCTACCGGCAATGGCAAACAGAAAGGTGATATGCTTGCCGCGGCCAAACTGCTGCGCAAACACGGCTATGACATATATGCCACAGAGGGCACCAGCCGCCATCTTACAGAAAATGGTATTGAGAACACACGCGTGTACTGGCCTGATGAGGAGGGTCAGCCTCAGGCAGTGGAAATGCTCAATAATCATGAGATAGATCTGGTGGTCAATGTGCCGCGTAACCATTCGGATAAAGAGGTGACCAACGGATACCGAATCCGTCGCACCGCGATTGACCGCAATATACCGCTGATAACCAACGCCCGATTGGCGTCGGCATTTATCAAGGCATTTTGCGCCATGAGTCCCGATGAACTCGAAATCAAGTCCTGGCAGGAATTCTGATGAATAAAATTCTGATAAAAAACGCACGGCTTTGCGGCAAATCGGGTCTTAAGAAATGCAATTTGCTGATGGAAGATGGCAAAATTTCGGCTATCGGAGAATTGCCGTCGGGTGCCCAAGAAGCAGCGGAGATTATCGACGCCAACGGAGCATATCTGCTGCCCGGTCTAGTCGATGTGCATGTTCATCTTCGCGAACCGGGTTATTCCTACAAAGAGACTATAGCCGATGGCACCCGCGCGGCGGCACATGGAGGTTTTACCACCGTATGCACTATGCCCAATCTGAATCCTGTGCCCGACAGTAAGGAAAATCTGGAGAAGCAACTGGAAATAATAAGCAGAGATGCTATCATCGAGGTGCTCCCCTACGCATCCATAACAAAGTTGCGAATGGGTCATGAGTTGGTGGATTACACTGCTCTGGCACCTATGGTAGCGGGATTTTCCGACGATGGCACCGGAGTTCAGGATAGCGACACGATGCTTCAGGCTATGCGGGGAATCGCCCCTACCGGCAAAGTATTGGCCGCTCACTGTGAAGTTGAGAGTCTGCTGCACAAGGGATACATTCATGACGGTGAGTATGCCGCAACCCACGGACACCGCGGAATTTGCTCCGAGAGCGAATGGGCTGAAGTGGAACGCGACATCAGACTTGCTGCCGAAACCGGCTGCAAACTCCATATCTGCCACATCTCGACCAAAGAATCAGTTGAACTTGTGCGTCGGGCTAAAGCCGAAGGGCTACCGGTGACCTGTGAAACAGGAGCTCACTATATAGCCTTCAGCGACAAAGACCTGCAGGAAGAAGGCAGATTCAAGATGAATCCCCCACTCAGAAGCGAGGAGGATAAGGCGGCTCTGATTCAGGGAATCAAAGATGGCACAATTGACTGCATAGCCTCCGACCATGCACCCCACTCCGCCGAAGAGAAAAGCCGCGGACTGGAAAAAAGTGCCATGGGTGTCACCGGACTCGAAGTATCCGCTTCCGCTATATATACATATCTTGTAAAACCGGGTATCATATCGATGCAGCGCATGGTGGAGCTGATGGCCGACAACCCGCGCAAGATTTTCGGCATCAGCGGAGGATTGCAACCCGGTGACCGGGCAGATGTAACACTCTTTGACCCCGAGACAGTGCAGATTGTAGACCCCAAGGAATTTCTATCCAAAGGTAAAGCTACACCTTTTGAAGGCACTGAGCTCTACGGTAGAATAATCATGACTTTTGCCAGCGGCAAACAAGTTTATCCTTTGCAATAAAGATATATGCATAGAAATAGCGACACTCGATATACAATAATCGACAATTCCTGGATTGGCAACAATACCAAGATGATGATACTCGAAGGTCCGACCGATGAGTTCACATCGCCGGGTCAATTTGTCAATATCGCCGTACCCGGGTTCACATTGCGTCGCCCCATCTCGGTCTGCGACATAGATGGAGATACCATGACACTGGTCTACGATGTGATCGGTCATGGCACCGAGGCACTTGCCGAACTCAAAGCCGGCGACAAGCTCGATATCCTCCCTGCCCTTGGTCGCGGATTCGATATGAGCAAATGTGGAGATAGACCTCTTCTGCTCGGAGGTGGTGTAGGCTGCCCCCCGATATACTCACTTGCCAAAAATCTGATTGAAGCCGGTGTGCTGCCTACTGTGGTGCTCGGTTTTAATTCAGAAGAGCGCATGATTATGATTGAGCAGTTCGAGAATCTCGACATACCGTTTTATGTAGCCACATTAGATGGCTCCTACGGCACTAAGGGCTATGTGACCGATGTGATAGCAAATGAGGGGCTCAATCCTGATTTCTTCTATGCATGCGGACCGCTCCCTATGCTCAAGGCACTCTGCGCACAACTGGATATACCGGGTCAGCTAAGCCTTGAGGCACGCATGGCCTGCGGTTTCGGGGTGTGCATGTGCTGCTCACTTGAAACAAAAAGCGGTGCAAAGCGAATTTGCAAAGATGGACCGGTATTCGATAAGGAGGACTTGATATGGAAATGAATGATAAAAATGGAATAGCACGCGACCTTGGAGTAGAGCTCTGCGGAGTGAAGCTTAAGAATCCTGTGATACCGGCAAGCGGTTGCTTCGGTTACGGCTACACCATGAGCGAATGGTACGACATCAACATACTCGGCTCCATTTCTTTCAAGGGCACAACCTTGCACCCGCGCTTCGGCAATCCTCTGCCTCGTGTTGCGGAATGCACCTCCGGAATGATTAATTCCGTGGGACTTCAGAACCCCGGTATCGACAAGGTAATATCTGAAGAGCTTCCACTGATGCGACGCGACTTCTCGGGTCCCATTATGGCTAATATCAGTGGATTTGCCATAGAAGAATATACCGAATGCTGCAAGCGAATCACCGGTGAGAGTCAGGTGGAGTGGATCGAACTCAATGTGAGTTGCCCTAATGTGCATGGCGGCGGCATGAGTTTCGGCACATCATGCGACTCGGTAGCAGAAGTGGTAGGCGCTGTGAAGAAAGTCACCACTCTGCCGGTGATTGTAAAACTCACCCCCAATGTGACCGATATCGTATCGATAGCTAAAAGTGCTGAAGATGCCGGCGCCGACGGAATATGTCTTATCAACACAATGCTCGGCATGAGAATAGACTTAAAGACACGCAAACCTGTGGTAGCCAATATCATGGGTGGATTCTCCGGTCAGGCTGTATTCCCGGTGGCGCTGCGCATGGTCTGGCAGGTAAGTCATGCATGCTCTATTCCGGTAGTGGGCTGCGGAGGTGTGTCTACCGCTGAAGATGTGCTTGAGATGATGATGGCCGGCGCAACTGCCGTAGAGGTCGGTACCGCAAACCTTATCGACCCGCTCGCATGTAAAAGAATAATTGAAAGCCTGCCCGATGCGATGGCACGCTACAATATAAAGAGCCTCAAAGAATTAAAGGATTTATGAAAAGAGATGTAATTATAGCATGTGACTTCGCCACTCCTGAAGCCACTCTGGAGTTTCTCGACAAGTTTACCGATGAGAAGCCATTCCTGAAAATCGGCATGGAATTATTTTATGCCGGAGGTCCTGAAATTGTACGCGAGTTGCGTCGTCGTGGCCACAAGATTTTTCTTGACCTCAAGCTGCACGATATTCCCAACACAGTGCGCAAAGCCATGAAGGTTCTCTCGCGCCTTGATGTGGATATGGTCAATGTGCATGCTTCGGGCACCATTGAGATGATGCGCGCTGCGGCAGAGGGGCTTCGCGAAGGTCGCCCCGAGGGAGAAAGACCTCTGATAATCGCTGTGACCCAACTCACCTCCACATCGCAGCAGGCACTCAATGAGCAGCTGATGATTCCGGGAGAAATCAATGATGTTATAGCCCGCTATGCCATGAATGCCAAAGAAGCCGGACTCGACGGAGTGGTATGTTCGCCACTTGAAGCCGGACTGGTCAAGCAAGCTTGCGGTGAAGAATTCCTGACCGTGACCCCCGGAATCCGCTATCCCGATGCCGCCAAAGATGACCAGAGCCGCATCACCACACCCGCGCGTGCTCGCGAGATTGGCTCTGACTTCATAGTAGTGGGGCGTCCTATTACCGCGGCTCCCGACCCTGTGGCCGCCTACAGACGCTGCATGGCTGATTTCGCCGACTGATCGGGTAATTTGAAATTTAAATATTATGAAAATCTGACACGGTAATAGTGTCGCTATTATAACTCATTATGGAAAAAGAGATAGCAAAGGCGCTGCTAAGCATCAAGGCTGTATTTCTCAGCCCCGAAAAACCTTTCACCTGGGCAAGCGGAATCAAAAGCCCGATATACTGTGACAACCGACTGATTCTCACAGCTCCCGGAGTGCGAGACCTGGTGGAGCGTGCTATTGCTGATAAAGTCAAAGAATATTATCCTGAAGCTGAGGTGCTGATGGGCACCAGCACAGCCGGAATAGCTCATGCTGCGATAGCTGCACATCTGCTCGGCATGCCAATGGGTTATGTGCGCGGTTCTGCTAAAGATCATGGCCGCAACAACAGAATTGAAGGAAAACTTGAACCGGGTCAGAAGGTTGTGGTAATCGAAGACCTGATTTCCACGGCAGGCAGCTGCATCGAAGTAGTAAATGCACTGCGCGAAGCCGGTGCGGAAGTGCTCGGTGTGATTTCGATATTCACATACGGCATGAAGAAAGGTCTCGAACGTCTTGAAGCGGCCGGGGTTGAAAACCACTCTCTCTCAAATTTCAACACTCTGGTTGAGGTAGCAGCAGAAGAGGGATATATCAAGCCTGAGGATCAAGCGCGACTGAGAGCTTTTATGGCAAATCCCTCTGACGAATCCTGGATGAAATAATTATCACATAATAATCATGCGACACCTCATAGAACCCACCGATCTCTCCACAGCCGAATTAGAGGAGATAATCAATTTAGCCCTTGACATAATCGACAACAGGTCAAAATATTCAGACATTTGCAAAGGCAAGAAACTTGCCACCCTGTTCTACGAGCCATCTACACGCACTCGCCTCAGCTTTACATCAGCCATGATGGAACTCGGGGGCAATGTAATCGGATTCAGCGATGCCATGTCATCATCAGTGAGCAAAGGTGAGACAGTAGCCGATACAACCAAGGTTATCAATTGCTTTGCCGATATTATCGCAATGCGCCATCATGTAGAGGGAGCTCCGCTTGTGTCGGCTCTCAACTCGCGCACACCGGTAATCAATGCCGGCGACGGTTCACACGCGCACCCCACACAGACTCTAACCGACCTGCTCACAATCCGCAGGGAGATAGGGCGCTTCGACAATCTTACCATAGGATTCTGCGGAGACCTGAAATTCGGTCGCACGGTGCATTCGCTGATAAAAGCGCTCTCCCGGTTCGAGGGCATCAAGGTGGTACTGATTGCTCCCGAAGAACTCCGACTGCCGAGTTATATGAAAGAGGAGGTATGTGACCGTTATGGCATAGACTACCGCGAAGTTTCATCGCTCGAAGAGGCTATCGGCGACCTTGATGTATTGTATATGACTCGCGTGCAGAAAGAGCGCTTCCTGAGCGAGGAGGACTATGACCGCGTGAAAGATTGTTTTGTGCTTGATGCCGAGAAGCTGAAGGGCGCCAAGCCGACAATGCGGGTGCTTCACCCGCTGCCGCGTGGCAACGAAATATCGGTTGATGTAGATGCGGATCCGCGGGCAGCCTACTTCCGTCAGGTGGAAAATGGCAAATTTGTGCGCATGGCCTTGATTCTTAAACTTCTCGAGTGGGCGGACCGTCCGGAGCGCGACCTTGACCCGGCCCGCGACACAGTAGCCGACACCGGAATGCGCTGCTCGAACCGCAAGTGTATTTCTAATACAGAGCCTCACGCAGTGAAGCCACTCTTCAAGGCCACAGCCGATGGCAAAGGCATGAGGTGTGCATATTGCGAACACCGCGCTGAAAAATAGTATAAAATAAAGACCGGAAAGTACCTGAATTTGGGAAAGTCCGGAAAATTTGCTAATTTTGCACATGGAAATGAACGCGGTATCCATGCATAGCAGGAGTATTTCGGCCAACAACGGCCGCCGCCACGGCATGTGAACGCACGAACGGGCGCTCGCCCCCATCATGGGGCGGGCGCCCGCTTCTATATACGATTAATTCAACAATTTATCAGTTATACAGTAAAATGGAATTCAAAGTCGGAATCGTGATGGGCTCGGTCAGTGACCTGCCCGTGATGAAAGGCTCCTTTGAAATGCTCGACCGCATGGGCGTAGGCTATGAGAAGCGAGTACTCAGTGCACACCGCACTCCCGCCGCTCTCGAAGCCTGGGTTAAGGAGAGTCAGCAACGCGGAGTAGCTGTCTTTATAGCCGCTGCCGGTGGCGCAGCTCATCTGGCCGGTGTCGTGGCAGCTTTTACCACACTTCCCGTAATCGCAGTGCCTATCATGACCAAAGCCCTCGGTGGACTCGACTCTCTGCTCGCTATGGTCCAGATGCCATCAGGAATCCCGGTAGCTACAGTCGCTATCGATGGCGCTAAAAATGCGGCCCTGCTTGCCGTGGAGATGCTTTCTATCTCTAATCCCGAACTTAGAGAGAAAGTCGCTGCTTTCAGAAAAGATCAAGCAGACAAAATCCTCGAAACCGAAATCTGAATCCATCTTCAAAACCATATTTACACACACAATGACAACTCATCGCATTTTCGTAGAGAAACGCCCCGAATTCCGTGTCGAGGCTGACAGCCTGCGAAATGAACTCAATACCACACTGGGTCTCAATATCAAAGATTTGAGAGTGGTCTGCGTTTATGACCTCTTCGGTTTCAGCGACAGCCTGCTTGAGAAAACAAGATATGGTGTGTTTGGCGAAGCTGCCACCGACACAGTTACCGAGACTCCGGACTACACTGACAAACCTTATCTGGCGATTGAAGCACTCCCCGGCCAGTTCGACCAGCGAGCATCGGCAGCACGCGAATGCGTGCGTCTTGCAGACCCGAATGCCGATGTTGAGGTTCTTTCCGCAAGACTTTATATTTTCGACGACTCCGTGACCCCGGAACAGATGGAGAAGATTTCCCGCTATCTGGTGAATTCCGTGGAGTCAAGGATCAAGAATATGAATATCCTCGCCATGCCGGAACGCGCTCATGCCAATCCGGTAGAGGTGCTCGACGGTTTCAGAAACATCACCCCTGAAGAGGCTAAGGCATACGTCAAGGAGAAAGGACTTGCCATGAATGGCGATGATCTGATGGAGGTAGTGGCATATTTCACAGCCGAGGGTCGCGACCCCAACGAAACCGAACTTCGGATACTCGACACATATTGGAGCGACCATTGCCGCCACACCACTTTCACATCTCAACTCACTGATATTGAAATAGAAGATTCCTTTGTAGCTCCCGAAATCCGCGAGAGCCTTGAACTCTGGCACAAGATGCGCTCAGACCTGGGTCGCAAGGAGAAACCTCTCTGTCTGATGGATCTCGCCACAATCGGCGCCCGCTGGCTTCGCACCAACGGTAAGCTTGATGACCTGGAGCAGAGCGAGGAGAACAATGCCTGCAGCATCTATGTAGATGTAGATGTGGACGGTGAGACCGAAAGATGGCTTCTGCAATTCAAGAATGAGACACACAATCACCCCACGGAGATAGAGCCTTTCGGTGGAGCATCGACTTGTCTCGGCGGAGCGATTCGCGACCCGCTGAGTGGCCGCAGCTATGTATATCAGGCCATGCGTGTGACCGGAGCGGGTGATATCTGGCAGAATGTAGAGGATACGATCCCCGGCAAACTTCCCCAGCGTCTGATAAGCCGCGGTGCAGCAGCCGGATATTCATCATATGGCAACCAGATTGGTCTTGCTACCACACATGTGCGCGAGATATACCACCCCGGCTATGTAGCCAAGAGGCTTGAGGTCGGAGCAGTGGCAGGTGCTGTCCGCGCAGCTGATGTGCGCCGCGAGCGCCCCGCTCCCGGAGATGTGGTGCTGATGTTCGGCGGTCGCACAGGACGCGACGGTATCGGAGGCGCCACCGGTTCTTCCAAGGAACACACCGAATCCAGCCTTGAGATGTGCGGTTCGGAAGTGCAGAAGGGTAACGCCCCCGAGGAGCGCAAACTCTCAAGATTGTTCCGACGCCCCGAGGTAACGAAACTCGTGAAAAAATCCAATGACTTCGGCGCAGGCGGAGTCAGTGTGGCAATCGGCGAACTTACCGACGGACTTGATATATATCTGGACCGGGTCACCACAAAATATGATGGTCTCAACGCCACCGAACTTGCAATCTCCGAAAGTCAGGAAAGAATGTCGGTGGTGGTGGAAGCCAAGGATATGCAGGAATTCATGGACTATTGCCATGAAGAGAATATTGAAGTGCGCCATGTGGCAGATGTCACCGACACCGGTCGCATGCGTCTTTGGCGCAACGGTGAGGCTGTAGCCGACCTGAAGCGTGAATTTATCGATTCTGCGGGTGCTCCTCATTTCGCAAAAGCCAAAGTGCAGGCAGTGGAAAACAAAGACCCGTTTGCACGCGAACTTGAGGGTAAGGATTTTCAGGAGAAGTTTATTTCCAACCTGCTTGACCCCAATGTCACCTCACAGCGCGGACTGATAGAGATGTTTGACTCGACCATCGGAGCATCGACAGTGCTGATGCCCTTCGGCGGAAAAACCGGTGGCACCGAGACACAGGTATCAGTGCAGAAATTCCCGGTGGGTTCACACCACACCAACACTGCCAGCCTTATGTCATGGGGTTTTGACCCCTATATCACCGAGTGGAGCCCATACCACGGCGCCGCATATTCTGTAATATCCGCAGTGGCAAAAGCTGTGGCTGCAGGCGCTGATTACCGCAAGATGCGCTTCAGCTATCAGGAATATTTCGAACGCATGAGTTCTGAAAAGGCCTGGGGCAAACCGCTTGCAGCACTTCTCGGAGCACTCCGCATGCAGCAGGAACTTGAGCTTCCCTCGATTGGTGGCAAGGACTCGATGAGCGGCACATTCGGTGAGTTGAATGTACCGCCTACACTGATAGCATTCGGTGCTACAGCTCTCGACTCCCGCGATGTAATCAGCCCCGAGTTTAAAGCTGCCGGCCACGGACTCTATCTCATAGAACACAAGCCATTGGCATCACTGATGCCCAACACTTCGGCGCTGGCTGCATCATACCCGGCTCTGAACCGCGAAATCAAGAGCGGCAATGTGGTGTCAGCCTTTGCAATAGGCCGCGGAGGTCTGGCCGAAGCTCTGGTCAAGATGTCGCTCGGTAACCGCATAGGAGCCGATGTTTCCTACGATGAGGTCAAAATCTTTGATGCCATGTATGGCTCGATACTCATCGAAGCACGCGAGGCGGTAGATATTCCGGGTGCGCACTTTATCGGCTCTACAACTGAAGAACCGACTATCAGTGTCGACCACCATAAATTTGATATCGACACTCTCGATGCCAAAGTCAGGGAGCGCTTCAACAGTGTATATCCTGATAGTGCAGCGACATCGGGAGAGACACCCGATGCTGAGTGTGACCGTCTCCCCGAGCCCTACGCCGGTGAGGCAGTGGAAAGACCGATGGTCTACCTGCCGGTATTCCCGGGCACCAACTGCGATTATGATATGAAAGCGGCTTTTGAAGCCGAGGGTGCAGAAACCAGCATTGGTGTTTTCCGCAACCTTACAGCTGAAGACATAGCCGGTTCATGCACTGAGATGGCGGCTTCTATCGATGCCTGCCACATATTGGCGATAAGCGGCGGTTTTTCGGCAGCCGATGAACCTGACGGCTCGGGCAAATTTATTGCCACTGTGCTTCTTAATACAGAGGTGCGCGCCGCTATCGAACGCCTGCAGGCACGCGGCGGTCTGATTCTCGGTATCTGCAACGGCTTCCAGGCCCTGGTAAAATCGGGTCTGCTGCCATTCGGCAAAATCGGCGAACTTACCCCTGATTCACCGACTCTGTTCCGCAATGACATAAACCGCCACATATCGCAGATAGCTGTGACACGTGTAGGCACAGTGACCAGCCCCTGGCTCTACAGCTTCACACCCGGTCAGCTTCACGCTGTGGCGATGAGCCATGGCGAAGGTAAATTTACCGCCGATGAGAAGATGCGCAAGATTCTCCTCGACAACGGTCAGATAGCATTCCAGTATGCCGACCCGACAACCGGCCATGCCACCATGCAATCACCCGAAAATCCCAATGGTTCCACATGGGCTATCGAGGGCATCATCTCCCCCGACGGACATATCCTCGGAAAGATGGGACACTCCGAAAGATACCGCGAGGGATTGATGAAAAATGTGACCGGCGACAAGAAGCAGAATATATTCCGCAATGCGGTGCGCTGGCTTCAAAAGAAAAACTGAATAAAAAAATTGCTGAAACCCTACATATAAACAATGGCAAAGAGTTATGAGGCTTCGGGCGTGAACCTCGAAGCGGGTTATGAAGTGGTAAGCCGCATCAAGAAGCATGTGGCAAGCACCAACCGTAGCGGAGTGATGGGAGGCATAGGAGCCTTCGGAGGCATGTTTGACCTAGGCTCGCTCGGTTATCGCCACCCGATATTGGTGAGCGGCACTGATGGTGTCGGCACCAAGCTGAAAATCGCGTTTGAATTGGACAAACATGACACCATAGGCATAGATGCTGTGGCGATGTGTGTCAACGATGTTCTGGCCCAAGGAGCCGAACCTCTGGTATTTCTCGACTATGTGGCAGTCGGCCACAATGAGCCGGCGGTTGTCGAAGCAATTGTGTCGGGAGTAGCGGAGGGTTGCCGCCAGGCAGGCTGCGCGCTTGTGGGCGGAGAAACCGCCGAGATGCCGGGCATGTATGCTCCGGGCGATTATGATATAGCCGGTTTCACCGTGGGCGCTGTGGAAAAAGATAATCTTATCGATGGCTCCAAAGTGACCGAGGGCGATGTGCTTATCGGACTCCCCTCGACCGGTGTGCATTCCAACGGTTTCTCGCTGGTGCGCAAAATTGTGAGCGATGCCGGGCTCGACCTTAATGCACGCTATGACCTCACCGGTGAGCAGACACTCGGAGAGATGCTTCTCACCCCGACCAAGATATATGTAAAGCCTGTGCTTCACCTGCTGAAGAGTGTTGATGCACATGGTGTGGCGCACATCACCGGCGGTGGATTCGATGAGAACATTCCCCGAATACTCCCCGAAGGTCTCGGTGCTGAAATCAAACTCGGCACATGGGAGGTACTTCCTGTATTTGAGTTGCTGCAGCATTACGGCAAACTCGACCGTCGCGAGATGTTTAATATCTTCAATATGGGAATCGGTATGGTAATTGCCATCTCACCCTCTGATGCCGATAAGGCTATCGAGACTCTCCGCGCTGGCGGGATTGATGCCCGAGTGATCGGAAGTGTGGTCAAGGGAAGCGGAGTTACACTTATCTAAATTGAAAATCAAATAAAGAAATAAGATAGTTATATGAAAGCATTGATCAGTGTCAGCGACAAGAGCGGCGTGGTGGAATTTGCCAAAGCGCTCGAAGAATCGGGCTGGGAGATCATCGCCACAGGCGGCACCATGAAGATGCTGCTTGACGCCGGTCTTAAGGTAACCGGCATTAGTGAAATCACAGGGTTCCCCGAAATCTGCGGAGGACGCGTTAAGACTCTGCACCCCAAAGTGCATGGGGCACTTCTGGGTCGTCGCGAGCTGGAAAGCGATATGCAGCAACTTGCCGAAAACGGTATCGGTCTTATCGACCTTGTGTGCGTAAACCTCTATCCCTTTGAGGCCACAATCGCCAAACCCGATGTGACACTTGCCGATGCAATCGAGAATATCGATATAGGCGGTCCCTCTATGCTTCGCTCTGCGGCCAAGAACTGCAAGTCAGTGACTGTGGTATGCGAACCTTCCGATTATGCAACCGTGCTTGAGGAAATCCGCACTCTCGGCAATACTACCGAGGAAACACGCCTCCGCCTTTCGGCCAAAGCTTATACTCACACTGCTCTTTATGACAGCCATATTGCCGAGTATATGCGCCGTCAGGCAGGACTCCCCGAGAAACTTTTCCTCGCATTCGACAAGGTTCAGGATCTCCGCTACGGAGAGAACCCGCATCAGGCAGCCGGCTTCTACCGCACAGCCGAAGAATATTCATACAGCGTGGCAACCGCACGCCAGCTGCAGGGCAAGGAACTTTCTTACAATAATATTCAGGACGCCAATGCTGCCCTGGAAATAGTAAGTGAATTTGAAGATCCCTTCTGCGTAGGACTTAAGCACATGAATCCTTGCGGAGCAGCGGTAGGCGCTGATGTGCTCGATGCCTGGACCCGCGCTTACGAAGCCGACAAGGTGAGCATCTATGGCGGTATCGTGGCATTCAACCGCGAAGTCAATGAGGAGACCGCATTGGCCATGAAGCCCCTCTTCCTTGAGATCGTAATGGCTCCCTCATATACTCCCGAGGCTCTTGAAGTTTTCAGTAAGAAAAAGAATCTCAGAGTTCTTGAGGTCAAAATGGAGTGCAAAGGAGAGAAGCGTCCGAAATATGTAGGTGTAACCGGCGGTATGCTTGTGCAGGATGCCGATACTGCCACAGTCAAAGTCAACGAAGAGATGTGTGTGACCGAGCGCAAGCCGGATGCACGCGAACTCAAAGATATGGATTTCGGCTGGAAGATTGTGAAGCATGTCAAGTCAAACGCCATAGTAGTGGTTAAAGATGGCGCTACCTTAGGTGTAGGAGCAGGTCAGATGAATCGCGTCGGTTCGGCGACAATAGCTCTTGAAGAGGCTAAGGCTGCCGGTGCCACCGAGGGTCTTGTGCTTGCATCCGATGGTTTCTTGCCCTTTGATGATACTGTGGAGCAGGCTTCCCGCTATGGTGTGACTGCAATCGTGCAGCCCGGTGGCTCTATCCGCGACGAGGATTCCATCAAGAAAGCCAACGATAAGGGTATCACCATGTTATTTACCGGAATGCGTCACTTCAAGCATTAATCGGCGCTAACTATGGAAAAGAATAAGAAAGTACTGGTGATAGGCAGTGGCGGTCGTTGTCATGCGATTGTCGATGCGCTTTCACGCTCCAAGCGAGTTGCCAAGATATATTGCGCTCCCGGTAATGCGGGCATATCCTCTCAAGCGGAATGCGTAGATATTTCCGTTACCGATGTGCCGGCACTTCTTGAATTTGCCAAGTCACACGATATTGATTTGACTGTGGTGGGTCCTGAAGCCTCACTTGCAGCAGGTGTGGTCGATGCATTCCGCGAAGCGGGTCTCAAGATTTTCGGTCCCACAAAAGCAGCCGCACGCATAGAGAGTTCCAAGGAATATGCCAAGGATCTGATGGCGCGCCACAATGTGCCGACAGCTTCATACCGCACTTTCAGCGACTTCAATGAAGCTCTGGAGTATGTGAAATCAGGTCCGATTCCAATTGTGGTGAAATATGACGGACTCGCGGCAGGCAAGGGTGTAGTGGTTGCGCTTACGCTGTCGGAAGCGGAAGATGCACTTCGCGACATGCTGCTCGACGAAACCTTCGGCAAAGGGCGTGTGGTTATCGAGGAATTTCTCGATGGTCCGGAATTCTCCTTTATGTGTGTGGTCAATGGCAACAAGCTCTATCCTCTGGATATAGCTCAGGATCACAAACGCGCTTACAACCATGACAAAGGGCCCAACACCGGAGGCATGGGAGCTTTCTCACCGGTGCCCGGTATTACACCCGAGATTCGCGAGGTAGCACTCCGCACAGTGCTTCAACCGGTGGCAGATGCCATGGTGAGCGAGGGTGTGCCCTTTACAGGTGTGCTTTACGGAGGTCTTATTCTTCACCACGGCACTCCCAAGGTGATAGAATTCAACGCCCGCTTCGGAGACCCGGAAACAGAAGTTGTGCTTCCACGGCTCAAATCCGATTTTTATGATTTCATAGAAGCCGCGGTCGAAAGTGCTCCTTTTGAAACCAAATGGAAGCCGGAGAGTGTGCTCGGTGTCGTAATGGCAGCCGAAGGTTATCCCGGCAAATATCATAAGGGATATGAAATCAAAGGGCTCGACAAAATAGCCGGCAGTGTCTATCACATGGGAACCTCAAAATCCGGTGAAAAGATTCTGTCATCAGGAGGCAGAGTGCTGATG
>CAMWLY010000001.1 GCA_947175145.1 uncultured Muribaculaceae bacterium | reverse complement strand
AATTAGGTTTTAATACCGGAGGGTAATATCATACCCGGAATAAGCGTTGAGATAAGTATGCGCATCTTGCCTAAATATAAGCCGATATCATTATGGATAGCCATGATTCTTCTGCTTGCGGTCACTGCCGCCTGCGGAGTGAAGCATAACACACCCGCCACCCGACAATGGCAGGCGTTCACAACCCGCTATAATGTGTATTTCAATGGCAAAACACATTATGATGAGCAGCTTAAGGAGATGGAGCGCAGCTATCAAGATGACTACACTCGCACCACGCTGATACACCCGGCAGAAGCGCGTGCTGATGAAAAGCGTCCGCAACCAACCGGAGATTTCAACCGCACTATCGAGAAAATGCAGAAATCAATACAGCTGCACTCTATCAAGAAAAAGCCGGCCAAAAAGGGGAACTCCCCCAAAGAAAAGGCATTCAGGGCGCGCGATGAATTTAATCCGTTTCTTCACAATGCATGGCTCACCATGGGAAAAGCCCAATATTATAACGGTGACTTCTCGGGGGCGGCAGCTACATTCTTTTATATCTCCAAGCACTTCAAGTGGCTTCCTAAAGTGATTACCGAGGCGCGCCTATGGATGGCCCTCTCCTATTGCGCACTTGACTGGACCTACGAGGCCGAAAACGCCATGCACCTGGTCAAGGAGAAAGATCTTGTGGACAAGAATCTGCGAAATCTATATTATTTGGCCTGGGGCGATTATTATACCCGCACCAAGGAATATAAGAAAGCGATACCGATGCTCCGCGAGGCTGTCAAGCTGGCTCACGGCAGCCAGAAAAACAGGTTATGGTTCTTGCTCGGACAATTATACAGTCATGAAGGTGAGAAACGCAACGCCTACGAAGCATTCAAGAAAGCCGGCTCGGGAGTTTCTACCGACTACCGCACCAAATTCAATGCGCGCATCAAACGCTCCGAAGTTTTCGAGGGGAGTGATATCCGCGCTGAAGTGCGCGCTCTGCGCGGCATGGCCCGATATGCGCGCAACTCCGAGTTCCAGGACCAGATATATTATGCCATCGGTAACCTCTATCTTTCTCGCAAGGATACCGTGCATGCGCTCGAAAATTATCTGCTTGCGGTAGAGAAATCCACTCGCAACGGTATCGACAAGGCTCTAGCTCAGTTGGCACTCGGCAACTTATATTTCGAACAGGGGGAATATGTGAAAGCACAGCCCTGCTATTCGGAGGCTATTCCTCAGCTGCCGGAGAGTTATCCGGATTACAAAACCCTGAAGTTGCGCAGTGACGTGCTCGACGAACTGGCCACATACGCCGGCAATGTGGAGCTGCAGGACTCACTTCTCACACTGGCCGCCATGACTCCCGAAGAGCAGCAGGCGGTCGCCGACAGACTCGCCAAAGAGTATGCGGATGCGCAGAAAAAAGCAGCTGAAGAGGAGCAACGCGCAGCCTATCTCGCCGAGCAGGAGGGCCGCGGACAAGACAATATAAATAAAGACCAGGGACCGTCGCAGGGATTTATGGCCAACTCCGACAAGTCGTGGTATTTCTATAACACCATGACTAAAAATCAGGGTAAGACGGAATTCCAGCGCCGCTGGGGTTCTCGTAAACTTGAAGATGACTGGCGCAGACGCAACAAAACCACCTTCTCCATGTCTGACGATGATGATACTGCCGATGATGACACCCGAACCGAGGGTGAAGATGATTTATCGCCAGAGGAGAAAGAGAAAGCCAAGGAGAAGATGGAAGCCGCCGCCGACCCCGCGAACCCGGAGTATTACCTGAGTCAGATTCCAAAAACCGAAGAGGAAATCGCCACTGCCAACGATGTGGTGCAGGAGGGATTATACAACGAGGGTGTGATTCTGAAAGATAAGCTTGAGGACTACACAGCCTCGCGCAAGGAATTCAACCGCCTGCTTTCACGGTATCCCGACAATATCTACCGCCTTGATGTATACTATAACATGTATCTTATGGCGGTCCGTCAGAATGATAAAGCCAATGCCGAGAAATGGCGACAGCTGATAATCTCGGATTTCCCCGATTCGCCCTACGGCAAAGCGATGACCGACCCGGCTTATTTCGATAATCTGCGCCGCATGAATAAGGTGCAGGAGGATTTGTATGTAAAAGCCTACGATGCTTATCTCAACAATGATAACCGCACCGTGCACTCACTGACTTCGAATATGGAAAGCGAGTATCCTCTCTCTCCGATATTGCCGAAATTCATCTTTATCGACGCGCTGTCATATCTGACAGAAGATAATACCGAAGTATTCAAGGAGAAACTGACCTCACTGCTCGAGCGCTACCCGGATACCGATATGACCGACATGGCCGGTGGAATACTTCGTGGTCTAAAGGCCGGGCGCACTCCCAAAGCCGGACTTTCGAACCAGAGGGGTATGCTCTGGGAAATGAGACTTACCAATGACTCTACATTGGCACAGGCCGACGGCCAGCCGGCAGCTTTCGAACGCGATCCCAAATCACCTCAATATTTTGTGCTGGTATTCCCGCGCGACTCTGTGAGCGCGAACCGGCTGCTTTATGATGTGGCCCGCTTCAACTTCAGCTCATTTGTGGTGCAGGATTTCGATCTTGAGCCGATGAGCTTCGGCAATGTCGGTCTGCTGGTAATCAAGGGCTTCGCCAATATGAGACAGCTCGAGCATTACAGGTCCGTGATGTCGGAACGCGGATTTGAGCTCCCGGCCGGAGTTCGACCAGTGATGATAAGCAAACCTAACTTTGAACTCTTGCTCCGCGAAGGGCGTTCTTTTGAAGAGTACTTCCGTTTCGAAGAGGATACCGCTCCCGATGCGATAGAGCAGGCGGTAATAGAAGCCGGCGCCGCACTCCCCGATGATATTATCGGAGATGCAATCCCCGATGAAGAAGAGGGGGCTGAAGTGCAGGAAAATCCTGAGGAAGAACCGGTCAGCGAACCGGAACCGGAAGAAAATACTCGGCAAGAAGAGATGACAAGCGAGCCTGAGGCTCAGTAATTAATCACTAAACAGACACACCGTGACCAACGACCGAATACTATGGGCCGACGATGAAATCGACCTCCTCAAACCGCATATACTCTTTCTGAAAGCTCAGGGATATGAAGTTACAACCGTGTCCAACGGTCGCGATGCACTCGATACCCTCGATACCGACAACTTCTCGCTGGTGCTTCTTGATGAGAATATGCCGGGCATATCCGGACTGGAAACTCTCGACCTCATCAAGCAGAAGCACCCTGATGTGCCTGTGGTGATGATTACCAAATCGGAAGAGGAGAATCTTATGGATCAGGCCATCGGTAACCGAATTGCGGATTATCTCATAAAGCCTGTCAATCCGAAGCAGATTCTGCTTTCGATAAAGAAAAACCTGCATTCACGCGAGATTGTGAGTTCACAGACATCATCGGATTATCAGCAGGAGTTCGGCCGGATATCCATGCTTATAAATTCGGCGGCATCTGTCGAAGACTGGATGGAGATATACCGCCAGCTTGTGCGCTGGGAGATGACCCTCTCTGAAACCGAAAGCCCTATGGAAGAGATGCTTCTCATGCAGAAACGCGATGCCAATTCCAACTTCTGCAAGTTTGTGAAACGCAACTATGAAGATTGGGTCACCACCGATAATCACCCCCTCATGAGCCATGAGATATTCCGCCGCAAGGTATTCCCGATGCTCGACCGCGGGGAGAAAGTGTGCTTCTTTCTGATAGATAATTTCCGCCTCGACCAGTGGAAAGTGCTTCAAAGTCTTGTGTCTGAATATTTCAATATCCAGGAAGATTTATATACCACCATTCTGCCCACTTCAACCCAATACGCGCGCAATGCCATCTTCGCCGGGCTGATGCCGGTTGAAATCAAAAAGATGTATCCGCAACTCTGGGTTGAGGAAGATGAAGATGAAGGACTCAATGTGCATGAAGCCGAACTTGTGCAGACCCAGCTCGACAGGTTCCGCCGCAAGGAGAAATTCTCATACTCGAAACTCAATGATTCCACCGGCGCCGAAAAGATGCTCCGTCAGCTCAACAGCAACAAGGAACTGCCGCTTCAGGTGATTGTTCTCAATTTTATCGACATGCTGTCGCATGCGCGCACGGAATCCAAGATGATTCGGGAATTGGCGGGCAATGATGCCGCTTATCGCTCGATTACCGAATCCTGGTTCCGGCATTCAGGCTCGGTCAATATATTCCGCAGGCTCGCCGAACTCGGTTATAAAGTAGTTCTGACCACCGACCATGGCACAATCCGTGTGGACAATCCCATCAAGGTAATCGGCGACCGCAACACCACCACCAATCTGCGATATAAATGCGGCAAAAACCTCAATTATAATCCGCGTCAGGTATATGAGATGAAACAACCGGTGAAGTTCGGCTTGCCAGCCCCCAATCTTTCTTCTACATTTATCTTCGCCCTCAATGAAGATTTCTTCTCATATCCCAATAATTATAACTACTATGTGCAGTATTATACCGGCACATTCCAGCATGGCGGCATATCGCTTCAGGAGATGCTTGTGCCGCTTGTCACACTGACACCGAAATGAGAACACTTGTCACAATCTTTGCAGCTGCTGCTCTGACTATCGGAGTATCTATGGCTATGCCACCCGAGATGCTCAAGTCATGGCAGTCACTTGAGCGCAGGGCGGAAGCCGGCGATTCAGATGCCCAATGGCGCATGGCCGGTGTTCTCGAGCGCGGTTTCGACACCATAGCGCCTGATACTACGAGGGCCATGCAGTTAGTGCGCAGCGCAGCCGAAGCCGGGCATCCGGCTGCCATGAATTATCTGGGATACCTATACGGCGAAGGTGTGATTCTGCCCCAATCTGCGGATTCCTCTATCTATTGGCTTGGCAAAGCCGCCGCTACCGGCGATGCCAAAGGGGCTTACAATCTGGCATATCGTCTTCTTCCCGATACCACCGCACTGCCATGGCTCCGCAAAGCTGTAGCCGCCGATTTACCACAGGCCCGGGTGCTTATGGGAAATCTCATGGCTGAAGGGAGAATTGTGCGCCGAGATTCAGCGGCTGCCTCGGCACTCTACTCGGAAGCACTGGCCTCCGGCCTGCGCGATGCACAATTGCATCTGCTCAATCTCGAAGGTCCCGGCATCCGGCTGATGAGCGATGAGGGAAAATATCAGCGCGCCAAAGAGCTGTGGGATTTGGGAGGCTACACCGCAGCTGTGGAATACCTGAAAGCAATCACCGAGCGCAGTCCTCAGCTTGCCGGAGCATACACACTGCTCGGACATGCATATTCGCGCGGCTTGGGCACTGAATATGACTTCGCCAAAGGTAATGCCAGCTATGCTCTTGCCGCTGAACTTGGCGATCCCGAAGCTGCCAATATCATGACCGAACTGCTTGAACTCTTCCCCGATTTCAAGCCTTAGGCTCCCGGCATTAACCAATATTGGGAACTTAGATTTTATCCTTGATATGATAGCGAGGGCGATGCTTTGATTCGATATAGATTTTTCCCACGTATGTGCCGACAAGACCGGTGGCAAGAAGATTAAGCCCCCCTACAAGCCAAATCGAAAGCATGGTCGATGCCCAGCCGTGCACGGCAATACCATGCCATAATGACACAGCCACATAGATTCCGATACCGACAGCAATAGCCACAAAGATGATACCGAGAGTGAGAATCATAAATATCGGTTTCTCCGAAAATGATGTTATCGCATCGAGGGCAATTCCGGTGAGTTTACGGTAGGAATATTTGGTGGTCCCGGCCAGTCTCGGGTGTCGCTCGCAGTTAAGTATCGCGGAATCATAACCGATAAGAGGAATAATGCCGCGCAGATACATGTTTCGTTCGCCATACTTGGCAAATTCCCTTATCACTCTGGCACTCATAAGCCTGAACTCGGAGTGATTGTAAACCGACTCTGTGCCGAGTTTCCGCTGAAGTTTATAGAAAGCATCGGCGGTAAACCGCTTCATAAAGGAGTCTGTATCTCGCGCAGAGTGAACACCATAGACCACATCGTTACCCTCGAGAAAGAGCCTCACCATCTTGATAATATCCTCCGGATTATCCTGAAGATCGGCATCAATAGTCACCACGGCATCAGCTCCCTGATCTACGGCGAGTTCCATACCGGCGATAGTTGCATTCTGCTGACCTACATTTTTAGAGAGGTCAAGGCCGCGAAATGCGGGCCACCCGGCGTGAAGGCCGCGGATAGCGGTCCATGTGGCATCGCGGCTCCCATCATTGACAAAGAGAATGAAAGACTCCGCACTGATGAGATTTTGCGCTACCATAATGTCGACCACTTCACGCAGTCGAGGTGCCGAAAGAGGGAGCACCTCCACTTCATTGAAACATGGCACTACTATCGCGAGCTTCATAGATTGGTTCATACAGGCAAATTAAATAAATAAATTCCATTTATCCCACATTTAAGCCGGAATCCGCCGATTACAGTGAAAATAAATTCTTTTGGTTAATTCGCAATAATTTGTTAATTTTGCGGACTGATAGCGCCATAACGTTAGTAATGGCCTCTGTAGTTCAACGGATAGAATAGAAGTTTCCTAAACTTTAGATAGGGGTTCGATTCCCCTCGGAGGTACTAAAAAAGCTGAAAAAGTGCTAAAAGGAGGTGCCGAGACCGATAAGCGGCGCAACCCCCGGTGTTTTGTCATTAGACCAAACTAAAGGACTGAGAGATGAACGAATCATACAATAAGAAGGCATTTGAGTTAAACCTTGGCTCACTGGGCGAAGGTGTGACCGAGCGTGACCTTCATGTAGGCAAGGGGTTGTTTGAGTACATGGGTGCCGACGAAGTGCTTGATGCTGATGTAGATGTGGCGGTAGATATCGAGAAGCGGCCCGCAGGCTATAAGATCAGTTTCGGATTTGACGGCTGGCTTGAAGTAGCATGTGACCGCTGTCTGGAGCCATTGCGCATACCTGTTGATACAGATTATAATATCACGGTGAAGTATGGCGAAGAGGCATCAGATGAAGTAGACGGAGTTATAGTGCTTCCCTACGATCAGCTTGAATATGATATTGCACCGGTGATCTATGACACCCTGATGCTTGCATTGCCGATAAGGCGGGTGCATGAAGATGGGGAGTGCAACCCGGAGATGACGAAACTAATAGGAGACTGACCGGAACAGGTCGGCATTCCAAAGAAAAATATAGGAACAAAAAACTAAGAAATAAAGAAAAATGGCACATCCTAAACGCAGACAATCGCACACACGGACCGCGAAGCGTCGCACCCACGACAAGGCCCTGATTCCCACCATTGCCCTTTGCCCCAACTGCGGCGCATGGCACATCTACCACACAATATGCCCCGAGTGCGGCTACTATCGTGGTAAGCAGGTGATAGAGAAATAAACCCGAAACATCAGAACACCGCCAGCCCCCGGGCCGGCCAAAAGAAGATGAGTATGGCCAACGCCAAAATTAGCGGTATAGCGTCGTATGTACCCGCCGACATTTTGGACAATGAAATGTTGTCTCAAATGGTCGACACCAACGACGAATGGATTACCACCCGAGTGGGAATCAAAGAGCGCCGCATACTCAAAGACGAGACTAAGGGCTCGAGTTTCATGGGGTCGCGGGCAGTGGAGAAACTGCTGGCTGAGACCGGCACCCCCAAGGAGGAAGTAGACCTTCTGATCTGCGCTACCTCCAATCCTGATTACCGGTTTCCCTCAACCGCCTCGGTAATTATGCATGAGGTAGGCTTGGAGCATGCATACGGTTATGACGTGCAGGCCGCCTGCGCCGGGTTTATCGTGACCCTGCAGGATGCCCGCGCTTATGTGCAGGCAGGTCTTTACAAGAAAGTCATAGTAGTAGCCGCTGAAAAGATGAGCTCCATGACCAACTATGAAGACCGCGCCACATGCCCCCTGTTTGGCGATGGCGCAGCAGCTGTGCTCGTGGAACCCACCGATGAACCTGTGGGTATCATCGATGGCGAATTCCATGTGGACGGCTCCGGTCTGCCTAACCTGCTTATGAAAGCCGGAGGCTCTGCTCGCCCCGCAAGCCACGAAACTATCGATGCGCGCGAACACTTTATACATCAAGACGGCAGAGTTGTATATAAGAATGCTGTGACCGATATGCTAAATTCATCACTCTCAGTGATGAAACGCAATAACCTGACTGTCGATGAACTCGATTGGTTTGTGCCTCATCAGGCGAACCTCAGAATCATCGAGGCAGTGGGTGGCCGCATGAAAGTGCCCGAAGAAAAAGTGCTCGTAAATATTCAGCACTACGGCAACACTTCAGCCGCATCTATTCCCTTATGTCTTGATGAGTACAAGCATCAGCTCCACAAGGGTGACAAAATAGTGCTCACCGCATTCGGTGCAGGTTTCACTTGGGGTGCGATGTATCTTATTTGGGGTATCGACCCTGAATAACGCGCGCACGGCAAGTGTTACGCTAATACCCGCAAATATAGCAAGGGCATACGGTCTATCACCGGTGCCCTTGCTATATTTGTGAACAATTATCGCTCCGCAGGGGTTAAATCTATAACTACACTGCGGTGCGCCGATCACCTCTCCGCGCCGCGATGGCGCTGAACCCATTTTTAGATTGAATCATTATGAAAGAAAATCAGAAGATAGAAGTTACAGGACTCTCCTCAGGCGATGATCTCCGCCAAGACAATCACCTTGAAAATCAGGTTATGGAGGGTCATAAAGCCGGATTTGTAAACATCGTAGGCAACCCGAATGTGGGTAAGTCCACACTGATGAATGACCTGGTCGGTGAGCGTGTATCCATAATCACTCAGAAAGCCCAGACCACCCGTCACCGCATCATGGGTATTGTAAACACTCCCGAATACCAGATAGTATTCTCGGACACTCCGGGTGTGCTCAAACCTAAATATAAACTCCAGGAGTCTATGCTCGAGTTTTCAGAGGGAGCCCTGACCGATGCCGATGTGCTCATCTATGTGACCGATGTGGTGGAAGACCCTGAAAAAAATAAGGACTTCCTCGACAGAGTGGCCCAGGAGAAAGTGCCCGTGCTGCTTGTGATTAATAAAATCGACCTCGTGAAAAATCAGGAGGATCTCAATCAGATAGTAGACAAGTGGCATGAAAGACTCCCCAAGGCTGAGATCTTCCCCACAAGTGCTCTCGAACACTTCAATGTTCAGAACCTGAAGAACAGGATTGTTTCGCTGCTGCCTGTCTCAGCACCATTCTTCGGCAAAGATGCCCTCACCGACAAACCTGCCCGATTCTTTGTAACAGAGATAATCCGCGAGAAACTTCTGCTCATGTATGACAAGGAGATACCATATTCGACTGAAGTAATCGTAGAGAAATTTGATGAGAAAGAGGGCGCAATCCATATCATGGCCGTGATCTATGTGGAGCGTGATTCCCAGAAAGGAATCATAATCGGCAAGGGTGGTGAGAAAATAAAGAAAGTAGGCATGGAAGCCCGCAAGGATATCGAGAAATTCTTCGGCAAGAAGATATTCCTTGAGACCTTCGTTAAGGTAGAAAAAGATTGGCGTAACCGCGAAAATAAACTTCGCGAATTCGGATATAAAGAATAAAAAAGAGATATTATGAGCAAGCTCATAGCAATAGTAGGGCGGCCCAATGTGGGTAAATCCACATTGTTCAACCGCTTGACGCAGTCCCGCAAGGCAATCGTGGACAACACTGCGGGCACGACACGCGACCGCCAGTATGGCAAGGTCGACTGGAATGGTCAGGAATTTTCAATTGTCGACACCGGTGGCTGGGTTGTGAACTCCGATGATGTGTTTGAGGAGGAAATCAACAAGCAGGTGGAAATCGCAATCGAAGAAGCTGATGTGATACTCTTTGTGGTCGATTCAACCACCGGAGTTACAGACCTTGACGACAAGGTGGCCCAGATCCTGCGCCGCTCCAAGAAACCGGTGATTGTAGTTGCCAATAAGGAAGATGTAGGCGATGCCCGGTTTAATGTGGCTGAGTTCTACTCATTAGGTCTGGGCGACCCGATAGAGGTATCCTCGGCCAATGGTTCAGGCACAGGTGAACTCCTCGATGAAATCGTAAAGGATATGCCTCAGAAAGATGATGATGACAACGCTGAGGAAGATGTGGCGAAGTTTGCCATAGTAGGCAGACCTAATGCCGGAAAATCATCACTTATCAACGCATTTATCGGTGAAGAGCGTCATATAGTCACCGATATTGCAGGCACCACGCGCGATTCAATTTATCACCGCTATAATAAGTTCGGGTTCGACTTTTATCTGGTTGATACAGCCGGTATCCGAAAAAAGCAGAAAGTCAACGAGGATATCGAATACTATTCGGTGATTCGCTCGATACGCGCCATCGAGGCCTCCGACGTTTGTATTCTGATGATAGATGCCACCCGCGGCATCGAGGGTCAGGACGCTAATATCTTCGGCCTTATCCAGCGCAATAAGAAAGGCCTTGTGGTCTGCATCAACAAGTGGGATCTTATCGAAGATAAATCGCTTGAAGCTCAGAAGCGCTACGAAGCCGCTATCCGCGACCGATTCGCACCGTTTACCGATTTTCCGATTATCTTCACCTCTACGCTTACCAAGCAGAGAATCTTCAAGGTGCTGGAGACTGCAATCGATGTTTACAATAATCGTCGCCGCATTATCCCCACTTCACAGCTCAATACCTATATGCTGGAGCAGATTCAGATCACACCCCCGCCGAGCAATAAGGGTAAATTCGTGAAGATAAAATATGTGACCATGCTCAAGGATTCGGTAATCCCGACATTTGTGTTCTTCTGCAATCTGCCGCAATGGGTCAAGGAACCCTATCGCCGCTTCCTGGAGAATAAGATTCGCGAGCATTGGGATTTCCATGGCACACCGATACAGATTTTCATGCGCGAGAAATAATAAACATACACACAAAAAAGAGCCGGTTTTAGCCGGCTCTTTTTTGTGGTATATGAGACTTAATCTTCGATATCAATATCGAGGTCATCGCCAAAGAGGTCATCATTCTGCTCGAAAGCATCATCGGATTGCTCGGGAGTTTCATCATCGCTGTCGGGCGAATCACTCAGTTTTGAGTTTTTGCCGGGCAGGAATGGAGAACCTGCATTCTTATTGCTTTTGGCTGCACGCACCTCTTTCAGTTTATCGACAACCAGCTTTTCGAGTTCTGCCAGCAGTTCCTTGTTCTCGGAAAGCGAACGTTTCACCGCATCGCGACCTTGTCCGAGTTTAGAGCCGTTATAGCTGAACCAGGCACCGGACTTCTTCACGATTCCGAGCTCAACAGCGAGATCCAGGACTTCACCCGCTTTGGAGATACCCTCGCCAAACATGATTTCGAACTCTGTCTTCATGAACGGGGGAGCCACTTTGTTTTTCACCACCTTGACCTTAGTCATGCGACCTACAGCCACATCGTCGACCTTAATGAAAGCTCCGGGGCGGATATCCAGGCGCACTGATGCATAGAACTTGAGCGCATTACCACCGGTAGTTGTCTCGGGATTACCGAACATTACGCCGATTTTCTCACGAATCTGGTTGATGAATATGCAGCATGTTCTGGTGCGTGAGATAGTGCCTGTGAGCTTACGCATAGCCTGCGACATCAGGCGCGCGTGAAGACCTACATTCTTCTCACCCATCTCTCCCTCGATTTCAGCCTTGGGTGTAAGAGCTGCCACAGAGTCGACTACCAGAACATCAATTGCTCCGGAGTTAATCAACTGCTCGGCTATATCGAGAGCCTGCTCACCATTGTCGGGCTGTGCAAGCCAAAGATTATTGACATCAACACCGAGTTTCTCGGCATAAAAACGGTCAAAGGCATGCTCGGCATCAATTATGGCGCAGATGCCTCCACGCTTCTGAGCTTCGGCAATCACATGTATAGCCAGTGTGGTTTTACCTGATGATTCAGGACCATAGATTTCAGTGATACGGCCACGCGGCAGACCCCCGATGCCAAGAGCATAGTCCAGTCCAATGGAACCGGTGGAGATAGACTCTACATCTTGCACTGCATCATCACCGAGACGCATCACTGTGCCGGAACCGAAATCCTTATCCAGATGCGCCATAGTGACCTCAAGCGCCTTAAGTTTCGCTGCCTTATCTTCTATTCTTGAGGCGGCCGGAGCCACTCCTGATTTTTTCTTTGCTGCCATATATTTTTATTTCTGATTTATCTTTTTACAAAGATAATATGCGGATTGCCACAAACATAATTTTGTGTTAAAAAATACATTTAAAAAAACATAACCGGCTGCAAATATTTTGCAGCCGGTCGAAATATCCATCAGATTTTCTCTTTATAATCTAATTCTCAATTGTCCATTGCACATTGTTCACTGTACATTGTCCATTGTACATTGTTCATTGTCCATTGTCCATTGTCAATCGGTATAACCGGGTTTCTTGAGAAGCTTGAACATATTTGTTTTGTAAGCTTCCACACCGGGCTGATTGAACGGGTTGACACCGAGCATATATCCGCTGATGCCGCAAGCCTTCTCGAAGAAGTAGATCAGACCTCCGAGAGTGTGTTCATCGAGGCTCTTGATGACAATTCGGATATTAGGAACACCGCCATCTACATGTGCCATCTGAGTGCCGAGCTCGGCCATCTTGTTGACCTCATCGATTCGTTTGCCGGCAAGATAGTTGATACCATCGAGGTTATCCTTATCCTCGGGCACTCTGCGCTCCACAGCCGGCTTAGCCACAGAAATTACTGTCTCAAACACTGTGCGCTCACCCTCCTGAATCCATTGACCCATGGAGTGCAGGTCTGTGGTGAAGTCTACAGCTGCGGGGAAAATACCCTTACCGTCTTTACCCTCAGACTCGCCATAGAGCTGTTTCCACCACTCACCGAAATAGTGGAGTTTCGGATCGAAGTTAGCGAGAATCTCGATCTTCTTACCTGACTGATAGAGGGCATTGCGCATACGGGCATAAACCTCGGCGATATTATCGTCGGCCGGACGCATTGTGGATTCCTCCATTTCGGCAGCGCCTGCCATCAACTTATTGATGTCATGACCTGCCACGGCAATGGGTAGAAGACCCACAGGTGTAAGCACCGAGAATCGACCGCCTACATTGTCGGGAATTACATAAGTTTCGTAACCCTCCTGAGTGGCAAGTGTGCGGAGCGCACCCTTCTTCTCATCAGTGATAGCCACGATAAGATCTTTGGCCTTATCCTTACCGGCCTGCTTCTCAAGCTGCTCCTTAAGAATGCGGAATGCGATCGCAGGTTCGGTAGTAGTGCCTGACTTGGAAATCACGATGATACCGAAACGCTTGCCTGTAAGAAGTTTCTCGAGTTCAGCGGTATATTCCTCGCCGATATTCTGACCGGCATAGATAACTTTGGGCTCCTTGGGATTGGGAGCGTAATAATATTCGAAATTGTCGGCAAGTGCGGTATTTACAGCTTTGGCTCCGAGATAAGAGCCACCTATGCCTACACACACCACATAGTCGCAGTTTTCTCTGAGTCTGTTGGCAGTAGCATTGATGCGGTCCAGAAGTTCAGAAGTAGTCTGCGAAGGCAATTTCTGCCAGCCGAGGAAATCGGCGCCTGCGCCGGTGCCTTCCTGAAGCACTGTGAGTGCCTGGCGCGCTGCAGCCTGATTCGCCTCATATTCCTTCTCGGCAAAATATAATGCCTTTTCGATGTTGAGTTCTATAGCTTTCATTTTGATATTGAAATTTTGGGTTTTTAAGTCATATATGCGGTGCCTTCTTAATCAGGCACCTATAGGAAAAACGGCCGGGAGAGCTGAAAGTTCGATATTTAAGTAAAAGTAGATGTGATTGCATCGATAGCGCGACGCGGATTGGCATTACGATACAGGATTGAATACACACAATCCAGAATCGGCATATCCACACCGGGGCCTTTGTCATTAATCTGGTGTATGCATTTGGTGCCATAGTAACCTTCGGCCACCATCTCCATCTCCATCATAGCTGCCTTCACACCATAACCCTTGCCAATCATGGAGCCGAAGTTATGGTTGCGCGAGAATCGGCTGTAAGCTGTGACCAGAAGGTCACCGAGATACGCCGACTTGCAGATATCACGCCCTTCGAGCGGGGCTATAGCATCTACAAAGCGCTCCATCTCGCGTATTGCATTGCATACCATCATGGCCAGGAAATTATCACCGGCTTTCATACCACCGATTATTCCGGCCATTATGGCATATACATTTTTAAGCACTGCGGCATATTCAATACCATCTACATCGGGAGACACGATGGTTTTCATTCTTTTGCCGGAGAGCATGGCGGCGAAATCTGCAGCGCGCGCAGTGTCGGGGCAGCCGATAGTCAGATAGCTGAGGCGTTCCAGCGCCACTTCTTCGGCATGACATGGACCACCGATGACCAGCATGCGCTGCGGGTTGCAGCCGAAACGCCCCACCATATAGTCGGTGACTATCTTATTCTCACCGGGCACTATACCTTTGACAGCAGATACCACACACTTATCCTTGATATCTACGGTGATCTTATCTACTGTATCCTTAAGGTATGGTGAGGGGACTGCCAGAAGCAGGGTATCAGCTTCAGCGCAAGCTTTATTGATTTCATCAGTAAAGTCGATGCGCATGGTGTCAAAGGCCACATCCGACAGATATACCGGGTTATGACCGCAGCGGATAAATTCCTCTATGCGGTCCGGTCTGTGAAAGAACCAGCCTATTCTGTCGCAATTTTCGAGCAGCAGTTTAGCCAGAGCGGTGGCCCAGCTGCCCGATCCTATCACCGCTATCTTACCCATTGAGTTCATGGCGGTTTACTCTTTATCTTCCGATTTTTCCGCTTCGGTCTGTTCGTTTTTGGCTTGCTTCTTTTCGGGGCGCATCTGCGGGAAGAGAAGCACCTCCTGGATAGTCTGCTGGCCGGTGAGCAACATGGCCAGACGATCCATGCCGATACCCATGCCCGAAGTCGGGGGCATACCGTATTCGAGTGCGCGGATAAAATCAGCATCGATAATCATGGCTTCATCGTCGCCACGGTCAGCAAGTTTCATTTGCTCCACAAACCTCTCATATTGGTCGATCGGGTCATTCAATTCGCTGTAGGCATTTGCCAGTTCCTTGCCATTGACCATCAGTTCGAAGCGTTCGGTCAGCTCCGGATTATTGCGATGGCGCTTGGTCAGAGGTGACATCTCGATCGGATAATCTATGATGAAAGTCGGCTGGATATATGTGCCCTCGCACTTCTCTCCGAAAATCTCGTCGATAAGTTTTCCTTTACCCATGCCCGGGTCGGTTTCGATTCCCGCCTCTTTGCAGAAAGCGCGGAGTTCCTCTTCACTCTTGCCTGTAATATCGAAGCCGGTTTTTTCCTTGATGGCATCGGTCATTGTCACACGCGGATAGGGAGCCTTGAAATCAATTTCGGTATCCCCTACCATAACCTTGGTGGAACCATTGACATCGATAGCGATTTTCTCAAGCATGCGCTCGGTAAAATCCATCATCCAGTTATAGTCCTTGTAGCTCACATAAATCTCCATTGCTGTAAACTCCGGATTGTGAGTGCGGTCCATACCTTCGTTGCGGAAATTTCTTGAGAATTCATAAACTCCCTCGAAGCCGCCTACAATCAGACGCTTCAGGTAGAGCTCATTGGCAATTCTAAGATAGAGCGGGATATCGAGCGCGTTGTGGTGAGTCACAAAGGGGCGCGCTGATGCGCCACCGGGAATAGACTGAAGAACCGGGGTGTCAACTTCAAGATAACCATGCGAATTGAAGAACTCACGCATGGAGTTGAACATTTTGGTGCGTTTCACAAATATCTCGCGCACCGCGGGATTGACCACCAGGTCTACATAGCGCTGACGATAACGCTGCTCCGGATCGGTAAAGGCATCGTAGGCCTTGCCATCTTTCATCTTGACGATGGGGAGCGGGCGCAAGCTCTTTGAGAGGAGTGTCAGGCTATCGGCATGTATTGTGATTTCACCCATCTGAGTGCGGAATACCTTACCGGTTATTCCGATAAAATCACCTATATCGAGCAGTTTTTTGAATACTACATTATAGAGATCCTTGTCTTCGCCGGGACAAAGGTCATCGCGCGACACATAGACCTGAATGCGGCCTTCGGCATCCTGCAGTTCCATAAATGAAGCTTTACCCATGATGCGGCGGCTCATGATTCTTCCGGCCACGCTCACTTCGCGCAGGGGTTCCTCGCCATCTTTGAAGTTCTGCTTAATTTCGGCAGTGTGTCCTGTGACTTTATATTCCGGTGCCGGATATGGATCAATGCCGCGTTGGCGCAGTGCTTCCATACTGTTGCGCCTTACAATCTCCTGTTCGCTAAGTTCGTGATTGGCCATAAGCTTATTATATAATTGTTTGCAAAATTAATCAATAACTGCGATTAATGCAATTCCACCCATACACCAATTAGGGTGGTGAATACGTTGATAAGATATGAATAAGATATTATCGACAATTGTATTGGCTGCGGTCGGTGCCGCAGCGGCTTTTGCCGCCACTCCGGCTTCATTTCCCGGTGGTGCCGAGGCACAGGCTGCCTATATCTCCGAGAATCTGAAATATCCCGAGACTGCTAAGGCCAGCGGTATCGAGGGTGTGGTGCAGGTATCATTTGCAGTGCTGCCCGATGGCAAAATCGGCTCCATCAAGATTGACCGCATGATCGACCCTGACCTTGAAAGCGAGGCTGTTCGTCTTGTAAAGCTGATGCCGGCATGGACACCGGCCACCGACGATGCCGGCAAACCCGTGCAAAGCACCGTGACTCTCAAGATTCCCTTTACTCTCGACTGATCGCGGTCTTAGATCAGCCTTAGAGCACGCAGTTCGTCGTAGATTTCCCAGCCGGAAAGCTGTCTGCGGCGAGCTATCGTGCGCGCAAATTCCTCGATAGCCGGGTACAGACGCTTGTTGCCGAATATCCGGCGCATCCCGGTTGTGGTCTTGCGATACATAGAGTCCACCTCTTCGGGTGTCAGGGCGCATGTATCCTCTCCCTCGGCTTCCATCTCTTTATGCACTTCACTCAGCAGTTCTTCCGGAATCTCGATACCGAGGCGCACCAGTGAGCGGGCCATAAGGTTCGAAACCACCATGGCCGATGTTATATAGTAATTCTGCACCAGATTGTGCCATGTGGCTTTGGGTGATATCGAAGGAGACCCGCTGAAATAATAATCATGGCTGAAAGAGACCATCGGACCCTCGGCATCAAGTGATATATTGGCCACCTTATCCATGGCATCGAGTGCCGCCAGTGAGATAGCCATTCCGGCCAGGCCGTATGCCCGGTCATCTTCATTCATATAATTTAGAGTAAGCTCCATCTTATTTAAAATCTGATATTCAGACCTGCCATGACGCGCAGTCCCGGCTCGCTGATTCCGGGCATCGATTGCCGGCGGCGGCAGAGCAGATTGTCGGCCTGCAGGCTCACGCCGATGCGGTCTGTGATTCCATAATGTGCTGTCAATGATAACAACGATTGATTCGGCAATTCGGTTTTCTCCAACTCGTTGCCGATTTCGCCGGCTGCATACCAAACTCCGCGGCGGGCGCGCATCTGATATGCGAGCGCAAAGGAGAGAGTGCTCCACGGATTAGTGCGCACCTCCGCTTCGGCTGTCCACACCGGTCTGTCGTAGCCGTTGAAATATCCCCGGCCCTTATCCTGTGGCTGATAAGTAGTCTTGGCAGATATGCCGAATATCTTGCCGGCATCATATCCGAGCATAGCCTGAGCGGTCATGCCGGCTATCCTCATATTTCCCTCGGGGATAATGCCGAGTCCGTAAAGTCCCCCGAACGGCTGACCGAGGCTAACCTTATATCCTATCTCTGCAGATGCTCGGAAGCCCTTCCACGGACCGAAATTCACTCCCAATCGGGAATCCAGCGGTGAATATACCGGCGACTGACTGCCCAGCACCGGTGCTGAGTAGTAATCAAGCTGACGGTCTGAAGCGAGCGTATGAAGCTCGCTGCCACCGGTGAGCCGGGCAAATATGGCGCACTCTCCGGCATTATAGTCCAGACTTATATCGGGAGCTATGTGAAATGATTTGAATGTCGGGTTATTGAAACTCAGGTCGAGTGCAGCACCGACACGCAGTGACAGAGTGTGCGATCCGAGTTTATAATAGGGGCGCATCGTGACGAGACCATAGTTGTCGGGGCGAAAATCCGCCGGCACATTTCCCTGTTTGTAAATCATCAGATTACCGGAAAGATCCAGACCTAAAGATGATTTTGACGATACCTGGAAATTAAGTCCTGCATCGAGCATGGTGCGTGTCTCGCGCAATCCCGGCATTTCAAAAATCGGCTCCGCTTCTGATATGGGAAGATAGAGTGACCGGTATCCGAAGTAATCCACACCGATAGTGGCATACCAGTTGAATTTCTCTGACCCTGAATCAGGGCCGGAGGCATTGGATTGCCAGCCGATTTCGGCACGCAGATTATTCAGCGTCTGTGTGGGGGCACCGGATTCACACCACCCGTAATAATTGAAGTAACCGAGCGAATAGTCTAACGAAGCATATAGGCGACCTTTATCTTCGAATCTTTTGGCACCATACACTCCGAGGTCTGCATCATATCGTTCGCGTCGGGATTCACCGGCGGGTTCCCAAAGCGAAGTTGAATTATACTGCAGTCTGACACCCAACACAGAGTCATCGCTGTCAATTATGCGGGAACCGGCCGAAAGGTCGGCATCAAGCCATGAACCGAGATTCAGGTCTAAATATCCACGCGCATGGTCAAACTTGCGGGTATCACGCCAACCGGTGGCAGGCTGCGGAATTGCCTCAGGCAGGAAATTGGCATACTCACCACCCATCTGCCAGGGAAGCTGAGACTCACCGGCCGAGAGATGCATCGGATCGGGAAATATGTTGATTCGCGGTCTTTGGATATATTCAGGTGTATATTTCCCTTCGACACTTATCTCCTGGTTATACTGGGCGAGTGTTGTGTCGGGGAGCATGGCGCACAGCATCGCTGCGACTGCAAGGTCTATATAGCGTGTGGTCATTTCCATGATTTGAGTCGTGAATTGATAGCCTTGGAAATATCGGCTTCGTTACCGGGATAATTCTCTTGCAAAGATAGCAGATACTCTCGGGCAAGCGCGGTATCACCTAACGCATGATATGCATCTGCCAGGGTTATAAAACCTCGCGCCAACCAATACTGGTGCGGAGTGCCGGATTCCGTAAAATTCTCCATAGCTTCGCGCGCACCCTCGGCATTCCCCTCGGCAAGCATGGTTTCAGCCAGGACCACCGCACTTTGGGAACCGGCTGATGAACCCGGGTTCGCGGCCAGGCGTGTGTAGATGTCGCGAGCCTCATTATTGCGCCCGGTTGAAGCGAGAGCCTCGGCATCAGCAAGTTCGAGTTCAGTCAGCTCATCGGCTTCAAGGCCGCCTATGCTTCTTATGCGCGAATTTACCTCAAGCAGATTATTCCACTGACCGGCAGACTGCATGGCGCGCGCCATGCGGAGCAATTCATCGAGATCAATATCCTGAGTGGCCGCAAGTCTCTCGCGATAGGCTTCGGCTGCCAGGTCGGTTTTACCAGTTTCCTCGTATGTCACCGCCAACTCTTTAAGTCCGCGTGCCCGCCACTGCGAATTGGCAAACTCCTCGTCCAGCCGGCTCAGATCCGATATTTTTCCACGCGTATCACCATTGAGACCGCGCACCACAGCGCGCCGATAGAGAGCATAATCTGTATCAGCCGCTCCCTCCGATATAGCTTGTGAATACAATTTCTCGGCGTCATCACGCTGCTGCAGATAATAGAGGCAGTCCGCTCGGCGTATAAGCGCATCCTGTCGCAGACCGGTCTGCAAAGCCGGTTTTGCCTTGAGAGCATTGTCAAAATATCCGGCGGCCGCTGTGTAATTACCGAGCTGATACTCGGCATATGCCAGATCATACAAACCTAATCCCCTGTTTGCACGCAAACTGCCTGTGGCATTGTCGCTATCCAGAAATTTCTTATATGCGGAAATACTCTCTTTATATCTGCGCATCGAATATAGTGCATCGCCAAGCCATAGAGCGCTCTGTGCAGCAATACCTGAATCCTGATTTGTCATGGCGGAGCACTCTCTGAGATATTGCTCCGCGCGATCCGCATGTCCGGCATTCATCATCTCGACACCCAGTTCGTAAAGTGTCTTTTGCTTTAGTTTCAATATCTCTGAATCGGGGCGCCTTATGGCATTGAGCGCATTGAGCGCTTTTGCATATTCATGGTCATTGAAATATGCCGCACCCAGATAAGCATCCACCCGCGCTCTTAGAGGAGAGTCCGGGAAACGGCGCGTGAAATCTTCAAGCAGCGATGCACTGCGCGAGAATGGAATCTTTCCTCCGCGCGTCAGCGAGGTCAGGTAGTTATAAGTGGCGGTTTCCGACACCTTCGGGTCGGCAGTCATACGTGAGGCCCTCTCATAGGCGAGTGAAGCGGGTGTTTCCTGACCTGTCTGCTGCAAAGCCTGACCAAGATAGAGCCATGCTCCCTGAGTGGTCGCATCTATACGCTGCTGCTCAGTGACCAGGCGCATCAGCTCGATGGTTCTTGAATAATCCTTATCACCATATTCTATAGCCCCGAGGGCATAAAGAGCATCGGCATCTGCCGGATTTGCCTTGGTTTTATCGAGATAACCCTCTAAAAAACCGCGCGCCATGACCGGATCATTGAGTTTGAAATAGCTCAGACCCACTATGCGCTGAATCTCCGGGGCAAGTTCCGGATCAGGATTGCGGCGAAGTAGTGAGGTGCCATGTTTTATCACCTCATCAAATTCTGCGCGCGAATACTGTATCTGGGTCATATAGTAACCGGGAGCTATCCCCTCTTCGGGGACCACCTTTTCAAATATGGGATATGCCCGGTCAAAATTCCCATCTATATAATAAAGATATGCGCTATAGAAAAGATAAGCGTTTTCATATCCCTTTTTATCTTTTAATTTATTTACCTGCCTGTGCGCTTCATCATAGTGTCCGGTGCGGATCATCGAGAGCAGGTAGCGGTAATTACCCTCATTCTGAAGATTGGGATTAAGACGATCGAAATCCACATTGAGGTATGCCTCGAAAGCATCAGGCCAATCATGGCTGAAAAAATATCGGTCTGCTATTGCGAGTCTTGCCTCGGGAGCAGCAAATGAGGCGGAGTATTTCTCTGCGAAATCCGCAAGCAGGGTTATGCACTCGGACTCTCCGCGCTCGTAGGCACCCCGGGCGAGCAGAAAAGCGCATTGCATCGCCTCCTCTTCTGTCAAGGTTGCGGGCAGGGTATTGAGAATCTTGATTTGATCGATGACTCCGGACCAAACGCCCTTTTCTGCCATCGACACCGCACGGCTTAGATAACCCGGAGTGAGCGGTGAGGTTATGTCGCAGGGTTGTGCGGTCGGCATGGCATAGCTTTCCACCGAACAATTACCTATTAAAACGGCGGCTGCGAGTGCCGCAACCATATTTTTTTTCATCAGGGGTCAGTTTTCAGCAAAGATAATCATAATTCATTATTTATAGTAATTGGAATTGTGATTAACTTGCATTATATTTGCTGAATCCTTAGATTTAATACTGACATTTACATAATACCTAATACCAAGATGAACCAAAACAACCAGAAGGATCTCGACCGGATTGACAGGATTCCGACCGAGGTAACTCCTCTCACCGACTGTGATTTTCTGTACGTGGTTGATAGGACCAAGGATTCCTTTACCTTTCCGGTGCACCGTCACGCGGAGTTTGAGATTAACTTTGTAGAGAACTGCGCCGGTGCTCGCCGGGTAGTCGGGGATTCAATCGAAGAGGTGGGACTCTTTGACCTCTGTATAGTGGGTCATGGCATCGAGCATGGTTGGCAGCAACATAATTGCAACAGCGGCAATATTCGCGAAATCACTATCCAGTTTCCGGTAGATATATTCGGCAATGAGATGCTGCGTCGCACTCAGATGCAGTCTGTCAAAACACTGCTTGAGAAGGCAGCCAAGGGTGTGACTTTCCCTCTGTCGAGCATACTCAAGATTTATCACCATATCGAAGAACTGATAAATGCTCCATCAAGTTTTTATCAGATGATGAAACTGATAGAGATTCTTCATCTACTTGCCATCGATCCCGATGGACGCCAGCTCTCGAGCGGTCACGAATCTGAAAAATCTACCGACACTGACAGCAGCCGGCGTCTGCGCATGGCCCAGGAGTATATTGCGGCCAATTACCGCAAGGAAATTCGCCTTACAGCTCTGGCCGATATGGCCGGCATGTCACCGAGCAGCTTCAGCCGCTTCTTCAAGCTGCGCACCGGCCGCTCCATCTCAGACTATATAATCGGTATCAGACTTGATGCCGCATCGCGCGAGCTGGTAAATACTCGCCTGCCGATTTCGGAAATCTGCTACAATTCCGGCTTCAACAACGTATCAAATTTCAACCGCATATTCAAGAAAAACAAAGGTTATACTCCCAAGGAATTCCGCGAGATTTACAAGCGCAACAAGATAATCGTATAACCACCTCCACTCTATTTCAGAACTAATACCAGAATACTCGATATCATAATGTATCCCAAAGCAAGCAAGCGGGGCAACTCCATGCCCTCCTCACCGATTCGCCGGCTTGCCGGCGCTGCCCGCGACGCCGAGCGCCGCGGCACCCGAGTGTATCGCCTGAACATCGGTCAACCCGATGTGCCGACTCCCCCACAGGCTATCGAATCTCTCCATCATATAACCCGCAAGGTTCTCGAATATTCACCCTCCGAGGGTATCGAGTCTCTGCGTGTGAAAATGGCTGAATATTATGCCCGCTTCGATCTCGATATCAAACCCGAGGAGATTTGTGTGACCTCAGGCGGTTCCGAAGCAGTGCTCTTCGGATTCCTGTCATGCCTTGATCCCGGCGATGAGGTTATAATCCCCCAGCCGGCCTATGCCAACTATATCACCTTCGCACGCACAGCCGGAGTTACCATAAAGCCTATCAACTGCTCTATCGAAACCGGTTTCGCGCTTCCCCCTGTGTCGGAATTTGAGAAACTGATTACTCCCGCCACCCGGGCCATCTTGATCTGTAACCCCAACAACCCCACAGGCTACACCTACACCCGCGAGGAACTTGAGGCTATCGCCTCGATATGCGAGACTCACAATCTCTTCCTCTTCTCCGATGAGGTGTATCGTGAGTTCTGCTATACTGACCAGCCCTTTATCTCTGTGATGAGCCTCGACAATGTCAGGAAAAATGTGGTTCTGATAGACTCGGTGTCCAAGCGATATAATGAGTGCGGAATCCGCATCGGTTGTCTTGTGACACGCAACGAAGAGGTGCGTGCCAATGTCATGAAATTTGCACAGGCTCGTTTGTCACCGCCGCTGATCGGCCAATTGGTAGCCGAAGCATCTGTGGATACTCCGCAGGAATACATGCGCGAGGTTTTCAATGAATATCTGGAGCGTCGCAATTTCCTGATTGACAGGCTTAACAAGATACCGGGCGTATATGCTCCCATGCCGATGGGTGCTTTCTATGCCATTGCAGCACTTCCGGTGGAAGATGCCGATGAATTCTGCAAATGGATGCTTGAGGAATTCAGCTGGGAGGGTAAGACTGTGTTTATGGCGCCGGCAAGTGGATTTTACTGCGAACCCGGACATGGCAAGAATCAAGTGCGCATAGCCTATGTACATAAGATCGAATATCTGGCTGAAGCCCTGGAAACTCTTGAACATGCCCTCAATGTGTATGCTGAAAGGCGTTAGGTGTTAGGTTTTAGGTTTTAGGTGTTAGGTTTTAGGTGTTAGGTTTTAGGTGTTAGATTTCAGATAATCAAGGCATACCTTATCTGAAATCTGAAATCTGAAATCTGAAATCCGAAATCTATGGGTTGCCTTCTGCGGACGTGCCATGGCACGTTCCTACTTGATAATCAATATTTTACCTAAAGCCTGAACAACCAAAAGACCTCTTGAGCCAATGACTCAAGAGGTCTTTTATTATTTTCGCTTTTCTGACAAACCGATACAAGGTTTGTCAGAATGGTGCATACGCACCGTTATTACAATTTGGGACCGGCCTTTGCCAACTCCTTACCCACAGGGTTAGTCTCGAACTTCTTGAAGTTGTCGATAAACATCTGGGCGAGTTTCTTAGCCTTCTCTTCCCACTCCTTGGGGTCAGCGTAAGTGTCACGCGGATCAAGGATACCGGTGTTAACGCCGGGGAGCTCTGTGGGAATTACGAAATCGAAATAGGGAAGCACCTTGGTGGGAGCCTTCTCGATATCGCCATTGAGGATATCATCGATGATACCGCGGGTATCAGGAATTGAGATACGTTTGCCTGTACCATTCCAACCGGTGTTCACCAGATATGCTTTAGCACCGTTAGCTTTCATCTTCTTAACCAGCTCCTCAGCATATTTTGTGGGGTGGAGTGAGAGGAAAGCCTGACCGAAGCAAGCAGAGAAAGTCGGAGTGGGTTCGGTGATACCACGTTCTGTGCCGGCGAGCTTGGCGGTGAAGCCTGAGAGGAAATAGTACTGAGCCTGCTCATCGTTGAGGATAGCTACCGGAGGAAGAACTCCGAATGCATCAGCGCTCAGGAAGATAACCTGCTTGGCAGCCGGACCCTTAGACACAGGTTTTACGATATTCTCGATGTGGAAAATCGGGTAAGACACGCGAGTGTTCTCAGTCACTGACTTATCAGCGAAATCGCAAACACCGTCAGCCTTAACAGTTACATTCTCCAGAAGAGCGTCGCGGGTGATAGCGTTGTAGATGTCGGGCTCATTCTCCTTAGAGAGGTTGATAACCTTGGCATAGCAGCCGCCCTCATAGTTGAACACGCCATTGTCGTCCCAGCCGTGCTCGTCATCACCGATGAGTTTACGCTTCGGGTCTGTAGAAAGAGTAGTCTTACCGGTGCCTGACAGACCGAAGAATACAGCTGTTGAAGTCTCCTCCATGTTGGTGTTGGCAGAGCAGTGCATAGAAGCGATGCCGCGCAGGGGGTTGAAGTAGTTCATCATTGAGAACATACCCTTCTTCATCTCACCACCATACCAGGTGTTGATGATAACCTGCTCGCGCTGCTTGATGTTGAATGCAACTACAGTCTCTGAGTGAAGACCCAGCTCCTTATACTCTTCAACTTTAGCCTTGGAAGCATTGAACACTACGAAGTCGGGAGTGAAATCCTTGAGTTCCTCTTCAGTGGGGCGGATAAACATGTTGGTCACGAAGTGAGCCTGCCATGCCACCTCCATGATGAAGCGAACATTCATGCGGGTCTCCTTATTTGCACCGCAGAAGCAGTCCACTACATAAAGAGTCTTGTCAGAAAGCTCCTTCACAGCTTTCTCGCGCAGGTGATCCCATACTTCAGTGGTGATGGGCTTGTTGTCATTCTTATATTCGTCTGAAGTCCACCATACAGTGTTCTCTGTAACTTCATCTTTAACCAGGTATTTGTCTTTAGGAGAACGGCCGGTGTAAACGCCGGTCATCACGTCGACAGCACCCAGGTCAGTCAGAATACCCTTCTCATAGCCCTCAAGGCTCGGGTCGAGCTCTGCTTTGTAGAGTTCATCATACGAAGGATTGTGGATAATCTTCTTGACATCTTTAATGCCATACTGAGAAAGATCCAATGTTGCCATAATAATGAATTATTTAAAAATTGGGTTTTAGTATATGCTTCTATTGATTATAATAATGGTAAAATATACCTAAAGCTTTAATAATAAGTCTAATATACCAAAGTCTAAAGCATTGTTGCAAATTTATGGTCAGTATTATTTCGCTTTATCTGCTTTCAGAACGCTTTTTGACTGCATATTTCGCTGCAAATTTACTAATTTTACACAACTTTCACAAAAAATCATTCAGTGTTCGGTTTTTAGTATCAGTTTAAAGTTTACGATTGCTGGGCCACACCGAACCTCTATAAAGTCAGGATAGTGAAAATACTGATAGTTCACAATGATTATGGAGCCTATTCGGGCGAAGAGGCTGTGGTCGACAAGATGGCGTCGATGCTTCCGGGCATGGGTCATGAGGTATCGCAGCTACGCATGTCGACAGCCGGTGCCCGCAGTTCCATAATCGGACAGATGCGCGGCTTTGCTGCCGGCATCTACTCTCCCTCAGGCATTCGCGCCATGCGGCGCGCTATCGCCACCCATAAACCGGATATCATCAACATACATAATCTTTATCCCTTTATTTCACCGGCTGCTTTGCGTGAATGTCGCCGGGCCGGGGTGCCGGTGGTCATGACTGTACATAATTTCAGACTCATCTGCCCCACAGGGCTTTTCCTGCGCGACGGCCGCCCCTGCGAACTGTGCCTGCAACGCGGCAATGAGTGGGGGTGTGTGCGTCATAACTGCGAGCACTCGATTCTCAAATCCATAGGCTATGCCGCCCGCAATGCCGCAGCGCGACTGCGCCGCGACTATACCGACTGTGTAGACATTTTCGCTTGTATCACGGATTTTCAGCGACGCAAACTTATTCAGGCCGGAATCCCTGCCGACAAAATTGTGGTGATTCCCAATTCGGTGGAGGTCGGAGAAGATTTAGGCCGGCCACACTCCGATTGCGGATATGTGGCCTATTGTGGCAGAATAAGCCGTGAAAAGGGTGTGGATATGATTATCGAGGTGGCACGGCGCAACCCTCAAATCGAATTCCGTCTTGCCGGAGCTGTGCGCGACAAAGAGTTGGTCTCGGATCTGCCCGCAAATGTCAAACTCATCGGATACCTGTCGGGCAGTGATCTGGAGAAATTCTACGCCGGCTCCCGATTTATGGTTATGGCCAGCCGCTGGTATGAAGGCTTCCCTATGACAATCCTTGAGGCAGCCCGACACTCGCGCCCGATGATTGCACCTGACCATGGAGGATTTACCGAAATACTCAGACAATCCGATGATTCCGGGGTCAATCCTGAGTCGGCCATCGGAGTGCTGTTTGAACCGGGAGATACCGATGCGCTGGAACGCGAAGTAGTGCAACTTTGGGAGAACCCTGCTCAGGCTGCGGAATTAGGTAATAAGGCCCGGCTGGCTCTTGAGACACGATATAGCCCGGAGGCTGTGGGCAGTCAGTGGCAGCAGCTTATTACTAACCGGTTCGGCAGCAAGAGACTCTAACCCGGCTTAGAACTGGAAGTAGATGAATGTTTCGACGCTGTCGCTGAAGAATACGGCAATCAAAATACCATAATATAGAGCCCAGCGAAGCGGACGCCACTTCACAAAGTCCAGCACCAGACCATGATCTTTGCGCCGCTGAATCCACTCTACAACCAGCATTACCGCTATCCAGACGATACACCACAGTATATCGCGCGGAGCCGCGGCACCGCGCGGTACCGAAAATAGCGATGCGCTGAACATTCGCTTTATATACAGCCACGCATCGGTGATGGTCTCCGCCCTGAAAATTATCCACCCTATAATAACCAGGCAGAATGTTAACGCCATGGCTCGCATCTCCTTGAATGTCGGCCATTTGCTGTCGGCAGCCACCACATCGAGATACTTCCGGTTCTTACCCCTGAGCAGCGAGGGTAAAAAGAGCATGGCGTGATAGCCGCCCCATATCAGAAAGGTCCAGTTCGCTCCGTGCCATATACCGCTCACCAGGAAAATCGCAAATGTGTTGCGCACGGCTTTATGTTTACCGACCCGGCTGCCACCGAGCGGTATATACAGGTAATCGCGAAACCATGTGGTGAGGCTTATATGCCATCGCCTCCAGAATTCCGGTATGCTGCGCGATAAATACGGCACCTTGAAATTATCCATCAGCGATATGCCGAACAGTTTGGCTATACCTATAGCCATGTCGGAATAGCCGGAGAAATCACCGTAAATCTGGAATGAGAAGAATACCGCTCCCAAAAGCAGTGAACTGCCGGGCAGCGTATCGTAATTCTCAAAGACATGATTCACTATCCGGGCGCAATTGTCGGCCACCACTACTTTCTTAAACAAGCCCCAGAGCATGCGGCGCATACCATCTACAGCCTCTTGGTAATTAAATGTGTGCAGCTTATAAAACTGGGGCAGCAGGTTGGTGGCGCGCTCGATAGGTCCGGCCACAAGCTGAGGGAAAAAGGCCACGTATGCGAAGAAAGCCGTGATATCGTGCGTCGGCGCTATCTTGCGCCGATACACATCTATCGAATAGCTGAGTGCCTGAAACGTATAAAAGGAAATTCCGACAGGCAAGATCAGATTTACCAGCAATCCCGAGGTGTCACCATTCAGAAAATGCTCGGCAAACTGGCTCATGAAAAAGTTATAATACTTGAACAATCCCAGGATTGCAAGATTCAGGGTGATATTGGCACCGCATATCCACCGCGCCTTCCGGCGCGAGCCGCTGTCGGTATCAGGTAGAGTCCGCGCTATCCCTATGCCGCTCAGATAACTGCACAGTGTGGTAAAGGCTATAAGTATCAGAAATCGCCAGGACCACCAGCCGTAAAAGATGTAGCTCACGGCTATCACAAAGATATTGCGAACCTTGACCGAACGGTTAAACACTTTCCAGTAAAGCAGGAAAACTATAACCAGGTATATCGCGAATTCTATGGAGTTAAATATCATTACGGATTATTTATTGAAATCCACCTGAAAAGCACCGAGCGAGGGGTTACCGTGACCCAGGCGTGACACTCCATACATATCGACCGCCACGGCCGGAGTCACAAAATCCGGGTTACCGGCCGCAGCCACAGGAGAATCTTCCTGCAATCGGTAGTTGAAATAATAATCATCGCGACGCGTCAGAAACATCGGGTCAGTATCCCAAAGACAAGCCACAAAGTTATCATCATTGTCACCCTTGACTCCAAACGACACATACTTGAAGAATACCTGTGTGCCTGTCAATTCACCGATATTGACCGTGTCACCGAGACCATACACGATAGAATTCAGGAACCGGGCTTTCATGGGCACAAAATCAGGATTATTGTCATCTTCACTGACACCCTCCAGCCAAATCATAGCTCCGCCGATTGAAGAGAACAGATAATAATTGGCGAAGGTGCACTGCAGAAACTCATGGACTCCGGCTTCGAGTCTGACCACAGATTCGGCGGCTTCGGAAAAGCAGCAACCGAAAGCATCAACCTTGGCATATCGGGAGGTCAGCACATTACCCTGCGAGTTGTGGAGCCATGAATTGCGAAGTGTCAGTTTCTGACGCGACAAGTCACCGCATGAATCGAGTTCAAGTCCACGCACAGTGCTCCGCATGTCCACAAATTCCAAACGATTGTCGAATGAGCAGGCAGCGATTCTCACACCGCGCCACTGGCCGGCCAAAATATCATAACCCACATCGGGCAGCACATTGTCGAGTCGGTCACCGCGCATATTTATCAATTTACCGGCCTCACCCAGAGCTTCAATCCTGCCTTCTACGACCAGCGAGGCCCCGTCATGAAACAGCATCTGCACTCCGGGGTCAATTCTGAGCACCGCTCCGCGCTCCACTGTGAGTGAATCAAAAATCACATACGGGCGGTCAGCTGTGAGACGCATATCGCCGGATACACGCACATTGCGCAGGCGAGTCACATTTTGTCCGTAAGCCTCCACCCGCACAGTCTGAGTCACTCCGTTTGTCACAAATTCAAGGTCATCAGCTTCAAGGCGGGGGGTATTTCCCTCGGTTTCGGGAATCATGCACTCTATGAAAACATATATGGAATCGCGGCCGCGAATCTCCACATTATGAAACTCATTTCCACTCACTCCATCTACATTCAGACGAAAACGCGTGTCTGTACGTTTGAATTTAATGGAGGAGATGTTGAGTCCCTTTTTAGCGCGATTTCGCACCACAAGGCGAGCCGTGGGTGTAGTCAAATCGGTAAATACGGTATCGAAATTCACGGTATCGCGCGAGAAAGAGAGTAAATCATGCGGAGATGTCGATATAGAGTCATCGATACATGACACCGCTCCGAGACCCGGCAGAACCACCATGAGTAGTAGCAACAGGCGCATACCTGTGAAGTGAGCTTTAACACTCTGGCACAGTTTCATAAGCTTATCAGACTTCATAAGACTAATAACGCGGGAGCGCCATCATTTATTTTCAACAGATGAAGTATGTGCTAATAGCCGGCGAGGCATCGGGCGATCTTCACGCCTCGCACCTGGTGAAATGGATACGCGAATTTGATCATGAAGCGGAGTTTCGCTTCTTTGGCGGCGATTTGATGGCGGCGCAGGCGCGTCGCAAGCCGGATCTGCATTACAGCGAAATGAATGTGATGGGATTCAGCGAAGTTCTCCGCGCGCTACCACGAATCTGGCGCAATCTGCGACAAGCCAAGGCTCTGCTCAGGGATTTCCGCCCTGACGCCCTGATACTTGTGGATTATCCGAGTTTCAATCTGCGCCTGGCGGCCTATGCCCGCAAACTCGGAATACGCACACACTGGTTCATATCGCCCAAGGTCTGGGCATGGAAGGAATGGCGTGTGGCAAAAATCAAGCGCTTTGTGGACCGCATGTATAGTATTCTCCCTTTTGAAGTGCAGTTCTATAAGCGCCACGGCTATGATGTGACCTATGTGGGGAATCCATCGGTGCAGGAGGTGGCATACGCTTTAGGACATATTCCCCCGCTCAAACACTTTCTGGAGCGGCACGGCATTGATGATTCGCGCCCGATTATCGCGCTGCTCCCCGGTTCGCGACGCGGTGAAATCCGAAACAATCTGCCGCTTATGATTGAAGCGGCGAAACGCTTCCCGGAATTTCAGTATGCAGTGGCCGCCGCACCATCGGTAAGCGAGAAATTCTATCGCGAAGTCGCTCAGGATCCGGGGCTGAAGATGATTTTCGGCTCTACAACCACTCTGCTGAAATACTCACAAGCAGCAATCGTGACCTCGGGAACGGCCACGCTTGAAACGGCTCTGGTAAATACCCCTCAGGTGGTGGTATATCGCGCCAACGGACTCAAAATATCATATAAGATTATGGAGAAGCTGCTTCATGTGAAGTATGTGTCGCTACCCAATCTTATAGCCGGACATGAGATTGTGCCCGAATTGTTGGTGCATCGCTGCACCGTAGACTCTATAAGCCGGGCTCTATCGCCACTCTTGCAGCCCAGTCCGAAACGCGATACCCAGCTGGCCGGCTATCGCAAGATGCGCGAACGCCTCGGCACCTATGTGGCCGCCGAATACGCCGCCGAACTAATAACCCGGGATCTGACCCGGAGACGATACGACGCTAAATAGATGAATGTACTTGTAACCATACCCTGCCTGCTCACCGGGGGCACTGAAGTTCAGACGCTTGCCCTTGTCGAAGCACTAATAGCCGCCGGCCACAAGGTGTGTGTGGGCTGCTATTTCGAACACGCACCCTCCATGGTGGAGCGCTATCGTCGCGCCGGTGCTTCGGTGCGCCTTTTCTCCCCTGATGGAACCCGCCCTCAGGGAATCCGCCGGGTGACTATGCATCTGCTGCGCAACCTCCGCGCCACGGTGCGCGAATTCAGACCCGATGTGGCTCATGTGCAATATATGGCGCCGGGTGCTATCCCTATCCTGCTCCTCAAATTATCAGGTGTCAAGAAAATTGTAGCGACAGCCCACACTGCAGCCGATATATACTCTCCGCGCGGACTCCAAATTATTCAATGGCTCTCCAGGCGGACTCTCACCGGGTTTCAGTGCATAACCCTCGCAGCTGAAAAATCATTTTTCGGCAGTGCTGCCTACTTCACCCCAGACACCACTATTGAACCGGGCGCACACTTCACCATCAACAATACGCTCCCCTCGACCATGACTATCACGGATAGAAAGAGGGAAATCGGCAGCGCACTTGTAATAGGAGTTGTAAGCCGACTGGAACCTATCAAGGGCATGGATCTTGTGATTCCGGCATTTGCAGAAGCAGCAAAGGTAAACCCGGAGCTAAATCTTATTGTGGCCGGAGATGGTTCTCAACGCAATCTTATGGAGGACCAGTCCCGGCAACTCGGCATCTCCGACCGAGTGCGGTTTATCGGCAGACAATTGCAGGAAAATCTGCCCGGAGTCTATGATGAGATAGATATTCTGCTTATGCCCTCACGCTCGGAAGGCTTCGGGCTGACCGCCATAGAGGGAATGGCGCGAGGGTGTGTGCTGCTTGCATCCTCAATCGGGGGACTGCCTGAAGTTGTGATTCCCGAGGTCGGATTTACATATCTGCCCGATCAGGAATCGCTCGGTGATGCTCTCAAAAGAGTCGCGACAACCCCAAAAGAGTCGCTTCAGAAGCTCTCGGATGCCGCTCGCGAGCGTGCAAGACTCTTCACCCCGGACCGATATCGGGAGAAAATCGCTAATCTTTATAAAAAAATCGAATCTGCGAAATAGCTGTCAATCTGCCGATTACCCTCAGAATATCGTAGAATTTGCTAAAAAATATGTTTTACAACATGTTTTTAAGAACTATTTTCACCTCTTCATCGTTATTAAGTCATGAATCAGCCATCATGGCTTAAAATTAATGAAATTATGAAATCGTTTATTAAAAACATGATTAAGGCGTATTTCGAAGGTTGCGCCGACTATTACAAGTAGTATTAAGAAATAAAGTTGATTTGAAATAAACCGAGAGGTGACAGTAATTATGAATTAAATAATTATTGTCACCTTTTTAATTTTTTGTAAATTTGCCAAAGACGCGATGAAACTCAAAGAGCAAATAAATCCGAAGCATGTGTATGAAGGGACTTTCGAGTCCAACTTCATTCGCCCGTTTGTGCACCATTATGCTGATTTCAGCGGCACAGAGAATCCGGGTGCACTATGGCGTGCGCTGGTTGCATGGGGAGTAATCACGCTTGGAGTAGTCGGGGTGCTCATGGGTCTTGTCGGTCTTCTCGGGCCGGAAGTCGGATTCTCGGCTCTATGGATAATCGGGATACTATGGGGCGCGGCATCGCTCTGCCCGCTGGCTGCGCTTATAGTTCGCTCTTCGCACACGAATCCGGATGCTGCTCCGGTCAAACCCCTGCGCCTTTTAGGGATAGACTGTCTGCTGGGTTTCAGCTGCATAGCATTTTTTCTGCTCGGCTTGCTCATGATGATTACCACCATGAATTCCGGCACTCTGAATCCTAATGCCAACATGGTAGCACAGCCCGACACAACGGCAATGGAATTAGAACAAGTGCAGGAGGAACCGATATTTACCTATCAAGATGAAGCGGCTGAAGCGGAACAATCCACCGACTCACTTCGCGACATGGACGAGCCGGATCTTGTGCCCGCAGATCAAAGTTTTGATCCCACACTCCGCACTGCCGACGAAGCAGATATCCTGGCCACTGATTCAATCTGAGACACCGCTCACAAGCGTTAACAATTATTGGGAGGAACCTTAAAATATCTTCCCTATAAAATAGATTACACGTATCTTTCGTTATACTAATTAGCGTTTTACGCACAGCTCTCCCGAGCTGCTCATAATAACTTTTCCGAATATACCATTCAGTCAAACCATCATGTTTGCATCCATAACTAAAACTCTCTTTTCGGCACTTGCAATCGGGGCCACAATAATGTTTCAACCGGTTGCGGCAATAGCCTCCTCTCCATCGAAACTTGATTCAAACTGGACATTGCATACCGCCTTTGATGAATCGGCACGCAAGGTAATCGATACACCCGATGCTGTATATTTCTTCGTATATCAGCACCCCTATTACAAGAACCTGAACTATGGCAAGGAGGTGATGAAAGAATACTCAAACCCTTCTACCGGAATCTTCAGAGTCGACAAGAATACTCCCGGAGCTAAAATTGAGGATATAGGCAGGGAAATCAATCTGTCAGGGCGCGATGTTTTGATGCTCGAAATCAACCCCTATACCGGTCTGATGGCGGCGGCATATCCCGACGGAGGCATCGACATCATCTCTGCAGAGCGCAATGTGACCTATTTCGATGCGCTGAAACATCGCTCCATGCCTTTCGCGTTTCAGATCAATAATATTCACCTCGATAATTCGACCAATAAGCTCTGGGTGGCTTGCGGCAACGGATATCTGCGAATTGACACCAAGAAACTCAATATCGACATCAACGCCGACTGGGATTCTTCAGTAAAAAGCATAGTTGAGAGCGGAAATACAGTTTTCGCGATTATCGATGGTGTGCTTAATGAATATGTGGCCGGACTGGACTTGCACCGCCGCGATGCTTTCAAACCTATGACCGGAGCAATGACCGGAGTTACCGGTAATCCGACACGCATTCTCCCCTACGGCAATGATATGATCGTATATCTCACCGAACAGGGAGAGATTGTGCTTGCCACACGCACCTCTACCGGTTGGTCTACCACAATGCTTGCAAAAGACTCGGCACTTCTGCAGCCGGTGTCAGACAGTAGCGTAGTCCTGGTGGATAGAACCGACCATGGCCCTGTGCAAACCTCAAAAGGCTGGTGGATTGGTGGTAATCAGGTAGCTTATTCCATTGAGGCCGATGAAAATGGAGTCCCCGGCGTTCACAAAATCCAGAACAGCAACCTGACCCGCTATTCAAGTTCATGGGATTATAATTATCTCTGGACCTATCGCCCCCGCGGACGATTCTCAAAATTTGCATTCCCCGATTACACTGTGACTGATTTAATTGAGAATCACCGCCCTGACTGGATGCCTGAGATGTGCGGTGCGATGATGTTTGAATATTCTCCCAAACATGGTCTGATAGCAGTCAACTATGAGGGCGGTGCCGAAATAAAAAACCCGAACAACAAGTTCGGTTCGCACCCCTGCGCTTATAAAAATGGTCAATGGCGCAGATTATCATCATTTTATAATCCTCCGTATATAATTGATACCAACCCGACACTTGCAGCTGATTACAACGCCAAAGCAGTGCGTTTCCCCTGCTCGGACCCGACCGGTATATCTCTGGACCCGATTAATGATGATATACTTCATATCAGCTCCTGCTGGGATGGAGTGGCATCAATCAATATAGCAGACCCGAGAAAACTCCCGGTAATAAGCACCTCAAAGACAAATTATCACAGTCTATGGCCATTCCACACCGATGCTTCTCTTTGGGCCGGAACCTGGAATAACTCTTCAAATATGAAGATGCTCGGAGTCGATGATGATGATAATCTATGGATGCTTCGTTGCGGTAGCCTTAAATCGGGAATCACAACCAATTATTATCTATATTTCTGGCCGGCAGAAGCTCGCCGCGCAGCTCTCGAAAATTCAGACCCGACTCTTGCCGGTGACTGGCATTCGATTGAGATTCCCCTCGGACACACGCTTGGTTTCCACGCCCTCGGCTATATGTGCAAGCATCCCCGCAACAAGGGCCTCTTCATAATCACTCCGCAGGGACAGGATATCAACGGTCTGCGCTCCATCTATGTCTACGACACAAAAAATACTCCATACGATACTTCTGACGACACCATAGAGAAGTTCCAAAGAATTGAGAGCGCGGTTACAGGTGCGGCAGAGGCATTTAACTATACTCATGATTTTGCCGAAGACCCGGTGACCGGTGAAGTAATCCTGGCTACAGGTTCTGATGTATTGATTTTTGACCCCAGAGCGGAAGTTGTCGACACCAAGATGCCCGGGAAGATGCTTACATTTGATTCAATCGATGGCTTTGAGCAGCTTCCCACTCCGATGCCGGCACGTTCTGTATGCTTTGATGAATACAACCGCCTTTGGATCGGCTCAAGTGATGCAGGTGTGATTTGCGTATCTCCTGACCGCTCCAAGGTTATGGCGCATTACACCACTGACAACTCGCCGCTTCCGAGCAACGAGATTGTGGGTATCGGCTGGAATCCTGACACCAAGTCAATCTTTGTGTCGACACGTGTCGGAATCGCCGAAGTGCGTGCCGACGAACATATAGCCGCAGCCCGCACTGATTCAACATCAGCATTTGCTTATCCGGCAGAGGTCGGTCCCGACTTCGCGGGTATCGTGGCTATTCACAATGTGCCTGATGATGCACGTCTTACAGTTATAGACCACAATGGTGAGGTAATCACTATGCTTGATGCTGCCAAGGGTGGAATAACACACTGGGATTTGACCGACCGCAACAACAAGATGGTGCCCACCGGCTCTTATACCATCAAGGAATCGCGGACTCAGTCACACATGCTCCCTATCAGGCTCAATGTGGTTCGATGACCACCGAAACAAGCAGAGTTATCTCCTGGCTTAGATTCCCGATAGTATTACCGGTTGTTTTCTTCCATAACTCGGTGGATTTCGGGAGTCAGACGCTTGACTATTCATGGTTTTATGGCTTCCTGTATGCGATATGCAATATAGGAGTCATAGAACCACTCTTCTTTATATCCGGTTATCTCTTTTTTGCCAAGCGGATACCGGCCACTCCACGCGAATGGCTCGGCACATGGCGACACAAGACTCTCCCTATAGTCTGGGCCTTTCTGCTCTGGACCTTTTTATGCTGGATTCTGGCAGTGAACTTCGCGCAGCACCCGGTCGGCTCCTATATCTACGAAGCATTCGGCCTCAGAGATATGCCTGACTATTGGCCCGCAAGCGGTCATAAAAGATTTATGTCTCAAGTCCACGGCATGGCTCATCTCTGGTATCTGCATGACCTGGTTGCCATGATGCTGATAGCTCCTGTATTACTCTGGATGTGCCGGCATCTGCCGAAAATAACTCTGATTCTGATCACGGCCTGGTATTTCCTTTTTATCGGTATACCTCTGCCCGGTTTCGGCAATGCCGCTATCTTCTTCTTTACTCTCGGAGTCTGGTGTGCGGTCAATAACACAGACCCTCTGACCGAAATCAGAAAGGGTGGATATTGGCTTGTAGCGTTAGCCATATTAGGGTTGATAGCTTACACATACACGCGCCACACATCGGCCAATTATGAACTCTTCTCATATCCGAAAACCAGGCTGATAGCTCTGCTCGCTCCATTCTGGGCAATCATACTGGAGTTTCGGCTGGCTGCACGATTGTCGCGCCCTAAGAAAGATAAAGAGGGGAATTATAAGAACTCCCTGATTATGAAACTGGGGGAGTCCTCCTTTCTGGTTTATCTGGGATGCCTGCTACTGGCCGATGTCATAGCTGTAATATTTTTCGGGACCGACAATTCCGAAGTCCGGCAGCCATTACAATCTGTAATCGCAGTGACAGCTCCAATTCTTCTTGTAGCACTTTACTTTCTTGCCAAAAGATATTGTCCGGCACTGATTATGCTCCTGACAGGCAGAAAACCGCGGCAATCTTATAAGAATTTTGCATAAAGTAAATTGTGATTCTTAGTTTTTGATTAATTTTGCAAATCAAACTGGATTAGGGTAAAAAGATAATTAATTATAGTTGACCATAATTACTACGCCTCTTTTCAGCCGGTCACTTTATGGATACCTATTTTAATATCAGATACGAATTCCATCGCGACTCTGTCCACTCAGCCATAGATAATCGACTCCAATCGAAGGGTGCCGACTATATATGTGTGGCCGATGGTGTGATTCTCGACAATGCCAATCGCAATCCTGAATACCTGAAGGTGGTAAACTCCGGACTATTCTCGATTTGCGACAGCAGTTTTGTGCCTGTATATATCAGATTGATTCATGGAGAGAAGCGCAATCAGTATTGCGGGGCGCAGATATTTCGCGATATTGTAAAAAGCGGAAAATACCGCATGGCATTTTATGGTGCCAATCAAGCGATCTTAGAATCTTTGCGCAGAAATCTGATGGAAATGAATCCGGACGTCAAAGATATGATGTTTCGTGAACTGCCATTTCTGGAAGCCGATCAGTTTGACTATGCTTCGATAGCCTCGGAAATTAATGCTGACAAGCCGGACATCATCTGGATATCGCTCGGTGCTCCAAAACAGGAGTATTTCATGCACAGGCTTCGCCCGCATCTGAATCATGGTGTGCTGATTGCCGTGGGCGCCGCATTTAAGTTCTATGCCGACGGCACCGAGAAGCGTGCGCCTGATTGGATGGTAAATCACCATATGGAATTTCTGTTCAGAATAACTCAGGAACCGCGCAAACAGATACGCCGCTGCCGCAGTATCATTCAGTCTTTACCAAGACTGTTTGTTCATGAACTCAAACAGAGTAAGCGCTACCATATCACCCGAAAATAATTCGGGTGTTTTCTTTTCCCACTTCCAATCGGGTGTTTGCACCCAATGGTATCGGTAAATTCCTCTCTACATGTCCGACCGGGAAACCCATAGCCACCGGGAAAGAATAATCCGCCACAACCTCGGCTATCATATGCTCCATGTCGGCATGATTCCTGTCGGGTGCGCGATACTCGGTAAACTGACCGACCACCAGTCCGCGCAAGTTATCGAACACCCCCGCCATGCGAAGGCGTATCAACATGCGCTCCACGGCATATATCTGCTCCGAGACATCTTCAATCAGCAGTATGCAATTCTCATGACAAAGAGGGTCGAAAGGTGTGGTGGCAAGACCATTGCAGACTGCAAGATTACCGCCCCGAATTATACCTTCGCATTCCCCTGTCCGGCTCAGCGGGTGTGTCTCCGACTCATATTCCACGGGTAGACCCGAGGTGAGAATTTTCATCAGAGATTCGGTGGAATAATCTCCGGCACCATGCTCGGTGAGATGTTTTGCCATCGGGGAGTGAAGCGACACAACCCCCTCTGACTGAGAGTAGGCATGAAGAGCGGAAATGTCGGAAAATCCGATAAGCCACTTCGGATCGGATTTCATCAAACCCTCCGGAATCAAGGGTAGCAGATGATTGCAGCCGTAACCGCCGCGGGCACACAACACGGCCCGTATCTGCGGATCACTGTAAGCAGCTGTCAAATCGGCAAGTCTGTCGGCATGAAAAGCTGCATATGAACCATGAGCCGGGCCGTTGGCATGAGGCATGACAACAGGTTCAAATCCACGTGATTTCAAAAATTCGGCAGCTCCATCCACATATTCCTGCCTGACCACCGATGCCGGAGAAATTATAGCTATCTTATCTCCCGGTTTCAGCACCGGCGGTATCCGCATCTGCTTCATCATAAAATTACCTTATAAACCTGAATTGAGACCTCTCAGAATGGCTGAACCTCTATTCCGGCTTCACGGATTCGGGTTGCGATTCTTTCCAGTTCCTCGCGCTCCACTTTGCGCAGATTGCGCTCCGGTGTGGGACGGTCAAGGCTGTAAATCATCACCTCTTTCGGCTTAATCTCTTTATAAGCTTCAATAAGTGCCTCCACCTCGGCATCGGTGGTATTGTCAATATTCACCCCATCATGTGTGCCGCGCAGAAACATGGTCTGTATAATGCCTGTGCCCTCGAATTTCTTAAGCTGCTGAATCACACCTGCCGCTGTGAATCCGGGGTCATTCGGACGGTCTATAATCTTCATGGTTTCCTCAATAGCCGAATCGAGCTTGAGTATATTATTGTCTACCCGCCGCAATGCGCGCACCACACTCTCATCGCCGATACGTGTGGAATTAGTGAGTACCGAAATCTTGGCATCAGGAAAATATTTGTCGCGGAGGCGAATGGTATCATCGACCACTCCCTCGAAATCGGGGTGCAAAGTCGGTTCACCATTTCCGGAGAAGGTAATGACATCGAGCGTCTCACCCTTGCTCTTCATATCAGCGAGTTTCGCCTCAAGTTGAGCGGCGGTTTCGCTGCGGCCGGGCAAACCCTTCTTACCTGCGCCCTGAGCGTTGAACCCGGCTTCGCAATAAAGACAATCGAATGAACATATCTTGCCATCGGCCGGCATTAGATTCACTCCGAGCGAAACTCCCAATCTGCGGGAGTGTATAGGGCCGAATATAGTGCTGTGAAACAGTATGGTCTGCATAATATCAAATTTTTCCGGTAAGCAGTCCCTGAAGGTCATGGAGTATTGTCAGCGACTGTAGCGGGGTGAGGTTATCAATATTGAGGTCAAGCAAACGGTCACGAATCTGTGACAGCAATGGGTCATCGAGCTGGAAGAATGATAGCTGACAACCCTCGCGCGAACCGGCCACACCCTCCATAGTGGGCTTGACAGCCTTGGGGCCTCCGGATTTTTTCTTGCCGGCACCTGATTTTGTATTGTCACTCTGATTGTCACCTTTCTCCAATTGGGTGAGGACCTGCTCGGCACGCCGCACTATAGATGGCGGCATTCCGGCCAAGCGCGCCACATGAATACCGAAACTATGAGCTGATCCGCCGGGTTCGAGTTTGCGCATAAACACTACTTTGCCGGCAATCTCTTTGACCGAAACATTGAAATTGCGGATTCTCGCAAAGGTGGCCTCCATCTCATTAAGCTCATGATAATGGGTGGCAAAAAGAGTTTTGGGGTGAGCCAGAGGGTTCTCGTGAATATGCTCCACGATGGCCCAGGCTATGGAGATGCCGTCGTAGGTCGAAGTGCCGCGCCCCAACTCATCAAACAGAATTAGCGAACGGGGACTCATATTGTTGAGAATGGCCGCCGCTTCATTCATCTCGAGCATAAATGTGGATTCTCCTGAAGATATATTGTCAGAAGCACCGACACGGGTGAATACCTTGTCGACCATACCTATGCGTGCGGCCTCTGCCGGCACAAACGAACCGGTCTGCGCCATTATCACAATCAGCGCGGTCTGTCGCAGCAGAGCCGACTTACCGGCCATATTCGGACCGGTTATCATCATAATCTGGGTCTTGTCGCAATCCAATGTAACAGAATTGGCTATATATGGCTGTTCCGGCGGAAGGCGGCGCTCAATTACCGGGTGACGCCCCTCGGTAATCTCAAGCTCCATACTGTCGTTGACCTCGGGTCGCACATAACCATACTTATCTGCTGCTTCAGCCATCGAGTAGATGCAATCCGTGTGTTCGCAGGCCGCCGCATTGGCCTGCATATCGGGTATCAGGCGACCCAACCCGTCGAGCAACCTCTCGAATATTTGTCGCTCCAGCTGGTCAATCCTTTCACCTGCACTCAGTATTTTTTGCTCTAATTCTTTGAGTTCCTGAGTTATATATCGCTCTGCACTTGTGAGTGTCTGTTTGCGAATCCAAGTGTCTGGCACTTTCTCGCGATGAGTATTGCGCACCTCAATGTAATACCCGAACACATTGTTATATCCTATCTTAAGCGAGGAAATTCCTGTGATTTCAGCCTCCCGGTTTTGAATATCCTCTATGGCCTGACGTGTATTGTCGCGAAGCGAGCGCAGTTCATCGAGTTCGGCATCGGCACCGGGAGCGATAGTGGCACCACGCCCGAGCACAGCGGGAGCATCCTCCCTTATGGTTGCTCCGATAGCCGCGATTACCGCGCTGCATGATGGCATGGTGCGTGCTATGGCCATAAGAGGCTCTTTACCTGATTCGAGCAGTATGCCGCTGAGGTGTGAGGCCGCTTCAAGAGATTTGCGAAGTGTGGCGCAGTCTCGCGGTGACAATCTGCGCGCACCGGCTTTAGACACCAGCCTTTGCAAATCGCCCACGCGGCTCAGAACCTCGCCCACGCGACAGCGCAGGTCTGTGTCATTGAGCAGAGCCTCCACGCTATCCTGACGCTTGCGAATCTCATCTATATCAAGCAGGGGAAACAGCAACCAATTGCGCAATCTGCGCGCACCCATAGGGGTACATGTGCGGTTAAGCACATCATATAGTGACAGTCCATCGGGCGACAGCGCATCTATCAGCTCAAGATTGCGCACGGTGAACCTGTCCATAGCCAGAAAGCGCGATGAGTCTATGCGCGATAATGATGTGATATGACGCAAATCATGATGCCGGGTTATGTCAAGATAATGCAAAATGGCTCCGGCAGCTATCACGGCATCGCGCATCTGCTCGACTCCGAAGCCCTTGAGGCCCGAAGTTCCAAACTGAGTGTTCAATCGGTTCTCGGCAGAATCTGAGGTAAATATCCAGTCATCGAGGTCAAACATGGCGCACCGATGGCTGATGTTATCATCAGTCCATTGCCGAAGACCTGACATTCGCAACATCTCTTTGGGCCTGATATTGGAAATTAGTTTGTCAATATCTCTGACACTGCCCTGGGTGCAGAGAAATTCACCGGTAGAGATGTCGAGAAAGGCTACACCTACCGAGGTCTTGTTGACATGGATTGCAGCCAGAAAATTATTTTCTTTGGCATTGAGGGAGGCATCGTTGAGATTCACGCCGGGAGTCACAAGTTCGGTGATGCCCCGCTTCACAAGTTTCTTGGTAAGCTTCGGATCCTCAAGTTGCTCGCAGATAGCCACACGCTTGCCGGCGCGCACGAGCCGCGGCAGATAAGTGTCGAGGGCATGATGCGGGAATCCGGCCAACTCCACCGATGATGATGAGCCGTTGCCACGTCGGGTCAGTGTGATACCCAATATTTCCGACGCTGTTATCGCATCTTCGGCAAATGTTTCATAAAAATCACCCACACGAAAGAGTAGCACCGCATCGGGATGCTTGCGCTTCATCGCGGCATATTGCGCCATCAGTGGTGTCTCAGCCATAAATTCGGTTAAATAGAAATTAACAGTTTTAGTGCGGAAATATACGAAGCATCCACATAGACATGCCTACATAGATAAGCAAGCCCACTACATCATTGGTAATCTGTATGAAAGGGCCGGTAGCAAGTGCCGGGTTAATCTTCAGTTTCTCAAGTGTCAGGGGCACCAGGGTGCCGAACACTGTTGCGAAAATCACCACGCAGAAGAGCGATACCGTCACAGCCATCAAGAGCGCATAGTCACCGGGTTGAGTAAAATAAATATATATGAACACAAGTCCGGCTATAACTATGGCGTTGAGGAGCGAGATCCTTACGCTTCGCCATAGCTGACCTATGAAATCGGATAGTTCAAGTTTACCATTGGCCAGACCCTGAACCACAATAGCCGAAGCCTGCACACCGACATTTCCTCCGGTACCGCCTATCAGCGGGATAAAGAAAGCAAGTGCTGTCACGGCTGCCAACTGAGCTTCAAAACCTCCGAGAATCAGCGAGTTGACCAGTCCGCCCACAATACCTATCAGCAACCACGGAAGTCGCGCTTTGGTCTGCGAGATTACCGAGTCATCGGCATCGATATCAGAGGAAATACCTGATGCCAACTGATAATCGCGTTCTGACTGCTCACGCACCTGGTCCATCACGTCATCGACTGTGATCTGACCCACAAGCCTGCCTATCGAGTCTATGACCGGCATAGCCACAAGGTCATATTTTTCGAAGTCGATTGCCACTTCATCGAGAGGCATGTCTGCCTTGACCGATACCGGGTCAGTCTCCATCACATGCTTGATTTTTGACACCGACGGGTGGGTAATCATCTTCTTGAGCGGAAGCACTCCCTTTAGTCGGTTATCATCATCAATCACATAGACATAGTATATATCATCGAGTTCCTCGGCCTGATGACGCATTTCGCGCAGGCAGTCAGGCATGGAAAGATTCTCATTGACCGCTATATACTCGGTACCCATAAGGCCGCCGGCTGTGTCCTCATCATATTGCAGCAGGTCCACAATATCTCCGGCCTGCTCCACATCGCCGATATTCTGGATTACCTCTTCACGATCCTTCTCATCAAGTTCCTGAATAAGGTCTACTGCATCGTCGGTATCGAGAAGGTCTATGAAATGACCGATTTGCTCGGGATCCATACCCTCGAGGAGCTTCTTGCGATCCTCCTCATCGAGTTCCATCAGCACATCTGCCTTTTTCTCCTTATCGGGAATGAGATTGAAAAGCCACTCCGCTTCCTTGAGATTCAGGTCCTGGAAAAGTTCGGCGATATCGGCCGGGTGCATATCGTCCATCAGTGGCAGAAGTTCGTTGCGATCCTCACGCTCCACCAATTCCTCTATTCTGTCTTTATCGAAATCCTCTTTCACTTGGATTAATATCTACGGCTGATGCCGGTTAGTCTGATAATTCTTAGTAATGAAAAGAGCTGCCGCCCACAAACTCCCTGAGCAGTGAGTCGGAGGGTACTGCCTCTGCACCGAGAGAGGCGAATGGTTCCAGCAGTTTGAGAAGTCTGCGGGCTGTATCATAACCTGAATCCCCGGGAGATACACCCTCGAGCAGCGGGCTTGCATAACCCTTGATCACACCCGGTTCGAAAGGGAGCGAAGTATCGAAGGCCGCATCATTATTACCCTGAAACGGGAAAATCCATTTCTCTTCGCCCCGACGCACCGAGTCCCAACGTTTCAGTGTGGATTCAGGCGCTGTGTGGCGATACTTATTATCGCGCACAAGCCGACGGAGCAGACGCTGGTCCGAAGTCGAGAGCAATCCCCCATCGGGGAGCGCCTGCCGTGTGAGCGCCGATACATATAATCTGAAGATACTCGCCGGATCGAGGCCTGAGGTAAGTTCCGGATTCAGACCATGGATTCCCTCGACCACAAGCACTTCTCCGGTTTTTAGCGATAGCGGACGCTCGCGCTCTATCCGCTCTCCAAGCTCAAAGGAATAAGTCGGCAGATTTATTTCGCCACCCGACAGGAGTGTCTGCATATCGCGCTTGAATTGGGGAACATCAAGCGCATGAATCGACTCATAATCATATTCCCCCTTTTCATCGCGCGGAGTATCCGCACGATTCACAAAGTAATCATCGAGTGATATTAGTTTGGGGGTCAGGCCGCCTGCCTTAAGATGCTCGCCGAGTCGCTTGGATGTGGTTGTCTTACCCGATGATGACGGCCCGGCTATCATGACCACCGATGCTCCTCCGAGCTTGTTGCGCCGGATTATCTCGCCGGCAATCTCATCGAGTTTATTATCCTGGTTCTGCTCGGCTTCATGTATTAACTGCGCTGCGGTGCCGCTTGCCACGGCATCGTTAAGCTTACTCACAGTCTCTGCATCTCGCAAATTAATCTTGACAGGTGTATTCATGGCATTCTCCTTTTTATCGGGTCTATTACAAACGCTGCACTCCGCAGCTCATCTGAGTCAGGATTTTGGCTCTTCGCCGGCAAATTCCATCAGGTAGGCCTTGATGAAATCATCTATTTCGCCATCCATCACCGCATTGACATCAGAGGTCTGATAATTGGTGCGGTGGTCTTTGACCCGTCTGTCATCAAAGACATAGCTTCGTATCTGACTTCCCCACTCGATTTTCTTCTTGCCGGCTTCTACCTTGGCTTGTTCCTCCATGCGATGGCGCAGCTCCTTCTCATAAAGTATTGATTTGAGCTGTCGCATGGCATTCTCCTTATTCTTGGGTTGGTCGCGGGTCTCGGTGTTTTCGATGAGAATTTCCTCCTCTTCACCGGTATAGGGGTCTTTGAACTGGTATCTCAGACGAACACCGGACTCGACCTTATTGACATTCTGACCACCGGCGCCACCGGAGCGGAATGTGTCCCATGATACTCTGGCTGTCTCTACCTGAATATCTATCGTGTCATCGACCAGCGGTGTCACGAATACAGATGCAAATGAGGTCATGCGCTTTCCCTGGGCATTATATGGAGATACGCGCACCAAGCGATGCACACCGTTTTCCGACTTCAGGAAGCCGTAGGCATAATCGCCCTCGATATTGATTGTCACCGATTTGATACCGGCTTCATCACCTTCGAGCAATTGCGCGATTGAGGTCTTGTATCCATGCTTTTCTGCATATCGCAGATAGAGGCGCATAAGCATCTGGGCCCAGTCCTGCGACTCGGTGCCGCCGGCTCCGGAATTGATTTTCAATACTACCCCGAGTTTATCCTCCTCGCGGCGAAGCATGTTGCGCAATTCCAGATCCTCTACATCTTTGACCAGATTCTGATACTGCTCTTCGACCTCCTCTTCGGTCACAAGACCCTCCTTGATAAAATCGAATCCGAGGGTCAGCTCCTCAAGCTGTTTTTCTACGGCAGTATAAGCATCGATCCAGAAATGAATACCCTTGATTTTGCGCATCTGAGCTTCCGCTTTTTCGCGATCATCCCAGAAATCCGCCACATGAGTGCGGAGTTCCTCCTCCTCTACTTCTATTTTCTTGGAATCTATATCAAGGTAACGCTTAAGATCCGCCACGCGCTCCTCTATATGTTTGTATTGCTCGGTGGTTATCATCTCAACTATACATTTTTTCTATTTTGTCGGCATAGTTTCTTGCCACAATGCTGCGGCGCACTTTCATGGTATTGGTCACTTCTCCATTCATGATAGAGAAATGGTGTGGCAAGAGAGTAATGCGCTTTATCTTCTCATATTCGGCCAGATCTTTCTGGCTCTTGTTTATAAGGCTCATGATAAATTCTATCACTTGTGGGTTTTCCATTAGAGCCTCTGTATCTTCGGTGCTGATTTGCTTGGATTCGGCCCAGGCCCTGAGCTGCGAGAGATTGGGGACTACCAGTGCGGTCACATATTTTCTTTCATCGCCGATTACCGCTACCTCATCGATATACTTTATCTCCGCAAGGCGACTCTCCATGAGTTGCGGGGCGATATATTTGCCATTGGAGGTTTTGAATAGATCCTTGACCCTCTCGGTTAGCACAAGACTGCCGTCTTCATTGATATAGCCGGCATCGCCAGTGCGGAAGAAACCATCATCTGTAAATGCCGCGGCATTGGCATCAGGATTTTTAAAATATCCGGGAGTCACGGTTGCGGCTTTTACCAGAATCTCATTGTTTTCCGGGTCAATTTTCACCTCTATTCCGGGCAGCGGTTTCCCTACGGTACCGATTTGATAACCGGTTTCGGGGAAGCAGGTCACCGTGGCCGTAGTTTCCGACAGACCATAACCTATTATGATATCTATCCCCATCGACTTGAAGAATTCCACAATTCTCGGAGATAGCGGAGCTCCCGCTGTGGGGAAAAAATTGGGGTCAGGTATTCCTATGGCATGCTTGAGCTTCGAGAAGAGGCGCTTGTTCCAGAAGCGGTATTCCTGCTCCACGAGCCAGGGCACATTGCGCCCGGTGCGAAGATATTTTAGATTTCGGGCTTTGCCGGTGCGGAGTGCACGCGCTACCATAAGACGCTGCAGGCGCGACATCTCCTCGAGCTTCTCCCGGATACCGGCGTAAACCTTCTCCCAGAACCGGGGCACGCAACACATCAGGTTCGGGTGAACTATATGAATAGTGTCGGATATAACACGAGGGTCATAGTTGACAGCTATAGATATGCCGCGAGACACACAAAAATAACACCATGCTTTCTCAAGAATGTGCGACATCGGCAGAAAAGCCATCGATGTATCGGCATCTCTGATGGAATGCAGGACCCGCAGATGCTTCTCGATTGTGGCATCATAATTAGCATGTGTGATGGCTACTCCCTTGGATTCTCCTGTCGTTCCCGAGGTGTAAATCAAGGTAGCCATATCTTCGGGAACTCCGCGCTCAGCGCGCGCCTCAACCTCTGCTGCAAGCTGCGGCGATGCCTTCATGCCAAGCCTTATGAAATCATCCCAGAAGATTGTGGCTGTGTCATCATCGTAAAGCTGAAGACCATCGTTTTTGTAAACTACTATCTTCTTAATCTGCTCCCTGTTAGATTTCCAATAATTATAGGCCATCGGATACTGATGCTTGTCACCTACAAACAGCACCTTGGGTTCACCATTGCTTACTATAAAATTGAATTGCGCCTGCACGGTGCTTGAATAGAGCGGTATGCAGGTGATACGATTCCGGAATGCACCAAATTCGGTAATGAGTATCTGCGGAGTATTGGGTGAGCAGATGGCTATGGTATCTTTTTCAAGCAATCCGAGAGCGGCGAGTGCTTTGGCCGCGACCTCCACCTGCAGATTAAATTCCTTCCAGCTTGTAGACAGCCATTCTCCATCTTTTCGCCAGCAGAAGCGATATGCCTCCCGCTCCCCAAGCCTGTCGGCTTGCTTTCTGATTATCTCTACCAATCTATTGGCCATCTCCTTAGTATATTATTATAACCTTAATCGACTATATGTAAATTCAAAACGCTGTGTCAGCGAGTTATGTTTTTATCAAGCATCTTATGCTTGATGAGCATTCTGACCGAAGTTGGCAGAATACCTACGAATACGATCGATATTCTATTGAGTAAACCGTTGATATATTGCTTCTTTCCTTTAAGCATGGCGCGTAGCGCCCGCTCTGTGAATTTTTCCGGTGTCTGCACCGCTCCGATATTGACCGCCAACTTCATCAGGTTTTCAGGCAGACCGAACAGGTCGGTGGCTATACCACCGGGACATGCCACTGTGACTCTGACACCGCTGTCGCGCATCTCATAATGAAGCGAACGGCTGAATACCCTGATATATGCTTTGGTCGAGGCATACATAGCCAGTCCGGGCATCGGCATCCAGCACGACATAGATGACATATTGAGAATATTGCCGGTACCTCGGCTCGCCATGCGCTGCGCGAATGCCCGGCACAATTCGGTGACAGCACGCACATGCAAATCTATAAACGCTCCTATCTTGGCAACCGGAGTATCGACCACAGGCTTGAATGAGAATATTCCGGCATTATTAATCAGTATATCCGGTTCCAAACCCTTGGAGTCCAAAAAGTCGAGTATTTTTCCTGTGGCATCCGGCTGGGTCAAATCGCTGTATAAAGCGACTGCCTCCACCCCGGTCTGCTTGGAAATCAGCGTAGCACACTCCATCAGCTTATCGGCTTCATTTGAAACCATGATAAGCCGACAGCCATGCGCTGCCAATGTGCGGCAGAACTCCAGGCCTATGCCGCTGCTCGCCCCGGTCACAAGAGCCATCCTACCTCTGAGTTTGTCAAGAACAGATGCCATTTCTCTTATTGATTTTCTCTATCTCCTTAATTACACCGGCGGGCAAATCTGCACAATGCTTGTGGCAAGCCATCTCTCGGGAATACATGCGGGCTATACAGTAATTCACATGGTCGCACCCGCAGCGGTGATTTTCTTCGCCGGCATCGCGCATACGGTTCACAAAGTCCGGCTCATTAAGCAGGGCTCTCCCCATCTGCACAAAGTCAAATCCCTCATCATCGAGCACCAGGTCGGCTCCGGCGCGATCCACTACACCGCCTACATAAATCAGCGGAAGCTTGAGTTCAGCTCTGAATCTGCGGGCATCGTCGAGGAAATATAGCGGTTTGAAATCGACGGGGGGAATCATCATCTTGCCTACCATTCGCACTCCCAACTTCAGCCACCATTGCTTCATATAGTGAGTCATGGAGTATATCGGCATTTCTCCACGCATCACATACATCGGGGCTTTGCTCACAAATCCCCCTGAAAGCACCATGCCATGCACTCCGGCACGCTCTATCTCCCTGGCAACCTTGAGGCAATCATCTATTTCAAGTCCACCTTTGAAGCCATCGCGCATGTTGGTCTTTACAATCACACCCATATCGCTGCCGGCAGCCTTGAGTGATTCCTCCAGACACATGTTCATGAACTTCATTCTATTCTCAAGCGAACCGCCGAATTCGTCGCGACGGTGATTTGTATATGGAGATAGAAATTGAGATATAAGGTAGCCATGACCGGCATGAACTTCGACACAATCGAAGCCTGCATCGCGGGCAGTGCGAACCGCATCACCGAAGCAGCGCGCAATCTCCTTGAGTTCGTCAGCACGCAATCCGCGACAGAATGTCGGGGAATATAAGTTGAATCCACCGCTTGCTCCCACAGGCAGACACCCGGCTGTGCGCCGATGAGTCATATTTCCGCAGTGACCCAATTGTATCGATGCCTTGGCACCGGCAGCATGTATGCCATCGGTAATTTCTCGAAGTGAGGGCACTATTTCCGGTCTGAGCCATAGTTGTGTCTCAAAACTTAATGCCGACCGGCAGACCCCGGCATAAGCCAGAGTGGTCATGCCGACACCTCCCCGAGCCACCGACAAATGATAGTCGCGAAGCATCTCGGTCGGACCATTGTCACGCCCCATGCCCTCAAAGGCTGCAGACCTGATCGTGCGGTTGCGCAATTCCACAGGACCGATACGCCCGGGAGTAAAAAGCTTCTCCCTATTCTTATTTTCTGCTTCCATAGCTATCTGTCATCAATATATAAAGGGTATCAGATACTTGCGATTCAGTTTGGTATATTCAGCTCCAAATTCGCTTACATATCTGTGATGAATCTTAACCGCGCGGGGTGCCAGATTGGCAAATGTCCATATCACAAAAGCAAGTCCTCCAAGACTCCATGTGAGTATAGCATATCCTGTCCACTCGGTCAGTTCTCCGAAATAATTGGCAGAGGTCACATAATTATACATGCCTCCACGCGGTATATAGTGAGCCGTATCGCCCGGTTTGCGAAGGTGTCTTATGATATAATCCGAATGAAGATTTATCAGCATTCCGGTCAGAAACACTACTGCTCCGAGTATAAACAGCGGACTCCATAACCATGATACCGGATAGGTATCGGCCGGCGAAACCCAAAATAACCACCCTCCTATCATGTAGGCATTGATAGTATTAAATACCACTCCCATAAGGATTATGCTCCAGGGCATACGGTTTTTTCCCCTGATTAGCAGGGGGAATATAAAAGACCTCTGGAAATAATGCACTTCAAAGAGCGCGGCCATAATGGCAGGTGCTATCTGCCCGGCTCGCGGACTCAATACCCAAAGCAGCAACATGGCAATAAAAGCGGGAGCCTCCATGACCACCCAACCTATGCGATTCGGTATCGAAGCTCCCCACGACTTGGTATACATCATGCCATAACCGGCTGTGATTTTCCCAAGTCCTATATACACGGCTACAGCGATACATAGCATCACAGCTATTACACTGTAGTAAAAATCAGGTTCAAATATATTCATTGTTGCTATTGTCGAATTTGGGTTTGGGGCTACCTTTTCAAGTACCCTAATCTGCAAAATTACTAAAAATTACCCATTTCCCCAACAGTAATTCCAATTCCCGGAAATCTCAAAACCACGCTTCATTTTGCTTGGTAAGCGCTAACTTAAATACCAATGCATCAAACCGGGAGGTGCCGTAAGCCAGAATCTCGACACGCCACCATCTGAAGGCTGCGCTTCTCAACATGCTCAACTCCCAGCCCCGGGTCTGCGCCACCTTGTGCCACCGGTCGCGGTGCGCACTCCCCCAGAGTGTGACCACCGGCATTCTTTCCCAATTCTCACGCTCGAAGATGCCGCGTACCGTCAATGCCGATACATGCTTCCTATGCTCAGGATAACCTAAGTCAAGTGGCTCGGTAATAAGCCTTACAAGTTTTGTATCATCATAGCCGGGCAAATCGGGTCTTTCGGGATTCTCTCCGCTTTCCGGATTACTGTCTGCCGGCAACTTGGGGAACTTGTCTATTCGAGTCAAATCTATCTTCCCCTCCTCGGCAAGTGGATGCCATGACTTATCTTCCAAAGCATAGTCGGCAATTATCCTGAAATCGGTATCGGCCGTAGCCCCGGCCATAACCTGATTGATATCAAGCCGCTGATAAAACCAATATGGTATCTTATTACCCGAAGCCTCCGATAACTGCCTGATTCCGGTCACTGACTCATATCCGCTCCATGGGTCAAACTGACGTGTTATTCCGACCAATACTCTTTCTACCTGCCGGCTCAATTCCTCCGGAATTTGAAATTCAGGTATTTTAATTTCTATTTTCTGAGGAGTATTGTCTATCTCGGTAATGGTGTGAAGCAGATTATCCCGCAGCGTATAATTGCGTATTTTCATAAGTGGTGCTATCGACTCCCCTTTAAGAAGCAGCGGTTTGCTACGCGCTGTCACTTTACCATCATTTAATCGCAAAGCGAGACATATCTGAAAAGGCCGGGTAAATATTCCGAGTCTGGCTGTGCTGTCATAATATTCCTCAGCTGCTCCTATCACCGCTGAGGTCATGCGCTGCACAGAGGTGGAACCAACCTGCACAGAGGCACCGCCACCTTTGAGCCATTCGCTGACGGCAGACTTGTCAGCATCGGTATATGTGACATCGACCGTGGTCACCGGCATATCATAATAGTCTGATTTATAATTTTGGGGAATTATATCAGTGATGCGCACTTCAGGCTGCGGCATACTCCGGACACCAATGGCAATCTGCTCTGAATTTTTATCTTTATTTTCAAATTGTCCGCTTAGAAGCATGCTTTCAACCACTCTATTTTCATCTGTCAGTTCTATACGTATCCTCATAATTTTTTTAGCATAAAGATACAAAGCTCATACTCCTCAATAACTATATCGCTTTATTATTATGCAAAATGTATAGCATCTCCAAGCCCAGTGCATTGTTTGCAAAATCCGATGAATTGACCAACCTTAATTTTTTTTGATTTTTTTAATCAAATTGTTTGCATCTTAAATTTTTTTATCTATTTTTGCAACTATAAGACAATAAAGAAAAGCCGACGGCATTGATTAAATCAATGTTTAATTACCATCATAATGGCGGTGTCGGTACTTTATAGTCACCGAAATTCATTAATACCCGGTGGTATATTACCACTTGGTAGCAAGTCAATCATAAATTGATTACGTTGTTGTTTATTTGAATTAAAGGGTCCTCATCTTTTAAGACCATAGATAAAGTTCGGTCTAAATGATTCAGTGAATTGGTATTTGGTAAATATTCAAAAGAGAGGTTTATTTTAATTCGATTCCGATTGACCCGGGGCGCACCCCGCGCTGAGGGTCAATCATCCGGGGGAGGCCAGTCGTGGAGACCAGCTTCCCCCACCCTTTGCATTTTCGCCTTAAAGAATTTAACTTTGTATTGCTTCTTGAATACGGTTAATTTCACCATAATACCGGATTTCACTTTACAACGAAACATTACACATCATGAGCTTAATAACAAATCTTAAGGAGAGAATCCTGAATGGAGGCGATATTACCGCCGATGAGGCCCTTCAGCTTTGCGATATTGCTGCAGAAAACAGAGCGGATTTATATGAAGCGGCAGCTGAAATCACAGCCGCCTTCTGCCCCCCGGTATTCGACTCCTGCTCCATAGTCAACGCGCGCTCCGGAAAATGCTCCGAAAATTGCAAATGGTGCGCCCAATCCAAGCATTTCAATACCAAAGTTAGTGTGTATCCTCTGATTTCGAGAGAGGAATGCAAAAGACACGCCGATGCCAACCGCAATGGTGGTGTGCGCCGATTCTCCTTGGTAACTTCAGGGCGCAAGATGGAAGGTGCCGACCTTGACAAGGCATGCTCTTATTACCGCGAACTCGCTCAAGAGGGGGGAATAGAACTCTGCGCCTCGATGGGTCTGCTTGATAAGGAGGAACTGCAAAAGCTTTATGATGCCGGTGTGCGCCGCTATCACTGTAATCTTGAAGCTGCTCCCGATTATTTCAGCACACTCTGCACCACCCACACTGTCGAAGATAAAATCCGCACCATAAATTTTGCACGCGAACTTGGCATGGAGGTTTGTTCGGGCGGAATTATCGGTATGGGTGAAACACCGCGTCAGCGTGTCGGGCTTGCACTTGAACTCCGCAGGGTTAAACCTCATTCAATTCCTATCAATCTGCTATGTCCTATCGAGGGTACACCGCTTGAAAAAGCTGCACCTATCACCGATGAAGAGTTTTTAGATGCTGTCGCTCTATTCAGATTCATACACCCCAAAACCACTCTCCGGTTTGCAGGCGGCAGAGCTCTGCTGAAACCCGATACTCAACTCAAAGCTATCAAAATCGGAATGAATGGCGGTGTGGTCGGAGATTTACTCACCACTGTCGGTTCCACTCTCGCCGAGGATAAAAAACTGGTAGAATCCGCCGGACTCGAATTCTAAATTAATATCCATATAAATAAATTCCTCTGAAGATTGCATCTGCAATTATCAGAGGAATTTTTATTCAAGTAAGTTATCTCTATTACATTATTCCGCCCGAACCGGATTGCTTTTTACTGCTTATATCAGTATTTTCAAGCGAAGCACCGGTCTGCTTTACCTTATCTTTAAGATGACCGAATTTCCAACTTACAGTCACACCGACATTCCAGTTGTTTGCCCGGGTGCGCGACCATGAGTTATGAGTTTCTGTGAAATTTTCTGACTTGTATCTCATATATTTCGACAGGAAGTTGTTGGCATTGAGTGTCACGGTAAGCGCTTTCTCTGCCAAAAAACCTTTGGAAAGGCTCAGACCATAGTAATAGTAGCCATGCCAACGCCCCTGCAATGTGATGTCGCCGGTGTTCTGACCACCATAGACACTTGTGCTGAACTGATGGGGCATAGAGTAGTTCCATGACACATTGTATCCCCCTACCCAGGCATGATTGGTCAATTTATGAGCCGGACTGCGCAAATAATTGTAATTTACATTTCCACTCACATTGAAATTCATGTTCTGAGTTGGATTATAGGTTATAAAGCCTTGTAATCCGGCACTGCTTTTTCTACCGATATTACCATAAGTCTGATATTCTACATTTCCAATCCAGTAGTGGTAAGATTCTATGGTGTTGTTGGATTGCGACAGATCGAGAGTGATGCTTCCTCCGATTTTACGATCATATTTGGAAAAAGTAAGTGTGATATTGTGATATTTTTCCGATTCGAGGTCAGGATTACCTTGTGTCACAAAAAATTCCATCATTCTGAACTGGAATGGATTCATCTGTTCGATGCCGGGTCGCGAGATTCTCATCTGATAAGCAAGTCGCAGATTGGATACAGGTCCGAATGAATAACTCAGAGCTGCATTGGGTACCCAGTCATTGAGATGTCTGCGGAAATCAGGTATATCGCTACCGCGCAAGAAGTCGAGCCCCATATAGGTGTGTTCGTAGCGCAAGCCTGCTGTCAGTGATACCGCTCCATATTTTCCGGTATAAGTGGCATATCCGGCATATACATTCTGAATCTGCCGGGTCAGTGATATCTGCAACGGATCAAGCATATCAGCGGTCATACCCACCGATTGTCTTGAATCAGCGCCATTCAGACGAAATATTCCTTTGGCTCCGATGTCGAGAATGTGTTTGGCTGACTTGAACGGGTTGGTATAATCGAGAGTTGCGGTGTGCTGGCGGGTATAATTCATATTTTTGTTATGCTGATATGGAAGCATAACACCTATATAACCCTCGGTCCAGCTATTCTTATAATCCAGGTCGAGTCCCGATTTACCAAAATTGAATGAGTATGCGGCGGCAAGCGACTGACCGGCATCATCAAATGTATGCTTATATGATGCCTGACCATTGGCACTTAGATTGGTCATATTACCATTATCCACCAATTGACGGTATGACCATTGCAGGTCACCGGCCCTGCTATACATCGATACCTTGGAATCAAGTTTATCCACACCGCCATTGAAGGAGGTTATTCCGGCACCAACGGTAAACAAATCGCGATCTGTGGCTTCATAACTCAAATTAAATTTACCGTCGATATATCCGAATTGAACCTGCTGTGTCATCTCGGCTAACTGCTTCCAATCGGTGTCGGACACTTTGCTTATAGAGGTGGCCGATTGCACAGACTGATGACCTCCGAAGATAGAGGAACTTCCGTTGACACTGAAATCGGCGGTTACCTTATCCTGCTTGAAACGAAGGTATCCCGAACCACCTGCATTGCGGTTGCTCATATTGCCGGTCAGTGATCCGGTATAACCGTTTTTCGACTGTTTTCTTTCTGTTACTATATTGAGTATACCACCCACACCCTCGGCGTCATATTTGGCACCCGGCTCGGTGATTACCTCTATCTTGGCAGCGGCATCGGCCGGCATAGCTTTCAATACTGTAGAAGCATTGGCGGTAAGCATTGGTTCCTCGCGACCATTTACATATATCTTGAAATTTTTAGAACCCTTGATATATATATTGTCATCACCATCGACACTTACCATCGGAACCTTGCGAAGCACATCGAGCATGGTACTTCCTTTAGTGGAATTATCCTGTTCCATATCATAAGTAAGTTTGGCACCATCATAAGTCACCGCCTCTTTTTTGGCAGTGATTACCAATTCATCAAGCTCATCATATAGCGATGCGATGCTGTCGGCCTGCTCCTCGGTCAGTTCGGTCGGCTGATTTACAGCCGGCTCCTGAGCAAACAACCTGATGGAAAATAAAGAAGCCAATAATACCACCATCAGCACTACGGCTGAAAAAGCCTTTGTATCTTTCATATAAAAATCATTTGTTTTGAATTATTTTTTTCATTATCTCTTCAGGGCTTATCTCCAGGGCACGCATTCTATCGATAAAATAAGGAAGTTCTTTATCCCAGAATTCACGTCTGCGCATATTCAGTACCCTTTCGCGCGCATCATCGGCAAAGAAATATCCGATTCCCCTGCGATTGAATATTACATCTTCTTGCTGCAACCAGTTGTAAGCGCGCATCACTGTATTTACGTTTACTCCTGTTTTGCCGGCATATTCCCTTACAGAAAGCAATCGGTCACCACCCGAGGATTGCCCGCGCTCCACTTCATCAAGTAGTTGATCGGCAAGCTGAAGATATATAGGTTTATTTTCTCTGAATTCCATATTTTAAATTTCACTTACCCGAAGTAAGAGTTAATTTTCTCAATTTATAATAGGCCAGGATTATAAGAGCCGCCGATGTGGAAAATTCTATCGCTACCAATACCCAACCTATCAGCATACCACTTATATCAAGTGTCCGCAAATTAAATATATTATTTACTATAAGTTTTATTATGATTGTGGCTAATACTGAAAATATCACGGATATTACTATCAGGATGCCCGAGGTCTTTAAAAATGATTTTTTAGGCCAGGCCACTCCTCCAAAGAAATAAGCTGATAATACCACCAATTGGAGACCCAGCACTATAAAGGTACCCATAGCTGACTCAGCGGAATATATATCCATGAAATTAAATATCACATTGTTGGGCCAATAATCATATATAATCTTTATGGTCAGTTCATTTGCTCCCCATAGCAGCCAGTAACCTGCATATATGAGAAGAGGAATTCCTATAAATCCTATCACCAGTCTTATAAGGTAGGTGGATATAGCCGGAGCGGGTGACATAAGCATCGCTATCCTCCCCTCTTTGGTTTTTAATGAACCGAATAGCGAAGAAATCAGGTAGCACCATAGAAACCATGTGCATATACAATACATGGCCAGCATGCCGAATTCACAGGCAGCATTGAATATTCCCAGCCAAATACCCAAGCCAAACGAAACTCCCAACACCACTCCGGCGGTCATAAGAGTGGTACGCATACTCTCTATGGAATCTTTACGTATTACTTTTGCTAATTGCATATTCATAACTTTAATGTTTTAGAGTGAGTGGAAGTGATGAGTTCAAAGAGGGTTTCGAGATTTACCTCTGTTTCATCATTATCATCTGTGAGTGTTTCGGCTATGTTGTAACCACCCGGCACATCGAGTGCTATAAGAGCTTTTTCAGCTCTCTGACGATCAGTGGTGAAATTAAAACTCAGTCTGCTCTGTATCTCGGCTATAGACTCGTCAAGAAGTACTCCGCTTCTATCCATAATCACTACATGATCCAGAATCTTATCTATATCATATACCTGATGAGTAGATATTATTATAGTGGTTTCATCGGTCATGGATTCACTTACCACACGGCGGAATGCTCTTTTTCCCGATATATCGAGTCCATTGGTCGGCTCATCTAATATAAGGAGCGAGGTGCGACATGCCAATGCAAATGCAATGAAGGCTTTCTTCTTCTGACCCATAGAAAGTTTAGCCAGGTGTATTGAGCTGTTCAATTCAAATATATCAAGCAACTTCTCAAGAAGCGCCCTGTCAAAACGAGGATAAAATTGAGCATTGGCTTCCACATATTTCTCAAGTGTTACAGATGGCAGCTTAAACTCTTCAGGCACAAGAAATATATCTGACAATAAAGCCGGAGTGCGTTCGGCAGTATTTATATTGTCAAATCTGATGGTGCCGCTCTGCGGGCGGAGCAATCCGCAGATAAGATATATGAGAGTGGATTTGCCTGCACCGTTACGACCAAGCAATCCGGTGACTGTGCCCGATTCCAATTGCATGGAGAAATCTCTCAGCAAACTCTGTTTGCGCGAATAAGAGAATGATAAATTTTTAATATCTAACATATATAGTGTATTAGTGTACTATTACACCGCAAAACTAATACACTTATTTTTACTGTGCAAATTTTTTTGAAAAATTTTAATTAATTTTCCTTCTATAATTAGAAGAGCTTACATAGCTAAATAAAGGCTGAGCTGATACATAGCTATAGCAGCGGAGGTAGAGACATTGAGCGAATGTTTGGCTCCATATTGAGGTATTTCAAGCACTACATCGGCCACATCTACTATAAGTTGATTTACACCATGCACTTCATTTCCTACCACAAGCAGTAATTTATCATTATGCTCGGGTCGGTAATCCTGAAGGGGGGTGCTGTTGTGTGTCTGTTCAAGCACACACACTCGCCAACCTTCTTCTTTAAGGCGGCATATTTCAGTTAGGGCATCATCTGCATGGTGCCATTTTACCGAATCTTCAGCACCGAGTGCTGATTTTGAAATTTCGGGGTGTGGAGGGGTGCCTGAAATACCGGCCATTATTACCTCTCTGACTGCGAAAGCATCGGCGGTGCGAAGCAATGCACCTATATTATGGAGAGAGCGCACATTATCAGCCAACACTATAAGTGGCAGCTTAGGCGCTAAAATATTTTCACCCGCACTGCGGCGGGTGAGTTCTATTATGTTTTTCTTGAGTCTATCTGTCATCGGGATAGTTCGAGCATACGCTGTATAGGCTTAACGGCCTTTTCCACTATTTCCGGGTCTACTATTATTTCCGGTTGTTCGTCGCGCAGAGCTTTGGCCACTTTTTCGAGTGTATTGAGTTTCATATAGTCACACTCATTGCATTGGCACTCGGCATCTTCAGCAGGCGCGGCGAGAAGCACTTTGTCAGGGCATTGACGCCGCATTTCAAAGAGTATGCCGCTCTCGGTGACAACTATATATTCCTTGGCATCATCTGTGCGGGCGAAATCGAGAAGTGCCGCTGTGGAACCTACCTTATCGGCTATAAGCTGCAGCGGACGTCTGCATTCGGGGTGTACAAGTATTTTTGCACCGGGGTTCTCCTTTTTCATCTGCAGTATCTTTTCTATAGAGAAGCGGTCATGCACATGGCAGGCACCGGGCCAGAGCAGCATATCGCGATTTGATACCGAATTTATATAACCGCCCAGGTTTTTATCGGGACCGAAAATTATCTTTTCATCTTCAGGCAGCGATTCTATAATCTTGCGGGCATTGCCTGAGGTCACTACTATATCTGTGAGAGCTTTTACAGCAGCCGAAGTGTTGACATAGCTTATCACCGTATGATCAGGATGAGCTTCTACAAATTTTTTTAATTCTTCGGCATTGCAGCTGTCGGCAAGCGAACAGCCGGCTGACATATCGGGCACAAGAACCTTCTTGTCCGGACAAAGTATTTTGGCTGTCTCACCCATGAAATGCACACCGCACATCACTATTATATCGGCATCTGTTTCGGCTGCCTTCCGCGCCAAAGCGAGTGAGTCTCCTATAAAATCGGCTATCTCCTGAATTTCATCACGCTGATAGTAGTGAGCCATGATGAGCGCATTCTTCTCCTTCTTTAGCCTTAATATTTCTTCGCACAGCGCGCTTTGCTCCGCTTTCATTTTTTATTTGATTTAAATAATATTAAAATATTAAATAAAAAATTAAACAACTAATAAAGGCTGTAGATAACTATCAATAACTTTTATCCTGAAAATTTGGATATTTGGGTTATTGGAGTTTTAGCTTGGTTTATCAACAATTATCATCAGGCGGTCAAATTGAGAATCAGCTTGATATGAAGTTTCTCTACACCCTGTTGATAACCGCAAAGTTAATAAATTTAGTTATACACAAGTGTTGAAATCTGTTGAAAAGTTTGATGACTGTGTAGATAAGCAAGTGCATAATGTGGATAAAATTCGCTGAAGCTTATGTCTGCCTTTTTATGCATCTTATTTATTTACAACATTTAAGCAGTTTATGAATAGGTTTTCATCAGCTTATCGACAGCTTCTGTTCATATCAGTGGGCATCGAGCCAGTTGGTGGCTACCCCGGCCGAGGCGGTGAGACGCACATTGCCATGCCAGGCATTTTCCATCTCTCGCTCCACTATTTCCTGAAGCACTCCCAATTCTGATTCTACCACATTGAAGTTTAATTCATCGTGGACCTGCATAATCATTTTAGATTTAAGATTGAGTTTCTTCATTTCGGCATATATATTGATCATGGCAAGTTTTATGACATCGGCGGCAGTGCCCTGCAGCGGTGCATTGATAGCGTTGCGCTCGGCGAATCCTCTAACTGTAGGATTCTTGCTGTTTATATCGGGGAGCATTCGTTTGCGCCCCATTTTGGTTTCCACATATCCGAGTTCGCGGGCATGCTCCACACTATCGCTCATATATTTTTTAACCGTGGGGAAGGTCAGGAAATAATTATCTATAATTTCCTTGGCTTCCGCTCTGGGAATAGACAGGCGGCTGGCCAGACCGAAGGGTGAGATGCCATAGACTATGCCGAAATTGGCTGTCTTGGCATTGCGTCTTTCGTTGGGGGTAACATCACCTTGCTCTTTATGATATATTTTAGAAGCGGTGATAGCGTGAATATCTTTGCCATGTGTGAAGGCATCGGTCATGATGGGATCATGACTGAAATCAGCGAGCAACCGCAATTCTATTTGTGAATAGTCAGCCGATAGAAACAAACAACCCGGTTCTGATATGAAGGCACGGCGTATTTCTCGTCCTTCATCATCGCGAATGGGGATATTCTGCAGGTTTGGAGCCGATGAGGATATTCTGCCGGTGGCGGTTACTGTTTGATTATAGTTGGTATGTACTCTTCCGGTGGCAGGGTTGATCGCTGCCGGCAATGCCAATATATATGTGGAGAGAAGTTTCCTGAGTGCGCGATACTCCATAATTTTACCGACTATGGGGTGCTTATGCGCTATTTTTTCAAGAATATCCTCACTTGTGGAGTACTGTCCGGTTTTGGTTTTCTTGGCTTTCTGGTCGAGTTGAAGTTTATCAAAAAGAATTTCACCAACTTTTGCCGGGCTCCCCACATTAAATTCTGTGCCGGCCATCTGCCAAATCTCTTTCTGCAGGTTTTCTATTCTTGATTCCACTGATATTTTGGCTTCACCGAGAGCCTTGGTGTCAATTCTGATGCCTGTGAGTTCCATATCTGCGAGTACCGGTACAAGTGGAATTTCAATATCCTGAAGCAGGCTTTCCATTCCCTCTTCGCGCACTTGAGATTCTATCGGTCCACGGAGTCGGAGAGCCATATCAGCTTGCTGACAAGTCCAAAGTCCGATAGGTTCATCATCTGAATCGGCACTGAATAAATTTTTTGTGCCCCGGCGTGCGGACACTGTTTTTCCGGGGAATGGCTCTGTCTCGATGTTGAGATATGTCTGTGCAAGCGAATCTATCGAGTGACGCATCTCGGGTTGAATCACATAGTGGGCCAGAGATATATCATAGAAATTCTGAAGAGCCGGAGCTGAGTCAGTGCGTCGGCGTGCGGCAATAACCATGGCACGTTTGGAGTCGGCAGATACCTTTTCAATATCAGCGCGAGCCATAAGATCAAGTATGAAGGCTACCCCCTCAGGTAAATCCGAAGGAATATACCAGGCTTCTCCGGGTGCGGTCGCGACTGCTGTGCCTATCCACCGGCAGGTGGCATCATTCTCACCATCGGCTATAAGTTGCAGGCCGCATAGATCGATAGCCTGAGTGTGTCTGTCAAGTTCTTCAAGTTCCGAGGCATCGGCAACTATATGATACTTATTATTATCGAAATTCTCCCTTTTAATAACTATTGGTTCTGGTGCCGCGGCAGAAAAATCTTCTTCGCCGAAAAGTGAAGGAGATGCTGCCTTTGGTTCCTTATTATCGGATTTTGAGGCAGCTGCGGCTTGTTTGGCAGTTTCTGAGGATGTGCCATTGAGTCGGCGTTCCACTCTGTCGGCAAGCGATTTGAATTCCAGATCGCGGAATATTGCAAATAGTTTATCGCGGTCGGGGGGTGCGCACACCAGAGAGTCGGGAGTTACCTCGACAGGCACATCGGTGCGTATGGTGGCTAAATGTTTAGATAATCTGATAAGGTCAGCGTTATCTTCGATCTTTTTCTTTTGAGCGCCCTTGAGTTGGTCGGTATTTTCAAGCAAGTTTTCTACAGAGCCAAATTTAGAGATAAGTTTCACGGCTGTAACCTCGCCTATACCCGGGCATCCGGGAATATTATCAATTTTATCACCCATCAGAGCCAGAAGGTCTATGACTTGCGATGTTTTTTCTATTCCATATCGGGTGCAGACCTCATTTTCTCCTCGCAATTCGAAATCCTGACCGCGATAAGAGGGCTTATATTGCAGTATATTAGGGCTAACCAATTGGCCGAAATCTTTATCGGGAGTCATCATATAGGTGGTGAAATTCTCTTTTTCAGCCATTTTTGCAATTGTGCCGATCACATCATCGGCTTCATAGCCTTCGACCTCAATAATCGGAATGTTATATGCGCGGACTATTTCCTTAATAATAGGAACAGAGAGTTTAATATCTTCAGGGGTAGAAGCTCTGTCTGCTTTATAGCCTTCAAATTCTTCATTTCTGAAAGTAGGGCCTTGAGGGTCGAAACATACGGCCAGGTGTGTAGGTTTCTCCTTGCGAAGGAGTTCTTCGAGGGTATTTACAAAACCGAAGATAGCCGAAGTGTTAAAACCGGCCTGAGTGATTCGCGGCATTTTGATAAGAGCATAGTAAGCGCGAAAAATAAGAGCGTATGCGTCAAGCAGAAAGAGTCTTTTCATAATTATATAAACGCCGGGAGAGCGGCAGTAGTTGGTGATTTAAGATTGTCGGTGTGTCAAAAATTAATTCTGACACACCGACTTTAGAATATAAGCGTATTGTTACTTAGCAATATCAGGGGAGAGGGGATGCACCCTTATCATATGATCAACGCCATAGATGCACCCTTATCACAAGAGTATATTAATGTTTGTCAGAAGGGTGTAGATATAAGGCGCTGAGGATGAGACTGAGTGAGCATACTTGTGTATGTGAGCGAAGTCGAATTCCGAGAGCAACGCCATAGATGCACCCTTATCACAAACATTAGAGGTAGGATACGTTGTAGCGCGCAAACTCCAGGTCATTTTGCGCGCGCTTAAGCAGGTTTTTATCCAGTTTGACAGCCTGACGCAGATTATTCATGACCATATTTTCATTGTTGGTTCTTGCACCGAGCACAGCAGCAATGTAATATGTAGTTGCATCAGGTGTTTTGATTTCTGAAATAATCTGGCGGGCACCGGCATAATCCTTATTGAGAATGCGGGCGAGAGCGGCATTGTTGGTTTTGGCATCACCGAAAGCGCGAAGAGCTTTCTGAAGGTCACCTTCCTGCAGGTAGTATACACCCATGGCATCAGCTGTCTCGGGAACTCCGGCTGCAGCGCCAAATTGCTCGTTGGCTTTCTTCATGTCATTGTTGAGCATAGCTATCAGGCCAAGATTCATTTCAGGCTCTTTGGCAGCGGGATTCAAGCGATGAGCATGTTCGAAGTTTGCCTGTGCGCCTTCATAGTCACCTGCTACCCATTGGGTCATACCCAGGTTATTAAATGTGCGGTAATCTTTGGAGTGTACTTCGGCCGATGTATTGTAGACCTCCATTTTCTTCATATTGTCATCGGTCAGAGTGGCCAGATAGAGCATCTCTTCTTCGGTGAGCTTGGTGGGATCGGTGTTGAAAAGTCGAAGCATTTCCTGATCGGATTTGCCGAGCACATTGATTGTAGCCATCACACGCGAATAGCGGAGTTGCGGAAGAATCTGTTCGGCCAGCTCATTGAATACTGATGAGAGGTTGCGAATCTCGCGTTCACGTTCCACCGGATCCGGATACATCTTGAGTACCGAAAGAATCAGGTCTTTATCCTGGATATTGGATTTCTCTACAAGTTTTTCAAAACCTTCCCAGTCTTCGGGAGTGAAAGAAGCTGTCAGCTCGCCAAACTCGGTAATATTATCTTTTTTGAGTTGTTTTTCCATGAGCTGAGTAGTGTTAGCCTCGCGTTTTTCGGCCAGTGCAGTATTAAATTCGATAGTACCTTCGGGAGAAGCGTATGAATTGATGGTGATTCCGGCGATCTCCTGATCGGCTGCCTGATTTGCCTGCATCAGTCGCTTGTTGAGGTCGATATAATCGGCTTTATCGGTCTGGTTTGCGCGGATATTGGCCTGATTGATAAGAAAATGTATGTCGGCAGAATATTTCTCGGAAATAATTTTCTGGAAATTGTCTTTAGCCACTGCAGGTTTGACTGTTTTGGCTGAAGCGAGAGTAGATGTAGCGATCACACCTTCACCTACCTTAACTCGGGGCAGAGTGTAGGTTTTACCATTTTGGTCCACAGTGAAATCGAGCCAAAGAGTAGACTTGGCCATTTCGGGATTGTAGGCGATATTGAAAGGAATTGTTACATTACCGCCATTGGCATAGCTTACCACCTGACCATTGGCACGCACATCTTCACCCTGAAAAATTACCGGGGTTGCGGAAGCCTGACCGGTAGTGGCACCTTGTTGCCACTGTATAACCGGAGTTGCGGATACCTTGGCATTTTTTGACATGAATTTTTTGGGAATAGAGGCTTTTACGGTGCCGGGCACTGTTTGTCCTACTGTTTCGAGCGGGGTCGGAGTGGTAGTGAAAAAGTCACTTTTGAACTGTCCGAGCTTTTTGGAGCAACCCGACAGACCGACAGCTGCGATCAGAGCGGCAGTGCAGATAAGTTTTGTATTCATAATATATATGTGATAATTTTTTGAAATGCTTACGGTTTATGCCGGATATGCATAGTAGGCTCAAAGGTAAATAAAAAAAGGTAAATAGTCAAGAATAGCTTATACGATTTTTCGCAGTGAGGTTCACCGATAATCCTGCCTGATTTATAGATGGGTGATATGGTGAAAAGCAGGGATTTAATAGAAATTTTATAAAAAATGGGATATAAAATTTGGTGGTATCGGAAAAAGATATTAAATTTGCACCGCAAACGAGAGGGGAAGCAATTCCTCCTTGTAAGCAGAAATGACTCCGTGGCTCAGTTGGTAGAGCAAATGACTCTTAATCATTGGGTCGTGGGTTCGAGCCCCACCGGGGTCACAACAAGAAAAAGGCAAGATGCCGCAAAGCACTGAAATCGTTTGATTTTCAGTGCTTTTTCTTTTTACCACGTTGCAGAATACTGCACAATACAGAAGCACTGTGGTGAATGACGAGTGAATGGTCTCGCAGTGAATAAAATCATTCACTGGAGGGTCAGGCAGTCAGTGAGTGATCTGAGGGTCTTATCTTTAGATCGTTTCCCATCTTCACAAATGGGGCTCGCAGTGCGGTTATGAACCTCCGACCTCTGTTGGGATTGTGCTTTTAAGGAAAGATAGGCATCTTTTAACTTTTGAAAGACACTTTAACTCTAATTCCGCCTTTTTCGGTCATATTGCGCTAACTTCACCTCGAATTCCGGTGTATACCGTTCACTGAGGGCAATAATCTTGTTATCATACTACGTTCGATGTTCTTCGCCATTTGGAAATCACGCGAAATTTTCGTATATTTAAGTAACAATCAAACAAATGACAGAGAACAATTATTTCAAACTTCACTTCTTTCTAAGGAAGCCCTACGCCGAGCGTGCCGATTGGCCGCTCTTCGTGAGAGTATCTGTGGGCGGTCAGCGCATAGAGTTCAAGATTGGCAGAACAGTAGTGCCCGACAACTGGGACCAAACACGCGGCATGAGCAAAGGTCGCACACGCAGAGACCTCGAACTGAACAAGTATCTCGAACTTGTCAGGGCAAGATTTCTCGAGATACACAATATGCTGCTACGGGAGAAAAAGCTTATCATTCCGGCAGTGATGAAAGCTCACTTTCTTGGCACCATCGAAAAACCGAAGATGATGTGTGAGGTATTCCGCGAAGCCAACAAGAAGCGCAAGGAGGAACTTGACCGTGGAGATATAGTCAAGCCTACCTATCAACGTTGGACCCGATGCGCGGACTATCTGGAGGAGTTCTTTCTCCTAAACTACAACACGGCAGACCTACCAATCAAAGAGGTTACATCGGGACTGCTTGACGATTTCGAGCATTTTTTACGCATGAAGAAATCATGTGCTAATAATGCTGCGGTACGCTATATGCGTTCCGTCAAAAACATCATGCAATACGCGTTAGCCCACAGATGGATTGACCATGACCCTTTCATCGGAAAGAAATATCAGCGCACATATAATGAGCGTCAGTTTCTGACCGAAACTGAACTGCGAACAATCATGAGCCTCGATTTCACCGAGTTACCACGATTGGAGATTGTGCGTGACACATTCTTGTTCTGTTGTTTTACAGGGCTGGCATTCTGCGATGTGAAAGCGTTGATGACGTTTGACATTACAACGGATGATTCAGGACACACTTGGATTCGCAAAGCGCGAGCCAAGACTGGCGAAATGAGTATAATCCCCATGCTTGAAATACCATTACGCATAGTCAGGAAATACAGTGAACATCCCACTGTAGTATCGACAGGTGTTGCGTTGCCTGTAATCACAAATCAGAAAATGAATGCTTATCTCAAGGAGATTGCCGACCTCGCTGGCATCAAAAAGCATCTCACAACACACGTTGCACGCCACACCTTCGCGTCAATGAGCCTCTGCAATCATGTTTCCATTGAAGTGATTTCAAAAATGCTCGGACACTCCGACATCAGAACGACTCAAATCTATGCCAAGATGCAGGACCAAGCCATCTATGACGACATGGAGAAAATGCGCCGCAAATTTGACGGTGTCAATCTCTAAATAACATTATATAACAAAGAAAAATGCGGTCATCGGTACAAATCCGGTGGCCGCATTTTGATTAGAATTTGGGGCGATAGGAACTCATCAGGAAATCTTCAATATCAGATTCTTCATAGAGCACTTTGCCGTCAAGCCGATAGTAAGGGATAACATGGCGGTCTCTGAAGTCCTGAAGCGTGCGCCGGGAGATTCCTAATTTCTCTGAGAGCTGGGCATCGGTAAGAAATCTCTTCCCATATAACGAAGGGCGACAATGCCGCTTCAACTCCTCTGCTATATGGAGGATTGCCAACGTATCGGAGAAGAACCGCTCAATTTCCGCCGTTTCTCGTGAATAAATCTTACTCATTGTTCTTTCGGCGGTCAACTCGTTCAAGCATCTCCCATGCGTCGCCGGCATGGTAAAGGCATTTCTTTCCGCACTTAACAAAGCCTATCTTGCCGATAGCCTTCAATGTGCGTGCTTTAGTTGCGGATATATTCAACAATCCGCAAAGGTCTTCAAGCGTGAGCCAGTCACTTGCCTCCCGATTTCTAACGCGATCATATAGGGACTGCATGACTGACGTAAGGTAGTTGGCGCGATTGAGAATCTCCAAAAGCAGACTCTCTTCAATTTGAACTAATGCCATTGAAAAACAGTTTCAACGGTTTCACATCCGTTACTCCTACGGCAACGCAGTTTGGAAAATGGGGGACACGACTTTGGAGTGCGCCCGACCCTGCAAGGACGTTTTGAGGTTATGGGTTCCTCAAAACCTTTTGAGTTACTCAAAAGACACCTTGCTGTGTTCATGTGAACACCCTGATACACTCACTTTTGCGTGCGATATAAGTGTGCTTTTGCGGTACGAATGCTTACCTTAAAGATACGAAAAAATCATGACATTTCCAAACGTCAACCACGCGTTGAAATAATCTTCGCCCTCCAAATGTTAAAGTTTTGGTCTGATATTTCGTTTTTCGTTTGCCAAAACGTGTCAAACCGCACCAGGTTGCTGGATATAAATATTTTGATAAAAATATCGGTTTGTAATTACGCAGAAAATTTGTTATCTTTATATAGCATTCTCTACATAGGTGTATCTCCATAACGCAATAAAGTAATGAAGATAGAAAAGGCTGTTTATCGCGAGATATACCAATGTAAAGATTGCAAAAGAGTCTTTTGAATATATTTATAGCTTCTGAGAATTACATATATGTCTCTATCCTTCCATAAAGTTCAACCTTTATAAAGATACATAGCTGATTGGAACTGTTTATAGAACGATAGATATATTAGCCGTAAGTTTCAAAGACATATAAATATACCCATAGATTCACGTCTACATAGCTTTAGACCCTTCGACATGGGTTGACGGGTCTATGAGTCCCTATGGCCATATAGCCGTTGGTGCAATTGTTGAACCCGTGCGCGAGCACATAAAACCGATTTAAACTATGACAAAACAAGACTATTACTCCACCTTCCTCCAACCCAAAAGTTTCCACACAAACCATCGGCTTTACATCTCTCCCGAAAACCATCGCAAACTCCTCAACATCATCAGTGCAGTAAGCCACACCCGCGCAACGCTCTCCTCCTATGTCAACGCCATCATCGCCGAACACCTTCGCACACACGCCTCCCTCCTCGCCGAGATCCACGCCGACGCCACCGCAGAACTCTTCGGAGACAAGTCAAACTAAAGTACGTTCATGGGGCTTCTTGATGTCAAATTTGGTAGTCTCAAAAATTCTAATTAAATTTGCAAATAACATCAAAGAATTATTCCATGTCAACAAACAATATAGATACAGAAATCGAGCGTATAAATAGGCTAAAAGTAGTTTTAGTTGAGCAGAACCGTACAGGCAAATGGCTTGCCGAACAATTAGGCAAAAACGAAGCCACCGTCTCCCGGTGGTGCTCCAACGCCTCTCAACCCTCCCTAGAAATGCTCGTCAAAATCGCCTCTATCCTCAAAGTTGACCCCCGCACACTACTTAACGGCGGAAATATTTATTGATTATGGCATATCCACACAATATAAGGGAAGAAGAACTAAAAAATCATATTGCTCAGGATTGGTTTTCAGCATACGATACCACACATATTCTTGGTGATATAGACTTTTCTGTTGCTGTTCCCAATGATGAGAGATCTCTTTCTGAAAATGAATTTCTTTTATGGGCAGAGGCAAAGAAAGGTTCTAAACCAATTGAAGAATCATTCGCTCAATTAATTCTTACTATCGGTAAGGCACGTACATTTGAATCATATTTACCTCCAAAATTCATCGGAGCTTTCGATTCTGAACGAATTGTTTTTATACCATATTCTGAAATTCAGGAGGTGTTCTATATTAATGATTTCAATTGGAATGTTACTCCATCAGATCACTCCACTAAAGAATTCAAAAGAGTTTTGAGGTTGGTAGAAGATATTTTCGGTAATTCTATGTTCTCCTTTGATTTTGAGTCTGATGAAAAAGAATTGGCTCGTTTCATTAAATCAAACTTTATAATCGGGAAAAAGAAGATATCGCGAATCCGCATAAGCAAAAATAACTTTGTCGTTATCTATCAGAAGTGGCTAAAAACTGTTAAACCGACTATTGATGTCAACTGGGATGAAGCCAAAAAACAGGGAGTCTTAGACTCCGATTTCTACCTTGCAGACATTCTGTCAATTAAAAATAAAACTATACAGGATAAGCTCCATGTAATTCTTCGTGATACATATTATGAACTTGGGCGTAATAGGACGGCAATGGGTGTTTTCAATTCCAGTAAAGCAAAATTCATTGACGACCAAGAAGCCCATACTCAATTTTGGAATTGTTATGACCGTCCCCCAAAGGAAGAATATTGGGATTATATAATCAAACGCCGCGACCTTCTCGTGCCCCAAGATGTCAGGGAACGCAAAGGGTCTTATTTTACACCTCAAAAATGGGTAGAGCTCTCACAAGAATATCTTGGCGCAGAACTTGGCGAAAATTGGCAAGATGAATACTATATTTGGGACTGTGCCGCTGGTACTGGTAATCTACTAAACGGTTTAGTGGACAAGTATAAGATTTGGGCTTCAACTTTGGATAAAGCTGATGTTGATGTTATGCAGGAGCGGATTAAGAATGGAGCAAACCTACTTCCAACTCATGTATTTCAATTCGATTTTCTTAATGACTCATTCGATAAACTTCCCGATGGACTGCGGGAGATTATTGCAGATGAAGAAAAACGAAAAAAATTGGTTATTTATATTAATCCACCGTATAAGGAACATTCAGATGCTAAACAGTTAAAAAGTACAGGAAAGAATATATCTGGAGTAGCAAAAGACACTGAAGCGTACAAAAGATTTCAAGGATTAATTGGTACGGCAGCGAGAGAATTATTTGCTCAATTTTTGTTCAGAATAAAGCAAGACATTGCGGGCGCAGTCATTGCCAATTTTTCAACATTAAAAAATCTTCAAGCGTCTAATTTTATTCAATTTAGGAAACAATTTGATATAAAGCTTAAACGTATTTTTGTAGTGCCTGCCTCCACATTTGATAATGTGAAAGGACAATTTCCAATAGGCTTTATGATTTGGGATTCAAATCAGCAAGAGATTTTTTACGACATTACAGCAGATGTTTTCAATGCACAAGGGGAAATGATAGGTCATAAGGATATTCATTCTTATGTGGGAGATAAATATATAATTGAATGGTTACGTAAGTTTTATGACAAGAAGAACAATTCAATTTTAGGTTTTCTTCGAATGAATGGTACCGATATTCAACATAACACTCAGATATTTATTACTAATAAATTGTCTGAAAATGATCTAAAATACAGATTGTACACCCCAATCACTATTAATAATGTGATTCAAATGTCTATTTATAGCGTCATTCGTAAAGTGGTCAATAAAACTTGGTTAAATGATAGAGATCAGTATCTTTTCCCCTTAGATGCTTGGACGGATGATGTTAATTTTCAGCATGACTGTTTAGTTTATGCTATATTTGATAACGCAATCAGTTGTCAAGAAGGTACGAATCATTGGATTCCATTCTCCGAAGGAGAAGTTGGTGCTAGAGATGCTTTCAAGAGTCATGCGTTAAATGATTATATAACTGGCAAAAAAAGACCAGCGAAGAATGCTACACTATTTTCAGGCGCAGAAGATAATTCTCAGCCTCTTTCATTCTCTGTTGAGGCTACTGCCGTTATGGATGTCGGGCGAGAGTTATGGCGTTATTATCACTCTCAGCCAGACTCTAATCCTGATGCATCGTTATATGATATTAAAATGTATTTTCAGGGTACTAAAACAATGAAAAATGGTAAAATTCAAATGAAGACAGATAGTGAAGATAAAACCTACATAGAACTCATCCATAATTTGAGAGACAACCTCAAGATTTTGTCTTCAAAAATTGAGCCCAAGGTATACGAATACGGATTCCTTAAAGCGTAACGTTATCACATCATAAACCCGTTAAAAAAATTTCAGTTTTAACAATTATATATTCAATAT